>NZ_JBWKOU010000030.1:0-60590 GCF_059416245.1 Curvibacter sp. GW821-FHT09D12 | reverse complement strand
GCTACGAGGTGTTCTGCGAGCCCAAAAACGTCGCCGTTTCGCTGGGTAGCCACCACATCCCCCACTGGGGAGTTTGAGCCCGCGCTCGGGCATACCCCCCGAACACAAGTCACAAGTCAGAAGTCACAACCAAAGGAGTCAACCATGGGCCAACTCGCGCTTGCCGCCAAGATCACCCACGTCCCCTCGATGTACCTGAGCGAGCTGGACGGCCCGCACAAGGGCTGCCGCCAGCCTGCCATCGACGGCCACCTTGAAATCGGCCGCCGCTGCCATGAGCTGGGCGTGGACACCATCGTGGTGTTCGACACCCACTGGCTGGTCAACTCGGGCTACCACATCAACAACGCAGCGCACTTCAAGGGCATCTACACCAGCAACGAGCTGCCGCACTTCATCAAGAACATGCCGTACGAGTACGACGGCAACCCGGCTTTGGGTGATCTGCTGGCCCGGGCGGCCACAGCGGCCGGCGTGCCCACCCGCGCCCACTCTGACACCACACTGAATCTGGAGTACGGCACCCTGGTACCCATGCGCTACATGAACGCCGACCGCCGCTTCAAGGTGGTGTCGGTGTCGGCCTTGTGCACGGTGCACAACCTGGCCGACAGCGCTCGCCTGGGCCGCGCCATGCGTGAGGCCGTCGAACGCGACTACGACGGCAAGGTGGCCTTCTTTGCCAGCGGCTCGCTGAGCCACCGCTTTGCCCAGAACGGCGTGGCCGAAGAATACATGCACAAGATGTGGAGCCCCTACCTCGAAGAGTTCGATCACCATGTGGTCGAGATGTGGAAGAAGGGCGACTGGAAGACCTTCTGCGCCCTGCTGCCCGAGTACGCCGACAAGGGCCATGGCGAGGGCTTCATGCACGACACCGCCATGCTGCTGGGCGCCCTGGGCTGGGATGCCTACAGCGCTGGCGTCGAGGTGGTGACCCCGTTCTTCCCCAGCTCGGGCACCGGCCAGATCAACGCCATCTTCCCCGTGCAACCGCTGACGGCACCCGTCGCCGCCTGAGCCCCTCGCCCAACCCACTCCCGCCCCCAGCACGCACACCCATGTTGTCCCCAGAGACCCTGAAATCGCTCGCCCGCGAGCTTCAAGAGGCGCGCCGAACCCGTGCCCCGTTGCGCCATTTTTCGGCCCGCCACCCCGCCATGACGATCGAGGACGGCTACGCCATCCAACGCGAGTGGGTCAAGCTTGAGCTGGCCGCCGGCCGACGCATCAAGGGCCGCAAGATCGGCCTGACCTCGCGCGCCATGCAGATGGCCAGCCAGATCACCGAGCCCGACTACGCGCCCTTGATGGACGACATGTTCTTTGACAACGGCACCGACATCCCGGCCGCGCGCTTCATCGCACCGCGGGTGGAGGTGGAGCTGGCCTTCATCCTCGGCAAGCCCCTCAAGGGCCCCGAGGTGAGCCTGTTCGAAGTGCTGTCGGCCACCGACTACGTGGTGCCCGCCATCGAGATCATCGACGCCCGCATCGAGCAGTTCGACCGCGAAAGCGGCGCCCCGCGCAAGGTGTTCGACACCATCTCCGACTTTGCCGCCAATGCCGGCGTGGTGCTGGGCGGCCGCCCGGTCAAGCCACTGGACGTGGACCTGCGCTGGGTCGGCGCCCTGCTGCACAAGAACGGCGTGATCGAAGAGACCGGCCTGGCCGCCGCCGTGCTGAACCACCCCGCCACCGGCGTGGCCTGGCTGGCCAACAAGATCGCCCCGCACGGCGAGCAGCTCAACGCGGGCGACGTGGTGCTGGCCGGTTCGTTCACGCGGCCCACAGCGGCCAAAGTCGGCGATGCCTTCCATGCCGACTACGGCCCGCTGGGCTCGGTGTCTTTCCGTTTCGTGTGAGGCCAACGATGCAAGCCCTGAGCCCCAACCTGTTCAAACGCGCCCTGCAACAGGGCCAGACCCAGATCGGCCTGTGGGTCGGCCTGGCCGACGACAACGTGGCCGAGGCCCTGGCCGGCTGCGGCTTTGACTGGCTGCTGCTGGATGCCGAGCACGGCCCCAACGATGTGCGCACCGTGCTGTCGCAACTGCGCGCCGTGGCGCCCTACCCCGTGCACCCGGTGGTACGCCCGGTGGAAGGCCGCACCGCCTTGGTCAAGCAGTACCTCGATGTGGGTGCCCAGACCCTGCTGGTGCCGATGATCGACAGCGCCGAACAGGCGCGTGAGATGGTGCGCGCCATGCGCTATGCCCCGGCCGGGGTGCGCGGCATGGGGGCGGCCCTGGCACGCGCCTCGCGCTGGAACCAGGTGCCGCAGTATGTGCACCTGGCCGACGATGAGATGTGCCTGCTGGTGCAGGCCGAAACCACCGAGGCCCTGAGCCACCTGGCCGAGATCGCCCAGGTGGAGGGTGTGGACGGCGTGTTTTTTGGGCCGGCCGACCTGTCGGCCTCGATGGGCTACCGCGGCCAGGCCAACCACCCCGCCGTGCAGCAGGCCATCACCGAGGGCATTGCCACGGTGCGGGCTGCCGGCAAGGCGGCCGGCATCCTGATGGCCGACCCGGTGCAGGCCCGCCACTACCTGGCCGCCGGCGCGCAGTTCGTGGCCGTGGGCGTGGACACCACCTTGCTGGTGAACGCCGCCACCGCCCTGGCCCGCAGCTTCAAGCCTGCCACCGAAACCACCTTGGCTGCCGCACCGGCCGGCAGCAGCCCCTACTGAACCACCAAGCCCATGCTGACCCTGCAAGACCCCAGCCTGCTGAAGCAGGCCAACCTGATCGATGGCCACTGGGTGGCCGCCCGCAACGGTGCCACGCTGCCCGTGCACAACCCGGCCACAGGCGAGCTGCTCGCCCACATACCCGACGTGGGTGCCGAACAGACCCGCGAGGCCATTGCGGCCGCGCAGGCCGCCTTCCTGCAATGGAAAGAGCGCAGCGCCGAAGACCGCGCCCGCATCCTGCGCCGCTGGTTTGAGCTGATGCTGCAGCACCAGGACGATCTGGCCCTGCTGATGACCCACGAGCAGGGCAAGCCCCTGGCTGAAGCGCGCGGCGAGATCGCCTACGCGGCCTCTTACATCGAGTGGTACGCCGAGGAGGCGCGGCGCGTGTATGGCGAGATCATCCCCTCGCCCTGGCCCGACAAGCGCCTGCTGGTGACGCGTGAGCCCGTGGGCGTGTGCGCCGCCATCACGCCCTGGAACTTCCCGGCCGCCATGATCACCCGCAAGGTGGCCCCGGCCCTGGCCGCGGGCTGCACCATCATCGTGAAGCCGGCCACCCAGACCCCGCTGAGCGCCCTGGCCATGGCCGAGTTGGCCCAGCGCGCCGGGGTGCCGGCGGGGGTGTTCAACGTGCTCACGGGCGGGGCCCGCCCCATCGGCGCCGAGCTGACGGCCAGCCCGCTGGTGCGCAAGCTGACCTTCACCGGCTCGACCGAGGTGGGCCGCCTGCTGGCCGCCCAATGCGCGCCCACGCTCAAGAAGCTGTCGCTGGAGCTGGGTGGCAATGCGCCCTTCATCGTGTTCGAAGACGCCGACCTGGACCAGGCCGTGATCGGCGCGCTGGCCTCCAAGTACCGCAACACCGGGCAGACCTGCGTGTGCGCCAACCGCTTTCTGGTGCACGACAGCGTGTACGACGCCTTTGCCGCCAAGCTGGCGGCGGCCGTGCGCACCCTCAAGGTGGGCAACGGGCTGGAGGCCGATGTGGGCCAGGGCCCGCTGATCGACGAGCCGGCGCTGGCCAAGGTCGAAGAGCTGGTGGCCGACGCGGTGGCCGGGGGCGCCCAGGTGCTGACCGGGGGCCAACGCCATGCCCTGGGCCGCACCTTCTACGAGCCCACCATCCTGACCGGGGTGAGCCCGGCCATGCGCCTGGCCCAGGAGGAGATCTTCGGCCCCGTGGCCCCGCTGTTCCGCTTCCACACCGAGGCCGAAGCCCTGCAGATGGCCAACGACACCGAGTTCGGCCTGGCCGCGTATTTCTACACCCGCGACTCGGCCCGGACCTGGCGCGTGGGCGCCGCCCTGCAGTACGGCATGGTGGGCATCAACTCGGGCCTGATCTCGACCGCGGTGGCGCCCTTCGGCGGCATCAAGCAGTCGGGCTATGGGCGCGAAGGTGCACGCCAGGGCCTGGAGGAGTACCTGCACACCAAGTACCAGTGCATGGCCTGAAGCCGGCAGCCCTTTCAGTTTTCCGATTCCAGCCACCCTTCACAAAAAGAGAGACACCATGACAAGCACCCGGAGACTTTTCACCACCTTCTCGCTGGCGGCCGCCAGCCTGCTCGCCCTGGGGCAGGCCCAGGCCCAGCCCAACAGCTACCCCGCCAAGCCGATCCGCTGGGTGGTGGGCTACCCTGCCGGTGGCGGCACCGACTTTCTGGCCCGCACCGTGGGCGCCCAGTTGTCGCGCCAGCTTGGCCAGCCCATCCTGGTGGACAACCGCCCCGGAGCCGGCGCCTCCATCGCCGCCGACAACGTGGCCCACTCGCCGGCCGACGGCTACACGATGCTGTCGGCCGACAACGGCGTGCTGATCTACAACCCCGTGCTGTACAAGAAGCTGCCGTACTCGGCTGACAAAGACTTCGGTACCGTGGGCATGATGGGCCGTTCGCCGCTGCTGATCGTGGCCTCGCCCCAGGCCGGCCTGGCCGACGCCAAGGCCTTGCTGGCCGCGCTGCAGCGCAGCCCCGGCGAGCTGAGCATTGCCACCGCCGGCCAGGGCAGCCCGCACCACCTGGCGCTGGAGCTGTTCCAGCGTGAGTTTGGGGTGAAGATGCTGCATGTGCCCTACAAGGGAGGTGCCCCAGCCTTGCAGGACGTGATGGGCAACCAGGTGCCGCTGATGATGCTGGACCTGCCCAGCGGCATCAGCGCGGTCAAGGCCGGCAAGGTGGTTCCCCTGCTGGCCCTGTCGGGCGAACGCATCCCGCAGTTGCCCCAATTGGTCACCGCGCGTGAACTGGGCCACCCCGCGGTCGAAGCCTACACCTGGCAAGGCCTGGTGTTGCCGGCGGCCACCCCCAAGGAGATCGGCGCCCGCCTGGGCACTGAGCTGCAAAAGGCCATGGCCGATGCCGGCGTGCGGCAGAAGCTGTTCGATGCCGGCTGGGAGGCCCGCCCGGCCGACGCCGCTGACATGAACCGCCTGATCGACAGCGAGCGCAAGAAGTGGCAGCCGCTGATCAAGGCCCTGGGCATCACACTGGATTGATGCGCCCACCAGCCCGGTGCGGCCGCCGTGCCGGGCCTTGACTTGAACCATCGCCCAACCGGCACCCAGGGCAGGCCACTGTCCGCCGAACCGAGAGACCGCCGGCCTCTTGCCATCCAGACGGCTCAGGCTGGTGTGGCGGCCGGGCTAGGGCTGCGTTAGGATCCAAGCCAACAGCCCCTAAGAGAGTCTTCCAGCCCCATGACGACCAGTATCCAGTTTCGGCTCCGAATCCGACGCGAAGAAGAAATCGCCATTGGGCCTGGCAAGGTCCAACTGCTGGAGGCCATCGAGCGCACCGGCTCGATCTCTGCGGCTGGGCGAGAGCTCGACATGTCCTACCGGCGCGCCTGGCTGCTGGTCGACGAGCTCAACCGAAGCCTTCAAGAGCCCGCGGTGATGACCTCGGCAGGGGGTAGCCAAGGCGGTGGAACCAGCCTCACGGCGGTCGGCCAGGAAATCGTGAAGCGCTACCGCGAGATCGAAGCCAAGGCCGAACTGGCCGCCCGGGCCGACCTCAAAAAGCTGCTCAAGCTCCTGCGCCCATGAACGACGATGCGGTTCAATGCCGTCCGATCGGTGTGGTGCGCAGCCGCTTCACCGACCCCATTGGCATGCCCGTCCAAACGGCTGGTGCCCCGCATGAAGTGGCCTGCCTGGAGGTACACGAGGCCTTTGAGGCCGGGCTTCGCGACATCGAGGGCTTCGAGTTTGTCTGGCTGATCACCCATCTGCATCAGGTGCAGGTTGAGCGCCTGGAGGTCGTTCCCTTTCTGGACAACGAGCGCCACGGTGTGTTCGCCACCCGGGCACCGGCCAGACCCAACCGACTGGGTCTGAGCCTGGTTCGACTTCTGCGCCGAGAAGGCCGCTTGCTGCACTTCGCCGGCAACGACATGCTGGACGGCACGCCCGTGCTGGACATCAAGCCCTATGTCCCCAAGTTCGATGCACGCCAGACGGAACGTGTGGGCTGGTTCGCCAAGAACCTGCCCAGCCTGGAGCAGACGCGATCAGATGATCGGATGAGTTAGGGCGCGTTAATTGAACGCTTGCTCAGCCGGCGGCCCGACCCTTTGCAATGCAACCGCCAGGTCTTGTGCATCCACCGCTTTCAGCAAGAGGGACTGGGCAGCGCCATCGGGCCTCAAGAAGCTCAGCACCACATCGTTTGAGCCCATGACAGTTTCAAGCGCCCATTCCTCGACCTGAAGTGCGGGCCTGGCTTGGGTGTCGCAAGTGACCGCCGCGCGCACCCAGACGGTTTGCTCACCAGCGCTACCGCTGCCATCGTCCAGGACGGGCAAGGGTTGACGTCTCCCGAATGGCGCTGGGATCAAGGCCTCGCCCCATGAGGCCGCCGTATTGTCCTCCCTCGCCTCCCTCGAGGCGAGGGAGGGCGTGACGATGCCAGAGCGGATTGACTGCATGATGGTCGCCAGGTTCGTTATATTCTTCAGTATATAGTCCTTGCTTGTTGCGCGACAAGCAATCGGTGCCTTTCGTGAAGGGCAAGGGTGGCACACGGGTGGGTCACGGGTGGATAACGGTTGGGAAACGGGTGCGAGACGGGTGGGTCACCGCATGAAGCACGCCACACCTTGGTTGGATGGTCGCCCTGCCGGGCTTGGGTACACTCGCGCCGCAACCAGTCCCGGACGCTCGCTCGGGCGTCCCACCATCAAAAGCATGCCCACACCAAGCACCTTCAAAATTCCATGCCCCACCGGGGCCCTGATGGCCTCGCTGCTGGCCGCTTTGGCCACGCTGACGCCAGCGGCCGGTCGTTGTGAGGACACAGCCGCTAAGCCTGACGCCGAGGCCTTCAGCGGCGACATCGGCCTGGGCGTGTTGCATGGCGGCAGCTGCATTCAGGGCGTGCCGGCCCGAACCAGCGTGGTGCCTTATCTGAACTTCGAAAAAGGGCGTTTGTTTGCCCGCATCGATACCTTTGGCATCAAGACCCTGCCCCTGGGGGCCGGCCATCTGGAGCTGCTGGGCCAGGTGCGCAGCGATGGCTACAAAGGCGGCGGTTGGTCGGCGCGCAAAGACCCGGTGCCCCTGGGGCTGGGCACGCTGCAGATCACCCCGGTGGGCGCCTTTGGCGTGAATGTGCTGCACGACTTCGGCGCCTCGGGCGGCACCCTGGTGCAGGCGCGCTACCTGGCCGAGCTGCCGCTGGGGCGCGTCACGCTGTACCCCGAGCTGGGGCTGGAGCGACAGTCGTCGGGCTACACCCGCTACTACCTGGGCACCACGGCCGCCGATGCGGCTGCCGCTGGCCGGGCCTACCAGCCCGGTGCGGCCCTGAACCCCTATGTGGGCGGCCTGATTGAGCTGCCGGTGAGCGGCCCCTGGGTGCTGAACCTGTACCTGCGTCGGGTGTTCACCGACCGCAGCCTGGCCAACAGCCCCCTGGCCGGCCCGGGCCACCGCGATACGGCGCTGCTGGCACTGACCTGGCGCTACTGAGCGTTGTCGCGGTGGCCGGGCGAGCCCTCAAGCCCCCATGAAGGCCAGATTGCCCGTTGAATAGTTGCCGATGTTGGGCAGCACGCTGACCAGGTCGGTGGCCGACACCCCAAACCAGGTGGCCAAGGTGGCGGCGTACTGGTCCACCGCGGTCGACGGCAACAACCTGCCCTGCCCCACATCGTCAGGGCCGTTGTTGGCGATGACGGGCGGGGTGCCGACGAAGCCTTGCCCCTTGACCGCATCGCCCACCACAAAGTGCATGCTGCCCCAGCCATGGTCGGAGCCGTCGTTGTTGCTGACCAGGGTGCGGCCAAAGTCGGAGGCCGTGAATGCCGTCACCTGCTTGGCCACACCCAGCTCCACCGTGGCCTGGTGGAAGGCCCCCAGCGCGTCGCCCACCGTCTTCATCAAGCCTGGGTGAACGGCCAGCAGGCTGTCATGGGTGTCGAAGCCGCTGATGGACACGAAAAACACCTGGCGCTTGGCACCCAGGGTGGATCGAGCGGCGATCAGACGGGCCACCATCTTGAGTTGGTCCGCCAGGTTGTTGCCGCTCGGGAAGGGGGTGCTCAGGCTGACCCCGTTGAGGGCCGTGCTCACCTGGCTGTTGGCCGAAATGGAGCGGGCACCGACACGGGCGTACTCGTTCTCGAACAGATGGACCCGGGTGGCGGTCATGAGTTGATTCAACGCGCTGCTGCAGGCGGCCGAACCAAACAGTGGCGACTGCAGGCCCGCCACGGGCACCGAGCCGGTGGGGGTCATCTGGTATTGCACGGCCGACTTGCCGGACAGGTAGACCGCATTGCCCGACACACCGATCGCCGTGAAGGTGGCATTGCCATTGCCCGCGGCAAACAGGTCACCCATGCGGCCACCCCAGCCCGAGACGGCACCCTCGGGCGACTCGGACTGCCAGAACGACTGCTGGTCATTGTGCGAGAACAGCTTGGGCGGCAGCGGCACGGAGCCGGCGGTGTACTGGGCCTTGGTGGTGGGCTGGATCAGCGTGCCCACATTGAGCAAGACCGCCATCTTGCCGGCGTTGAACAAGGGCAGCAGGGGATCCAGCCCGGGGGCCAGGGCGTATTGCCGCCCACCGGGCAGCGCGTTGGCGGGCTGCAGCAGCAAGGGGCTCAGGCTGTTGCGGTCGATGGCCAGGTTGCTGCGAAACTGAAGCTGGGCGTTGTAGCTGGCCTGGTCATAGGGCAGCAGGGTGTTGGCGTAGTCGTTGCCGCCGTACAGAAAGACGCAGACCAGAGCCTTGTAATCGCTCGCAGTGGCGGCCGCGGCCTCGCCCATGGCGGCCAGGCTCAGGGCAAAGGGCGTGGCGCTGCCCGCCAGGGACAAGGCAGCACCGCGCTTCAAGAAGGCCCGGCGTGAGGCATTGTCGGGATGGAGCTTGGGGAAGTGGTTCATGACAGCCTCACTTTTGCGTGATGTACTCAGGACTGGCCAGCACCAGGGTCAGGGCGGCTTCGATGCGCCGCAGCTGCCCCGCCGGCGTGCTGGTCGAGACGGTGGCCACCGCGCTCTGGATCAGGTTCAAAGTGGCGGCCGAAACCTGGCCGCCCGCCAACACCTGGTTGATCTCGGACAACAGAGCGGCCGGATCATTGGCCAGGGGCAGCAAGCTGCTGTAGTCGGCCGTCAAATCCCCGGCCCCGCTGCCGGCCACGACGCGCTGCATCCAGTTCACATAGCCGGCCACCGATGATTCGTTGGTGATCTGGAACTCGGGCCCGCACAGGTTCTGGCTGGCCAGCGCCGTGCCCGGCGGCACATAGCCGGGCCGATAGAAGTTGAACACCGAGCCCGAGCGCATGGGGCTTTGCCCCAGGCGGGTGGCCGGGTCTGAGGTGTCGCCAATGGCCCACTGCCCCGATGGCGAGGTGGCACCGTACGCGCGTGCCCAATTCAGGAAGCGGACCACCGGCTCGCGCAGCTTGCCATAGCTGGGCGAGGCGGCCAGGCTGGCATTGCGGGCCTCCGGGTCGAGCAAGATGGCGCGGATGACCGCCTTCAGGTCACCCCGAACGCCCACCCCGTTGTTGCCGAAGGCAGCGGCCACCCGCGACACATAGGCCGCACTCGGGTTGCTGGTGACCAGGCGCTGGATCAGCTGCCGCCCAATGAAGGGGGGCAGGTTGGGGTGATTGAACAAGGTGTCGAGCGCGGTGTTGAGGGCATCGAGCGCTTGGGTGCCCGCGGCAATGGTGGTGCCGAGAAAGCTTTTGCTGCCCGTCTCGTAGTTGCTGGCGTGGTTCACCAACGGCCGCATCTGGTAATCCGGTGGGTATGGCGCGGTCAAACCGGCCACGTCGACGTTCCACCCCGTGAAGACACGCGCCAGCCCGCTGACATCGGCTTGTTGGTAGGTCTCAAGGCCCGCACCGTGGCTGCCCGTCTTGACGCTGCCGTCAGCATTGAGCTGCAGCAGGCCAATGGTGAAGAGCTGCATCAACTCACGGGCGTAGTTCTCGTCGGGCTCGCTGCCCGTGCTGGGGTTGGCTTTGAGGTTGCCCCGGTAAGTCAGGTAGTACGCCATGGCCGGGCTCAGCGTGATGTCTTGCAGCAGCTGGCGGTAGTTGCCGAAGGCGTTCGCCTCCAGGAGGTCGAGGTAATGCCCCACGGAGAACTGCCGCCACTGCGCATTGATGCCCAGCACCGAGACCACACAAATCTCTGACAAGGCCAGCACCAGGCGTTGGCGCAGCGGGTCGCCCGAGCTGATGAACTTGCGCCACAGGGTGTTGTCCAGACCGGTGGTGTTGTTGATGTGGCTGGCATCGGCATAGCCGTTGGCCTTGAGCCAATCGCAATGGCCCTGACTGGTCGGGGCATTGAACTGTGCCGTGATCCAGTCGCTGTAGTTGCTAGCCATCAGGGTGTTGAGGTCGGCCCGGCTGTAGCCCAGCGTGGCCTGGCTCAGAAACCGGCCGGCGTCGGCCGCGCTGGGGCCTGCGACGGTCACCGCCAAGGCCTTGGTCTCAACCGAGCCGCTGGCCAGGCCGGCCTGGCCCTCCCCGCCCCCACAGGCCGCCAGCGTGGTCAACAGCAGGCCCGCCCCGGCCGTGGCGGCCACGCGCCCAGGGGCTTCGGGCCACTGCGCCGGTGGCAGCGAGCCCACATCATCGTTCGGCATCGGGGTCTCCAGGTCGGTCAACATGGCGGTTCCTTTCCTTGGTCAATCCCTTGCGGGCGGTGGCATGGGCAGGCTGGCCAGCACCGTTGGGGTGCACAACGCGCCGGCCTTGCCTTTACAGGCTACGGCTGGCGTCGCGCAAGGCCAGATCGGTGGCCCGGATGGCCTCATCGATGTGGCGGATCGCGCGATCCCGCAGGCCGCGCACATCGGCGTAGTCCTCTTCGCGGGCGATGTCGTTGTGCGCCTTGCGCAACAGTTCCATGGCACGGTTCAGGCGGCCGCGGCCGTCCAGGCGTTGGTCTACCGGCGGGTGGTCGTCCAGGTTCTTGCCATCGTCCAGGGCCGCGCGTTTGATCTCGTTGATGGCCTCATTGACGCGCTCCATGGCCGCCTCTTCATCGACGGTGACCCGCAAGTCCCCCGGGCGGTGCGAGAGCAGCCAGCGCGCGGCGCGCAAATCGCTCAAGGCGTGCAGGTAGGCGGGGTGCTCGGCGCGGTATTGCACGCGCAGCGGCTGAGGCGCGGGTTGGGCAGGCACCATCTGCACGGCGCAAGCCATCAAGGGAAGCGTGAGCAAAAGGCTGTAGGGCCAGGTTTTCATGGATTCTCCTCGTGAAGGTCTGGTGGGGGCGAGGGGTCTCGATTCAGGCCCTGGCCAGAAGGCGCAACAAGCGCCGGGCCCACATTCGTCTGCCCCGGGCAGCGCTGGCCGACTGCGGCCCGGGTGACCTGCCCTGAGGGCAGGACCGCACCTGCCCGGCTGGCGAGGCGAGCTCGCCTGAGCGGGTCTCACGGGCAATCTCTGAATCCGAGAACATCGGTTGCGCGGGCAGTTTCATGGTCGTTCAACAAGGTCGCCTACGGGCTTGATCCATTTGTAGCGAATACGTTACCGTTCGTTAACTGACCAGGCACTGACTGCCCCGTGATACCCGACAGCCCACCCAGCGTTCGACCGCTGGCAGGCGAAGCGGTGGCACAGTTCGCTCAGGGAGAGAATCCGTTTTGACCAAGCTGCCCGCGTTTGAAAGGCAGCGCAGACGACGCTGTTTTGAAGGCCTTCCCATGGAGCGCGACACGATTCCGTCCCAGCTTTTTACTGAAGAGACGACACCCAGGCGCCGCCCGCCCACCCGAAAGATCGGGGGCCTGGGCGTGGTCGTGATCGCGGCACTTTTGGCCCTGGGGGGCCTCGCCCTGACCAAACTCATCCAATGGCTTGTCAGGCCAGCCAAGAAGTAGAAGAGGCCGGGCCTGCCCCCGCCGGAGCCGCCTGAGCCACCGGCCAAGGCCGGCCCGCACCACGCAAGCCCGCCGCGCTGAGCGTCAAGGTTTACGCAAGCGATACGCAAGCCGGGTCAACTGCGGTTTCCAGGCCCACGTTGTAGGCCCAGGGTACCCAAAACCACTCAACCGCAACATCCAAGCAGGAGATCACCATGAAAAAGCAAGTCATCCTCGGTGCCGTTCTCACCACCCTGGCCTTGGCCGGCTTTGCGCAAACCCCTGCCGCCACCTGGAAGCAGGAGCACCCGCGACGCGCTGAAGTGAATCAACGCCTGGCGAACCAGAACAAACGCATCCAGCAAGAAGCCAAGAGCGGCGAGATCAGCGCCTCCCAAGCGGCTGCGCTGCACCGCGAAGACCATCAGATCCGGCAAGAGGAGCGCAGCATGGCCTCGCTCAACGGCGGTCACATCACCAAGGCAGAACAAAAGGCACTGAACCAGCAGGAGAACAGCGTCAGCCGGCAGATCGGCAAGTAAGCCACCGGCTGCAAGGGCCTTGCCAAGTGCAGCGCTTGTTTTTCAAGCCCCGGGGCCTCTGGCCCCACCTCTGACACCACCGCCATCATGACCCTGAACCCAAGCCAACTGAGCCGACGCCAACTGCTGAACCTGGGGCTGGGTCTGCCCCTGCTGACGGGTGTTGGCCTGGGGCCAGCACGGCCTGCCTGGGCCCAGGCCATGCCGCCGCCACAGGCAGACACCCTTCACCTGTTGAACCGCCTCAGCTGGGGCCCGAGCCCGGCGCAGGTGCAACAGGTGCAGCAGCTGGGCCCCGAGGCCTGGCTGGAAGAGCAGCTGCATCCCGAACGCATCCCCTTGCCAGAGGGCCTGGTGCGCACGCTGCAGGCGCTGCCGTCCACCCAGCTCAGCCAGCGTGAGGCCGTCACGCAATACCGCAACGCGGCCCAGCAGGCCCGGCGCGACCCCGGGGCGGGCAAAGAGGCGCGGCAGGACATGCTCAAGCAGGTCAGCCTGGAGGCCGGCGAAGCCCGGCTCTTGAACAGCCTGATCAGCCCCCGCCAACTGCACGAAGTCATGGTGGATTTCTGGTTCAACCACTTCAATGTGTTTGCCGGCAAGGGGCTGGATCGCGTGCTGGTTGAAAACTACGAACAAGAGGCCATCCGCCCCCATGCCCTGGGCCGTTTCCGCGACCTGCTGGGTGCCACGGCCCACCACCCGGCCATGCTGTTCTACCTGGACAACTGGCAATCGGTCGCGCCCGGCTTTCAGCCACGGCACCCCGGAGCCAAGAATGCGCCAACCGGCCTCAACGAGAACTACGCCCGAGAGCTCATGGAGCTGCACACCCTGGGCGTCGAGGGGGGTTACAGCCAGAGCGATGTCACGGAACTGGCCCGCATGCTGACCGGCTGGACTTTCGATCTGCGTGCCCGTGGCCCGTCCCTGTTTGTTTTCGAGGCGCCACGCCATGACACGGGCAGCAAACGCTGGCTGGGTCAAACCGTGGCATCAGCCGGCCAGGCCGAGGGCGAGTGGGCGCTTGACCAGTTGGCCCGCCACCCGGCCACGGCCCGGCACATCAGCTTCAAGCTGGCCCAATACTTTGTGAGCGACGACCCACCCGCCGCCCTGGTCGATCGACTGGCCCAGCGCTTTTCTGCCACCGATGGCGATGTGCGTGCGCTGCTGAAGACCCTGGTCACCAGCCCCGAGTTTCGGGACCCGGCCCACCATGGGGCCAAGTTCAAGACCCCCCAGCGCTATGTGCTGTCGGCCTTGCGCGCCGCGGCCGTGCCCGTGGTGAACGTGCGGCCCTTGCTGGGCGCACTGCGGCAACAGGGCATGCCGCTGTATGGCTGCCCCACCCCGGACGGTTACAAAAACACCGAGCAGGCCTGGCTCAACCCCGAAGCCATCACGCGCCGAGTCAACTTTGCAAGCGCACTGGCTGCGGGGCGGCTGCATCTGGATCGCCCGGCACCCGCCCTGGCCACGCCGGGGCGCGGGGGCGGCAACCAACCGCCCCCTGGCGAGTCATCGCCGCGCCCTGCTCAGGCACTCGATGCCGGTACCTTGCTGGCCGCGCTGGGCAGCAGCATCTCGGCCCCGACCCGTGAGGCCGTGCAAAAAGAGCGCGTGGATTTGCAGGCAGCACTGGTTCTTGGCAGCCCCGATTTCATGCGCCACTGACTTTCGTCGACTGGAGCCCCCTCATGCAACGCAGAACCCTGATGTGCGCCAGCCTGGCCGCCGTGACGACGATCCCTTTGGGCCAATATGCGCTGGCGGCTGTGCGCACCGATGCCCAAGCGTCTGAAAGGCCGCGTCGCCTGGTGGTGGTTTTTTTGCGGGGGGCGGTTGATGGCCTGAACGTGGTGGTGCCCTACGCCGACCCCGGGTACGCGCGCAGCCGCCCCACCATCGGCCTGCGCGCGCCAGGCCAAGACGGGGGCACCCTCGACCTGGACGGCCAGTTTGGTCTGCATCCAGCCCTGGCGCCGCTGATGCCCCTGTGGCGTGCCGGCCAACTGGGCTTTGTGCACGCTTGCGGCTCGCCGGACCCGAGCCGTTCGCACTTTGATGCGCAGGACTACATGGAATCCGGCACACCGGGCCGCAAGGCCACCGAGGATGGCTGGATGAATCGGCTGCTGGGGCAGCTGCCACAGGAGGGCACGGCCCCAGGGCCGGCGCCCACGCGCGGCATCAGCGTGGGGCCGGTGCTGCCACGCATCTATGCGGGCCCGCAGGCGGTGGCCAATCTGGCCACGGGTGATGCGGCCAGCAAACCCATGGCCTTGGACCGTCCGCGGGTGGGGGCGGCCTTTGACAAGCTGTACGCAGGCCAAGACAAGCTGGCCACGGCCTACCAGGCATCGCGCCAGGCCCGCCGCGAAGTGATGGACTCGCTGCAAGGTGATGAGGCCATGAGCCAGGAGATGGCGGCAGCCAACAACGGCGCACCGCTGCCCAACGGCTTTCCGGCCGATGCCGCCCGTTTGGCCAAGCTCATGCGAAATGACCCTCGGGTCCAGCTGGCTTTCATGGCGGTCGGTGGCTGGGACACCCACGCCAACCAGGGCGCAGCCACCGGGCAGCTTGCCAATCGCCTTCAACCCCTGGGGCAAGGCCTGGCCAGCCTGGCCCAGGGCCTGGGCCCGGTGTTCGAAGACACCGTGGTGTTGGTGATGTCCGAGTTTGGGCGCACGGTTCGGCAAAACGGCAATGGCGGCACCGACCACGGGCACGGCAATGTGGTGTGGGCACTCGGTGGCCCGGTCGCTGGCGGCAAGGTGCATGGCCGCTGGCCGGGGCTGGAGCCCCAAGCGCTTTACGAAGGCCGCGATCTGGCCGTGACCACCGATTTCCGTGCCATGCTGGCCCAGGTGGCCAGTCGCCATCTGGGGCTGGCGGACCCGCAGCTGGCAGCGCTGTTGCCCGGTTTTCAGGCCCCTGTGGACTTGCGGCTGGACTTGATCCGTGGCTGAGGGTGGACGACCCTGATCAATCCACGCTGATCTTGCCCTGCTCAATGACCTGCCTCCAGCGGGCATGTTCGCGCGCCTGAAACTCGGTGAACTGCTCGGGCGTGCTGCCAACCACCTCAAAGCCCAGCTCCAGCAGCGGTTGCCGCACGGCCGGCTCGTTGAGGATGGACAGCACCGCGGCATGCAGGCGGGTGCGAACCTCGGCGGGCA
This sequence comes from Curvibacter sp. GW821-FHT09D12, assembly GCF_059416245.1. NCBI lineage: Bacteria > Pseudomonadati > Pseudomonadota > Betaproteobacteria > Burkholderiales > Comamonadaceae > Curvibacter > Curvibacter sp. GW821-FHT09D12. The sequence continues at coordinate 44,818 of NZ_JBWKOU010000030.1, read as the reverse complement.
CGCCCTTGGGCAAGACCACCGCTTGCCACGAATAGACCGTGGCGCCCTTGTAGCCCAGCTCGTCCATCGTGGGCACCTCGGGCAACAGCGGCGAGCGCTGGCTGCTGGTGATGGCCAGGGCACGCAGCTTGCCGGCGCGCAGGTTGGGCAAGGCGGTGTTGATGTTCATGAACGAGGCATCCACCTGACCTCCGAGCAGGTCCTGCAGCGCGGGCACGCCGCCTTTGTAGGGGATGTGCAGGCCGGTGGTGTGGGTTTCGAGCCAGAACAGTTCCGCAGTCAAGTGATCGCTGGTGCCATTGCCCGCCGAGGCAAAGCTCAGCTTGCCGGGTTGGGCCCGCATGCGCTCCAGCATCTGGGGCACGGTCTTGTCGGGTGAGCCGGCGCGCACCGCCAGCACATTGGGGGCCTGCACGAGCACGCTCAGGTCGTCAAAATCTTTCAAGGGGTCGTAGCCCAGGCCCGATTTCAAGTGGGGGCCGATCACCAAGGGGCCGAGCGAGGTCACCAGCACCGTGTGGCCGTCGGGCGAGGCCCGTTTCGCCACCGCCGTGCCGAGGGTACCCCCTGCCCCAGGCGTGTTCTGAACCACAAAGATGCCGCCCCCCAGCTTGGCGGGCAGGCGGTTGGCCAGGGTGCGGGCCACGGAGTCGGTGGTGCCACCTGGCGGAAAGGGCACGATCAGGGTGACGGGACGGTCGCCGGGCCAGCCTTGGGCTTGAGCCAGCAAGGTGGTGCAGGCCAGTGTGAATGCAGCAATCAGGGCTTTCATCATGTCTCCTCGGGTGGGTATCGTGGTCCGGCCTCAGGCCGAGAAGCTGGCTTGCTCACGCGTCCAGTGGCGGGCCTGCTCGCTCAGCGAGAGGCCCAGGCCCGGGCGGCTGGGCACCAGCATCCGCCCGTTGCGGATTTCGATGCGTTCGTTGAACAAGGGCTCCAGCCAGTCAAAGTGCTCCACCCAGCCTTCACGCGGATAGGCGGCCGCCAGGTGGATGTGCAGCTCCATCGCAAAATGCGGGGCCACCAGCAAACCGGCATGGTCGGCCTGGGCGGCCACCTTGAGGTAGGGGGTGATGCCGCCCAGGCGCGGCGCATCGGGCATCAGAAAATCCGCGGCCCGGTGGCGGATCAAGTCCATGTGCTCGGCAGCGCTGGTGAGCATCTCGCCGGTGGCGATCGGGGTGTCGAAAGCCTGGGCCAAGGCGGCGTGGCCCTCGTGGTCGTAGGCATCGAGCGGCTCTTCGATCCACACCAGGTTGAAGGGTTCGAACGCCCGGCACATGCGTTGCGCGGTGGGGCGGTCCCACTGCTGGTTGGCGTCCACCATGATGGCCACCCCCTCGCCCAGGTGGGAGCGCACCGCCTGCAAACGCGCCAGGTCCAGCCGGCCATCGGGTTGGCCCACCTTGAGCTTGATGCCGCCGATGCCCCGTTCGATCGAGGCCGCCGCGTTGACCAGCAACTGCTCGGTCGGTGTGTGCAAAAAGCCCCCCGAGGTGTTGTAGCAGGGCACCGAATCGCGGTAGGCGCCCAGCAGCTTGGCCAGCGGCAATTGGGCGCGACGAGCCTTGAGGTCCCACATCGCCACGTCGAAGGCCCCAATGGCCTGGGTGGCCATGCCGCTGCGCCCCACCGAGGCACCGGCCCAGCACAGCTTGTCCCACAGCTTGCCGATGTCGCTGGCGTCTTCGCCCAGCAGTGTGGGCGCCACTTCACAGGCATGGGCAAACTGGCCCGGTCCCCCGGCCCGCTTGGCGTAGCTCAGGCCCAGGCCGCGCTGGCCATCGGCGGTTTCCATCTCGACAAACAGCATGGCCACCTCGGTCATGGGCTTTTGCCGGCCCGTCAGCACCTTGGCGTCGCTGATGGCTTGGGCCAGTGGCAGGTAGCAGGACGAAACCTGCAATCGGGTGATGCGTGAATCCATGGCTTGTTAACGTTAACAAATTGATTGAAAAAAGAAGCAGGCCGATGCCTGCCGACGCAAATGTTATCGTTAACATGACTTCGATGCTTGGTGGTTTTCCCTGATCATTGCTCGATGTCCTCTTCTCAGCCGCCCAAAGCCACCACCTTGCACGATGTCGCCCAGGTGGCCGGGGTGTCGTTCATGACCGTGTCGCGCGCGTTGAACACGCCCGATCGTGTGTCACCCGCCACGCTGGACAAGGTGCGCCAGGCGATTGCAGCCACCGGCTACATCCCGAATCGGTTGGCCGGGGGTTTGAAATCCAGGCGCAGCATGACCGTGGTGGGCCTGGTGCCCATCATTTCGGTGGCCCAGTTTCTGCCCACCGTGCGCGCCCTGACCGAAGCCCTGGATGAGCAGGGCTACCAGTTGATCCTGGGCCAGATGGGCTACGACCACGCCCGGGAAGACAAGCTGATCACCACCATGATGGCGCGCCGCCCCGATGGCTTTGTGGTGATCGGCAAACTCAACTCTGCCGCCGCTCGCCAGCAACTGCGCGCCGCCGGCATTCCCGTGGTGGAGACCTGGGACCTGGTGCCCGACCCGGTGGACATGGTGGTGGGCTTTTCGCACCAGCAGGTTGGGCGGGCCGTGGCCGATCATTTTCTGGCGCGCGGCCTGACCCGCCTGGCCGTGGCCACCGGGGATGACGACCGGGCCCAAAGCCGGCTGGCCGGGTTTTTGGAGCGTGTGGGGCATGAGGTCCCCGTGGTGGTCAACCCCGCCCCCAGTAGCCTGGCGCACGGTCGCCAGGCCCTGACCGGCCTGCTGAAGCAAGACCCACAACTGCAGGCGGTGTATTGCAGCTCGGATGTGCTGGCACAGGGGATCCTGGTCGAGGCCGCCGCCAGGGGCCTGCGCATTCCGCAGGACCTGGCCGTGTGTGGCTTTGGCGATGCCGATTTTGCGGAACACCTGTTCCCCTCACTCAGCTCGGTGCGGGTGGATGGTGCATGGATCGGGCGCCAGGCCGCTCAGATGATGCTGGACCGCTGTGCCGGCAAAACGCCGCCTGAGCGCAGGGTGGACGTGGGGTTCAGTGTGGTGGCTCGGGCCTCGAGCGGCGGTTGAGGCGGGGCGGGCTCAGAACCAGGCCCAGATGCGGCGCAGCAAAGCGGGAGCCGGGCGGGCGGGACGGAAGACGTAACGGGGTGCTTTGTACATGGGCTTCTCGGTGCGAGGAGTATTGCTCAATACTGTACAAAAAATCAGTATCATGAGCAAGGCCTCCAAAAACCTCCGACCTGTTCATCCCTGTCGTCAGCCAGCGCCCTCTGCTCTCACTGATGTCCTACTCGCCCGCACCCACCGAGCTTCCGGGCTTCATCCTGACACGCCACTGGCGCGATCTCGCTGAGGGGACCGAGATCGAATACTGGCTGGCCACCGACCAGGGGCCGATGAAGGTGCTGTTGACCCAGCAGACCTCGGTCGCCTTTGTGTCGGCCCACCATCGGGCGGTGGTCGAGGCCCAGTTGGCCAAGCTGCCAGGCCTGGAGCTCAAAGAGCTCGGTTTGAAAACCTTCGACCAGGCGCCCGTGCTCGGTGTCTATGCCCGCAGGTTCCGCGACCTCAGCAAGCTGGCGCAAGCCCTTCAGCCTCTGCAGATCCCACTCTATGAGGCCGATGTGCGCCCGCACGACCGATACCTGATGGAGCGGTTCATCACCGCCGGTGTGCTGGTCGAGGGCGGGCTGCGCGAAGGTTCTACCCTGGTCAACGGCCGCTTGAAGCCCTTGCCGGCTTGGCGCCCGACCTTGAAGGTGGTGTCGCTGGACATCGAAACGAGCGCGACCGAGGCGCTGTACTCGATCGCCTTGGACGGTGCGGGCGACCGGGTGGTGTTCATGCTGTCGCCGGCGCCAGCGCCGGCCGAGCCAACGAGGGACTTCAGGCTGGTGTACTGCCCCACTCGCCAGCAGATGATCGAGCAGCTCAATGCCTGGTTTGCGGCCCATGACCCCGACGTCATCATCGGCTGGAACGTGATCCAGTTCGATCTGCGGGTGCTGCAGAAGGCGGCCGACGCGTGCGCCGTGCCACTGCTGCTGGGGCGCGAGCATCGCCCCATCGCGTGGCGCACCCACCCGGGCCGCCAGGGCTACCTGTTCGCCCCCATGCCGGGCCGCGTGGTGATCGATGGCATCGAAGCCCTGAGGGCGGGCATGTGGAGCTTTCCGTCGTTCAGCCTCGAATCGGTCTCACAGGCCCTGCTGGGCGAGGGCAAGGAGATCGGCGATGCCTATGACAAGATGGCCGAGATCGAGCGGCGCTACCAGGAAGACAAGCCCGCGCTGGCCAGCTACAACATCCAGGACTGCGCGCTCGTGTTGCGCATCTTCGACCAGTTGGAGCTGCTGCCCTTCATGCTCGAACGAGCCCAGACGACGGGTTTGCAGGTGGATCATTTTGGCGGCTCCATCGCCGCGTTCAGCCACCACTACCTGCCACGCATGCACCGCCTGGGCTACGTGGCCCCGAACGTGGGGGACATCGCGGCCCAGGCCTTCCCGGGCGGCTATGTGATGGACTCCAACCCGGGCTTCTACGACTCTGTGGTGGTGCTGGACTACAAGAGCCTGTACCCCTCCATCATCCGGACCTTTCTGGTCGACCCCGTGGGCCTGGCCGAGGGATCGCACGCGGATGCCGGGGGCGGTCTGGTTCACGGGCCGCAAGGCACGCTGTTCTCGCGCGACAAGCACTGCCTGCCCGACATCGTGACCACCTTGTCGACGGCCCGGGACGAGGCCAAGCGCTCGCGCAACCAGCCGCTGTCGCAGGCCCTGAAGCTGCTCATGAACTCCTTTGCCGGCGTGTTGGGGGCCTCGGAGTGCCGATTCTTCAACCCGAAGTTGGTGTCCGCAGTGACCCTGCGCGGCCACGAGGTGATGAAGCTCACCCGCGTGTGGGTGGAGCAGCGCGGCTATCAGGTCATCTACGGCGACACCGACTCCATCTTCATCTGGCTCAAACGCCAACACCCCAACGCCGAGGCCCACGCCATTGCGGCCAGCCTGGTGCAGCAGATCAACGCGTGGTGGACCCGCAAGCTGCGTGAGGAGCGGCAACTGGAGAACTATCTCGAAATCGAGTTCGACACCCACTATGCCAAGTTCTTCATGCCCACCATCCGAGGCTCGGAGGTCGGCAGTAAAAAGCGATACGCCGGCCTGAGCGTCGATGAAGCGGGGCGTGAGGAGATGGTCTACCGCGGGTTGGAGATGGCGCGCAGCGACTGGACCGCGCTGGCCCGGCAGTTTCAGGAGGGCCTGCTGTCGCGCATCTTCCACGGCGAGCCCTACCGGGCCTATGTGGCCGACTACGCGCGCTCGATGCTGGAAGGCCAGATGGATGCGCTGCTCGTCTACCGCAAACGCCTGCGCCATGCACTGGATGCCTACCAGGTCAACACCCCACCCCAGGTGCGCGCAGCACGCCTGGCCGACGCCCACAACGCCCGGCTGAACCGCCCCCAGCAATACCAGCGCGGGGGCTGGATCCAGTACGTGATGACACAGAGCGGCCCCGAGCCCCTGGAAGCGCGACACGCCCGCATTGACTATGAACACTACCTCACCAAGCAACTCCAGCCCATCGCCGATGCGATTCTCCAGCCCTTGGGCGACAGCTTTCTGGCCTTGACCAGCGCGCAGAAGCTGCTGTTTTAATCGACAACAAAGTCCGTCCGTGGTCGTGACGAGTCGTCGTCTGTTTGAACTCTTGAGCCGCCTGGTCAGGCCACACGCATGGGGCACCCCGGCCAGTGGCTCGCGGCTGATCCCTGCGTTGGATGCCGGCAAGGCGACGGAGCGCGCGGTTCCGAGCACCAACCTGTGGCATACCTCAACCGTCGCGGTGTCGTAAAAACTGGCGACGAGAATACCAAAGCGCACCGAGTCCCAACAAGAGATACGCCACGCATGCCAGCACGAAGGTCTTGGGGTGATCCTCGAAGTGGATGACCCTCGGGTGAGGGCCTTTGCCTATCTGCCATCTGTCTTCCACGATGGACCTCAGCGTGACGAAAACGAGCACGCCCCCCGCGATGCCCGCTGGCAATGGCGACCGTATACGCGGCCCCCCATCCGGGTCATAGGTCAACCTTTCCCAGAGCGTCATGGCCTCCATCATCGCTCCATTCGACGTGTTTGGCGCAATAGGGCGTGCTTGCCAGTGGGCTGCTCTCAATCATGCCACCTGCAACACCTCAAACCGCTGGCGGACAGGCCCGGTGCCAATCACCACCTCATCCCCCTCCCCTTTGCCCAGCAAAGCGCGGCCCAGCGGCGCATCGCTGCTGATGACCTGAACGATCTGGGTGCCGCTGTGCAGCTTCATGCTGCCGCCGGCAGGGCCCAAGAAAAGGTGCTGCTGCTGGCCGTTGGGATCGGCCAGGCAGACCCGTGCGCCCAACTGGATGCCCAGGCCGGCATCGTAGGGGCGTGGACGAAACTGGCGCCAATGGGCCAGGGCCTGGCGGATGGCCTCGGCGCGGCGCGCCTGGCCGGTGGCCAGGTAGGCGGCTTCGAGGCCCAGGGTATCGTATTTGTTCTCGGCGATGTTTTCTTCGTGGGTGGCCGCTTCATGGGCCTCGCGCAAAGCCTGTTCGACCTGCAGCAGGTCTTGGGCCAGGCGGTCCAACACCTGCTGCTGGAGCATTGACTTGTCCATGGTGGATGAGAGTGGGGCGGCTCGCATCAGCGATGCGTGCAAAGGAGGAAGGGGGCAGCTTGGGGTGATGAGGAACAGGCCCTCACCGGTTGAGGCGCGCTGATCGTAGCAGGCTCTGTGGGCGGTGACGCGGGCCACGCGGCCTTTGGCCTGCAAGGGCTTCACACCGCGAGCCAGGCACGGCCTGGTGCTGGCATCGCTATGAACCCGAGGCCTGCTGATACACCGACAAGCCCGTGCTCTGCTGCAGGCTGAGCATGGCCTTTTGCTGCTGCGCCAGGGCGCTGCTGTGCAGATTGAGTTTGGCCACACTGGCGCCCACGTTGCCGTCGCCGGCCAGTTCCTTGTTGGCTGCGGCCTGCACTTGCTGGCCCAACTGGGCCAGGGCCGCCCTCACGCCGGCCGGGTCTTTGGCCAGGGCGGCGGCAAACTTGCTGGCATCTTGCTTCAGGGAGCCATCGGCCTGCACCGACAGCCCCAGCTTGCTCATGGCGCTCTGATTGGCCACGCCACCGGTCAAAGCGCCATCCAGATCGCGACCGACACGCCCCGCCGCTTGGGCCGCCTGGCTTGAGCCCGACACGGCTGCTGTGGTCTTGGCCGCCTTCACCGCCGCATTGAAGGCATTGAAGAAATCCCCGGTGGCTTGGGTCACCTCCGACGCTGACGAGACCGATGACAGCTGGGTCAAGGCCAGCGCAGCCGTCTGGCTGCCTGCCAACGCCGACTTGAGCTGGCCAAACGACGACAGTTGGGCGGTGGTGGCGCTCGCATCGGCCTGGATGCGGGTGGCCGTCTTGGTCAGGGCCGCCGACGCCGCCGCCAACGTGCCCGTCGCCTGAGTGGCCTGCGAGCCGGACCCGTTGGAGGCCGAAGCGCTCAGCAGCGTGTTGAGGTAGGCGGTGTTGATGTTCATGACACCACCGACGCTACCACTTCACGCCCCCGCAGATCGCCCGATTTCAGGGGCCATCGGCCTGCTTTTCAGCGTGCTGCGCCAGCCCGCCCTTGCGCCAGGGTCTTGAGGGCGAGGCCCAGGCGCTCGCGGTCCTTGCCCACGGCCGCAGCCAGCGTGGCCTCATCGTCGGCCAGAGGGATGCCCGCTTCGGCCAGGGCCTGGCGGGCCTGCTCAGGTGTCTTGCCATACAGGGGGGCCAGCAGGCGGATGGGCGCGCCCGACACGGCCTGGAGGGCCAAGCCTGGGGTGGATGGGCCTTTGGGGGCGCCGCCCGACCAAGGCACGAAAGAGCCGGCCAGCACCAGGGCCAACAGCAGCATGAGCCACAGGGCCGGCCCAGGCTTGAAATAACGCTTGAAGCCGAGCCAGTTGGCCAGCGCGTGTACCACCACCGCGGCCACCATCAGCCAACCCACCCATTCGTGCAGGGTCTTCTGAAGGCTGTTGTCCCAGTGGAAGAACATCAGCAGGCCGGTGGCCCCCATCAACACAAATACACCGATGGTGAGCGGCGTGGCCCACTCACGAGAAACCTTGATCATGAAACGAATCCTTGAAACGTCACACACGCTGCAGCCCTTGTGCGGGGCCCGAGCCGACTCATTTTGGCGAGCCAATGTGCAAGCAATTTGAAGAAACGCAAGCCGGTGCACAAAGAGCCTGGGCACAATCCGGAACATGATCATTGCCCTGCCCCGCTCGTTGGCTGTTTTTCTGCTGCTTGGTGCAGCCCTTGGCGTGCAGGCCGCAGCACCCGAGCCTGCAGCGTTGCTGGCTGGCGATCCGCACAGCGACGAGGTTCGAGAGACGGCCTCTGGGCTGGTGTGGGCCCGTTGTGCCGAAGGCATGCGCTGGAGCGGCAGCCACTGCCAGGGCCGCCCCATGCTGCTGACCCGGGCCGAGGCCATGAAGCGTGCCGCCGAGCGCCAGCGCGACAGCGGGCTGGCCTGGCGCCTGCCCACTGCCAAGGAGTTGCAGCGCCTGGTCAAGCTCAACCGCCAGGACGAGGGCCTGGACCCCAAACTGTTTCCGGATGCGCCCCTGGGCTGGCACTGGTCGTCCACGACGCGCGCCAATGGCCAGGCCGTGAACGCCTACCGCTACGACAACATCACCCGCGGCGTGTCGGGCGAGTCGGTGAACCGGCTCAGCTTTCTGCAGGGCTGGTCGGTGGACCTGGGCACGGGTGAGATGAACGGCGAGGTGGCGAAGAAATCGGAACTGCCGGTGCGGTTGGTGCGCAACGAACGCTGAGGCCGATGCGCCGACGCCCGTGAAGGATCAGCCGGGCTTGCGCTCCCAGGCATTGCACCAGCCTGCGGCCGCCACCTCTTTGCCATAGAACAGACCGCAGCCCCCCTGGGGCTGAGCTGCATCGCCGGCATACAAGGCGCAGTTGGCGCAAGTCTGGCCAGGTTTGTAACTGGGGTTCTTGCCCGGGTCGACCCGGGTCGCATCGGCGCGGTAGGCCAGGCCCACTGCGCCGGGGTCGGATTCGTCGAGCAAGCCTGAGCTTGCCTGGGCCCGGGCCAGGCGGGGGGCCGCGGCCCAGGCGCCCAGCGCCAGCGCGGGCAGGCCCAGCAGCCACAGGCGGCGCGTGGAGGCGGGCCGGGTGCGGGCCGCAGGGTTGGGGAGTGAAGAAGTGGTGAGCAGCATGGGGAGCTTGGGGTGCGTCATGACCGCACTATAGAAGCCGCGCAGATCACCTGTGTGGCGCTCGGAATAACGCCGAGATGGCGCAGGGATGACGCTGGGATGACGCCGTGCGGGGCCTGGCACCGGCCTGCGGCAGCCCTCAGTCCAAAACCACCTTGCCCGCCTTGACCAGTTCGGCAAAGCGCTCGGTCTCGGTCTTGAGGGTGCGCGCCATGTCCTCGGGCCGGTCGCCCACGGGCTGGGCGCCGATCTCGTCCATGCGCCGGATGAAGTCGGATGACTGAATCACCTTGACCATCTCGGTGTTGAGGCGGGCCACGATGTCGCGCGGCGTGAGCGCCGGCGCCAGCACGCCGAACCAGGTGCCGATGTTGAAGCCCTTGAGGCCGGCCTCGTCCAGCGTGGGCACCTCGGGCAAGGCAGGCGAGCGGCTGGCGGTGGTGACCGCCAGGGCACGCAGCTTGTTGCTGCGGATGTGCGGCAGCACCGGGGTGATGGTGTCAAAGGACATCGTGATCTGACCGCCCAGCAGGTCGGTGGCCAAGGGGCCGCTGCCTTTGTAGGGGACGTGGGTGAGCGCCACGCCCGTGTTGTTCTGGAACTGGGTGCCGATCAGGTGCTGGGCCGTGCCATTGCCGTTGGAGCCATAAGTGGCCTTGTCGGGCTGGGCCTTGAGCAGGGCCACCAGTTCGGCCACGCTGCGCACCGGTGTGGCGCTGTTGACCACCAGCACATTGGGCACCACCGCCACCATGGTGATGGGGGCGAAGTCTTTCTGAAAGTCGTAGGGCAGCTTCTTGTAGACGCTGGTGGCAATGGTGTGGTGCACCGCGCCCATCAGCAAGGTGTAGCCATCGGCCTTGGACTTGGCCACATAGTCGGCTCCGATGGTGGCACCCGCCCCTGGGCGGTTGTCGACGATCACGGGCTGGCCCAGGCTCTTGGCCAGGGCCGTGCCCAGGGCCCGCGCCAGCACGTCCGTGGTGCCTCCGGGCGGAAACGGCACCACCAGGGTGACGGGCTTGGCGGGCCAGGCCTGGGCCTGGGCGGCACCGGCAAGGCAGACCAGCGCCCCGACCGCGGCCTGCAGCAGCAAACGCCGTCGAGGCCTGGATGCCCCAGTTGGGTGAAAGTTCATGTCGGTCTCCTGAATGGGGGCTGGCCCTTGTTTGAAGACCGACTTTAGGAGTTCATGCAAGTTGTGAATCACCCCGGAAGTGAATCCACAGTTAACTCAGATTCAAGAATCGGGCCCCATGCCAACCCGGATCCCAGGGATCGGTACAGACCCCTAGCTGGCATGAAATGGCAAGAGCGTGTCGCCTTTTGCGAGGTGCCCGGCAACCGCCAAAACTAGATTCCCACCCCAGGACTCCTGCACCAGGAGACCTCCTGAAATCCAGCTTTTGAACCACATCGGAGACCTCATGAAAACCCGCACACTCACCACCAGCGCGCTCTGCCTGCTCGCCGGGGCGGCACAAGCCCAATCCAGCGTGACGCTTTACGGCACCCTGGATGCCGGGATCGTTCACCAGACCAGCTCGGCGGCCGGCTACTCGACCAGCTTCCCCGGCATGGCCAGCAACACGGGTCGCCTCACCAAGTTCCAGGACGGTGGCATCGGCGCGAGCTTCTTCGGCTTCAAGGGGACAGAGGACCTGGGTGGGGGCCTGAAAGCCCACTTTCAGATGCAGGGCAACATCAGCCTGGCCACGGGCGCAGGCAACCCGATCAGCGGCAGCCTGACGCCCAGCACCGCGGTCTTCAATCAGATTGCCACGGTGGGTCTGGGCGGTGATTTCGGCGACATCAAGGTCGGGCGCCAGATCAGCCCGCTTTACTACGCACTGGCCTACACCGACCCGCGTGAAGGCCGGTATTTCGGCAGCATCCTGGGCGCCCTGGTGGGGATCAACAGCTCGGCGGGCTGGGCTGGAACCACCACCAATGCCCCTCTGGGCGCCATCTACGATGACAACTCGGTGGTCTACACCTCGCCCACCTTCCGTGGGGTCACGGCCCATTACCAGCACACCTTTGGCAACGTGGCGGGCAACGCCAGTGCCGGGTCGCGCGATGCCCTCACACTGCTGTACAAGGCCGGCGGCCTGAAGGCCTCGGCTGCCTACTACAACGCCCGCGATGCCTACACCCTGCCTGCGGCCGCCACGGGCGCCAGCAACAACCGCCTGGTGCATCTGGGCGCCTCGTATGCGTTGGGCGACTTCAGCGTGAGTGCGGGCTACATGGGGGCCAAGAACCCCTCGGGCGTGGCCAGTGGCCAGGGCATTCTGAGCGCTGCCCGGCCGGCCTACGGCAGTGCCAGTGGCCGGGCCCACTACGATGTCTTCAGTCTGGGCGGCAGCTACCAGGCCGCGCCCCTGGTGCGGCTGACTGCGGGGCTCTACCGCATCAACGACAAGGCCGATTCGACCAACAGTTCACAACTTTGGGCGCTTGGGCTGGACTACCGCCTGAGCCCGCGCACCACCGCCTATGTGCAGGCGGGCCAGGTGAACAACAAGGGCACCATGAACCAGGCCATGGTGTATGGCGTGCCCGTGGCCGCCGGCCAGTCGACCACGGCCTACATGGTGGGGATCCGTCACTCCTTCTGAAGCTGACGGCTCAGTCCTGCCGGGTGACGTGCAGCCCAAGGGCTGCGCGCGAGTACGTCGCCAGGCAGGCTGGGAAGGGTTGAATCACCGTTCAAGCCCGCCGAGCCTGACCACGCCAGCCCGCACCTGAACGGCCCGCAGCGCGGCCCGGTCCATCAAACGCGCAGCTGTTCCAACAGCGTCAACGCCAGGGGCCAATCACCGTAGCCAGAGGCCGGATTCAAATGGCCCACGGCCCCCAGATCCAGGCATTCACTGCCCCACTGGGCCACCAGATCCAAGATGCGCGCCCTGTCGCCCAGGGGGTCGTTGCGGCTGAGCGCCGCCAGGCTGCGAAACGGCAGCCGCTGCCTGGGCACCGGCAACCAGCCGGCCTGGGCCAGTTCGTCCAGGCTCGGGTAGCCCGGGGGCATGGCGGTTTCAAAATCAGGTGGGGTGGCCAACAAGGCGCTGTGCACACGGTGGCACTGGCCTGAGGCCTGGGCCCAATGCGCCAGCATGATGCAACCCCCGCTGTGGGCCACCAGTTGCACCGGCCCTTCAATGGCACTGACGGCTTGTTCGATGGCGCGGACACGGGTCTGGCAATCCAGATCCTGGCGGCCCATGGCGGGCACGCTGCGCGCGTCGGGCAGGCGCTCGGCCAGCAGGGTTTGCCAGTGGCCTGGCACCGCATCGCGCAGGCCAGGAACGATCAGAACAGTGGGAAGCATGGCGCATCTCCGGGCTGTAAGAAGACATGAAAAAAGGGCGCTGCCTGCGCACGCGCCCTGCACACACCCGCCAGCGCCCGGTCGGCGCAGGGGCGGAGCCGTGTCACCGTGTCATCGCGTCAGACTGGCTGGGCCAGGCCGCGCTGAGCAGGCCGACGGTTGGGGGCAAAGCCGTTGGCCGCCAGGGTCTGGTCGGCGTTGTCGTAGAAGGTACCGATGCGGTAAATCTCTCGGGCCTCTTGGGCATTGGCCACATCACGGCCAAATTCTTTCGCCAGGCGCACCAGTTGTTCGATCTGCTCGACCGTGCCCATCTTGCGGTCGCGCCGCTGGGTCCAGAGGTTGTCTTCAATGCCACAACGCACGTGCAGGCCCATGGCAATGGCCATCATGTTCAGGGGCAGCACGTTGAGCATGGACGACTCCAGGGTCAGCACCGAGCCGTCCGGGCAGCCACGCACAAAATTGGCCAGGTTGTACAGGTTGGGCTGGTCAAACCCCCCGCCAATGGCCACCCACGTCAGGATCAGCGGCACGTTGCAGACCCCCCGGCGCATCATGCGCTCGACCGTCTCCAGCTGGGTGATGTTGGCCAGTTGGAAGTGGGTCTGGATGCCCTTGGCAGAAAGGCGGCGGATGTGTTCCTCCACCCAGTCCGGGCCGGCTGGAATCGTCATCTCCCGGTAGGCGTGGTACATCGCAGGTTGCGCCAGCGTGGTGCCACGGATGTCGGCCTCGCACATCTGCTCGACCACGTTCATCTGGTTGGTGTTGATCGCGATGGTCACCTGGTCGGGGGTGGGGCTGAGCTCCGCCAGCATGTGGCGGGTGTCGTCGGACAGCCATTTGGCCACGTCGCCGTCGCCCTCGGGGGCGAACGAGATCGAGCCCCCAACCTGCAGGATCATGTCGGGCACGCGGGCCCGGATGCCGGCCAGCAACTCATTGAATTTGGACAGGCGCTTGGAGCCCTTGCCGTCGAGTTCGCGCACGTGCAGGTGCAGCACGGTGGCGCCCGCGTTGTAGCAGTCGACCGCCTTCTGGATGTGCTGTTCCATGGTCACGGGGATGTCTTCAGGGAAGTCTTCGGGCATCCACTCAGGGCCGTAGGGGGCCGCGGTGATGACCAGTTTTTGCTGGTTTTCAGGAAAGTTCGAGCCGTCAAGGAAGTTCATGGTGTGTCTCCGGATGGAATGGCAAATGGGGGGGGCTTGAAACAGGGCCTGCAGCGCGTCAGTACGGCTTGTCGCCGATGATTCCGGCGCGCTCCATCTTGCGGTGGCAGGGCGGGTAGTCCATCACCGCGTAGTGCTGGGTGCTGCGGTTGTCCCAGATGGCCACGCTGTTGGGTTGCCAGCGCCAGCGCACCTGGTACTCAGGGACCATGGCCTGGTTGATCAGGTACTGGAGCAGTGCGGCACTGCCCTGGGTGTAGTCCTGGCCATAGCGCACCCGTTCGGGCGTGTGGAAGTTGGTGAAGTGCGTCGTGAAGGCATTGACGAACAAGACCTTCTCGCCGGTTTCGGGGTGAATGCGCACCACGGGGTGTTCGGCGTCAGGAAACTGCGCCTTCAGGGCCAGGCGCTTTTCAAGCGGCATGGCCGCGCCGAAGGTCGCCTCGATGCTGTGCCGCGCGCGCAGGCCCTCGATCTGCTGCTTCACGCTGTCGGGCAGGCGCTCGTAGGCCAGCACCATGTTGGCCCACTGGGTGTCGCCCCCCACCGGCGGGCACTCGACACAACGCAGCACGCAACCCATGGGCGGGGCCTCGCGCCAGGTGGCGTCGGTGTGCCAGGCGTTTTCGTAGCGATCGTTGGCTTGCTCGGGTGATTTGTAGATGCGCACCAGGCCGGGGTGGTCAGGGTCGCTGCCGGCCACGGGGTGGTCCTCCAGTTCGCCAAAGCGACGGGCAAAGGCCACATGGTCGGCCCGCGTGATGTCCTGGTCGCGCAGGAACAGCACGCGATGGCGCAACAAGGCAGCCCGGATCTCGGCGAACAAGCCCTCGTCACGCGCGGCATCGGCCAGGCTCACGCCTTGGATCTCGGCACCAATGGCACAGGTCAGTGCTTGAATTTTCATGTCATGTCTCCTGTCGGTCTTTTGGTGGTGGTCGCTCAGATCACGAAGATCGACGACCCGGTGGTCTGGCGTGATTCGAGTGCCCGGTGCGCCTGTACGGCGTCTTGCAGGGCATAGCGGTGCTCGATGTCGACGCGGATGCGGCCTGCCGCCACGTGCCCGAACACCTCGCTGGCCAGCGCGGCCTTTTCAGCGGGGTCGGCGATGTAATCCGCCAGGGCCGGTCGCGTGAGGTACAGAGACCCCTTCATGGCCAGCAGTTGCGGATCAAAGGGCGGGATGGTGCCGCTGGCCGTGCCGACACACACCATCAGGCCGCGGCGCTTGAGCGAGTCGAGCGAGGCCATGAAGGTGCTGCGCCCCACGCTGTCGAAAACCACGTCCACCCCCACGCCACCGGTGATCTCGCGCACCCGGGTGGCCACGTCTTCATGGCTGTAATTGATGGTGGCCACGCAGCCGTGGGCCTTGGCCACTTCGGCCTTGGCCTCGCTGGACACGGTGCCGATCACGTTCACGCCCAACAACCGGGCCCATTGAGCGACCAGCAGGCCCACGCCGCCCGCAGCGGCATGCAGCAGCAGCGTCTGGCCGGCCTGGAAGTTGTGGATCCGACGCATCAGGTAGGCCGAGGTCAGGCCGCGCATGGTCATGGCGGCGGCGGTTTCACAGGAGATCTCGGCCGGTAGCCTGATCAGCGGTGCCGCCGAAATGACCCGCTCGGTGCAGTAAGCCCCCAGGGTATTGAGAAAGCCGGTGTAGGTGACACGGTCCCCCAGCGCCAGGTGGTCGACCCCCTCACCCACGGCCTCGACCACACCCGCCGCTTCAACCCCGATGCCGCTGGGCAGGGGCACCGGGTAGGTGCCGTTGCGAAAGTAGGTGTCGGCGTAGTTGAGGCCCACGGCAACGTGCCGCAGCCTGACCTGGCCTGGGCCGGGATCCCCCACGGCCACTTCTTCGAGGCGGAGCACTTCGGGTCCTCCGGTTTCATGCATGCGAACGGCGAGCGCCATGGTCTTGTCTCCTGCAAAGGCGTCAATGAATGAGGCAACTCTAGGGATTGACCCGACTGGCGGCTTTGCAAAACATGTCTCAAACTTTGCATTTCATGCCAAACCCAGCCCCACAAAGCGCCCTGAACCCATGGCCCACCTGATTCGCTCCGCTGTCCTGACCAAGTTTCTGGAAGTGGCTCAGGCCGTGAACCTGAACCCCCAGGACGTGCTGCGCCAGGCGGGATTGACACGGGCCTTGATCGAAGACCCGGAACAACGCATTCCGTCGCGGGCCGCCGTGAACCTGCTGGAGGCCGCTGCCCGGGCCTCGCAATGCCCGACCTTTGGCTTGCGCATGGCACAGGCCCGGCAACTGGCCGACTTTGGCGTGGTCAGCCTGTTGATCAGCCACCAGGCCACCTTGCGCGATGCGCTGGCCACGCTGCTGCAATACCGCCACCTGCTCAACGAGTCCCTGGCCATGCAACTCGAGAACGTGGGCAAGATGGTGATCGTGCGCGAAGAGGTGGTGGTGGGCATGCTGTCGCCGCAGGCCACCGAGCTGGCCATCGGGGTGTTGTTTCGAATGTGCGCGGCTTTCCTGGGCGGCGCCTGGCACCCCCACAGCGTCAACTTCACCCACGCGGCGCCAGCCGACCTGTCGGTTCACCGCAGGGTCTTCGATTGTCGGGTCGAGTTCGGCAGCGAGTTCAATGGCTTCGTGTTCTCGTCGGCCGACCTGGATGCCCCCAACCCCTCGGCAGACCCGGTGATGGCCAGCTATGCCCAGCGGTTTCTGGAGTCACTGCCGAGAAACAGCCAGCACAGCACGACCGAGGCGGTGCGCCAGGCCATCTACCTGATGCTGCCCATGGGCCGGGCCAACAGCGAGTGCGTGGCCCAGGGCCTGGGTTTGAGCGTGCGCACCATGCAGCGCCAGCTGGATGAGGACCAGGCCAGCTTCACCGACCTGCTCAATGAAGTGCGCCGCGAGCTGGTGCAACGCTACCTGGCCAATGCCCAGTACAACATGACGCGGATTGCCGATTTGCTGGGCTACAGCACCCCCAGCGCCTTCACCCGCTGGTTTGCCACCCATTTCGGGCAATCACCGTCCTCATGGCGGCGCATCCAGGCGCAGCAGATCCTGCCCGCGACGCCACGCAGAAGCGCTGCACCCGAAACGCAGGCGAAACCAGTATGCGAAGGCGCTGGGTGCTGAGAACCCGAGCAGGCCCGCCACCTCATTCAGCGGGACGTCACTGGCCTCAAGCTGACGCTGCACCAGCTCTTGCCGAACCTGATCGAGCAGTCGAGAGAAGGTCACGCCCTCCAGGCTCAGGTGGCGATGCAGGGTGCGCCGGTCCACGCCCAGATGGGCCGCCACCTGCTGGGCCGTGCAACGTCCGCCAGGCAACAAGGCCACGATCAATTGGCGCACGGTTTCATGGGCCTGCTGGGGTTGCCGGCTCAGGGCCTGGTCGAGCAGCTTCAGGGCAAAGCGTGCCATGTGCGGATCGCTGTGATTGAGCGCGACGTCGAGCTGTGCGGCCGAACAGACAATGCCGGTGAAGTCCTGGTTGAAGGCCAGCGTGGGCCCAAAAAATGCCCTGTGGCGCGCCTCGTCCCGGGGGGGCCGGTGCATGAACGCCACCCGCAGGGGCTGCCATTCGGGGCCCAGCAACTCTTTCAGGATGCGGAACATCACCCCCAGCGCCAGCTCGGTGGATTGGCGGATGGACGCCGAGCGCGGGACCAGCAAGGCCTCGCGGATGGTGACGGTGTCGGCCAGCCTGTCCAGGCGGGTCAGCAGCGAGGCATTGAGCAGGCGCAGGTAGCGGAACAAGGTGTTCAAGGCCGCCAGCGCAGTCGGCTCGGAGCGCATCACCAAGCCAATCGGCCCGAGGTTGGACAAGGTGCGCCCCGCGGCCAGGCGCAGCCCGAAATCCTCGATGCCGCTGGCATGCGCGCTGTCTTCCAGCAACTGGGCCACGGCGTCTGCGGACACCAGGGTTTCGGGGTCGTCCAGCGATCGCGGTGGCAAGCCCGCATGGCGCAACATGGCAGGCGCGTTCAAGCCCAGGGACTGCGCCAGGTCTGGGTAGCCGCTGAGGCTGGCACTGCGCACGGTGCGGAGGGTGAGCGCCATGAAATGTCCCAAATTCGAAACTTGATGTCCCAAATTATCAAGCATCGGCCGACCGCCCTGCCTACGATGACGGCATGGCTGAAACAGACCATGCACGGTCCCTTGAACCCGACCGGCCCCCAACCATCAGGAGACAAAGATGAACCTTCACACCCTCAGCGCCCTGACGCGCCGAGCCGCCTGTGCCGCCGCGCTGGCGCTGGCCCTGCCCTCGGCCATGGCCTGGACAGAACGCCCCGTGACCCTGCTGGTGCCGGCACCCGCCGGCGGCACCATGGACGTCATTGCCCGCCTGATGGCGGACCAGCTCGGCACGGAGCTGGGCAAGCCCGTGATCGTGGACAACCGCCCTGGCGCTGGTGGCGCCATTGCCGCGCAGGCGTTGAAGAGCGCGCCCCCTGACGGGCAGACCTTGATGCTGACCGCCAGCAATGTGCTGACCGAGATTCCGCACGTCATGAAAACGGGCTTCGACCCCCTGCGCGACATCAAGCCGGTGGCCGTGGTGGCCCGCGCCGGCATGGTGCTGGTCGGCAACCCGGCCCTGCCGGCCAAAGACATGAAAGAACTGGTGGCCTACCTCAAGGCCAACCCGGGCAAATTCAGCTTTGCCTCGTACAGCGCGGGCACCAGCTCGCAATACGCCGGCATGATCCTGAATCAAAAGGCAGGTCTGGACCTGCAGCACATCCCGTTTGCCGGCTCACCGCCCGCACTCACCCAGGTCATGGGCGGGCAGATTCCGATCATGTTCGATGGCATCGTGACCTCACGCGCCATGGTTCAGGCAGGCAAGCTGCGCGCCTTTGGCGTGGCCTCGAAGCTGCGCTCGCCCCTGCTGCCTGAGGTCCCCACACTGGCTGAACAAGGCTACCCGGACCTGGTGTTCAGCAACTGGCTGGCCGTGATCGCGCCTGCAGGCCTGCCCAACGAGCTGCTGGAGAAGATCCACACCGTGATCGCCCGGGCCGCCCAGGCCCCCAAGGTGCGTGAACGCATGACCGCTGCAGGCTTTGAGACCGAAGCGCCGCAAACACCCGCCCAGTTGGCCCAGTTGATGAAGGCTGACTACGAGCGCAATGGCGCCATCGTGCGAACCTTCAACATCCAGCTCAACCCCTGAGCCTGGGCCCGGCGCACGCCCCCCGCCACCCGTTCCCCTCCCTCCCCGGTCTTCCCGCTCCCCAAGCCGCCCTGGGCGGCTTGACGGGTGGCATCGCCCTGCGTGCCTGAGTCTCGGCGAGACAGAGTCCCCTTCCCTGCTTCCAAGGATTGCCACCATGAACCTCCCCAAGCTGCCGCTCCCACCCCTGGCCAGCGCCGCGACCCTGGGCCCGGGGCTGCTGATCAGCGCCATCGTGGCCGTTGCAGCCCTGTTTCTGGCGGATCACTATGGCGCGCCGGTGATGCTGTTTGCCTTGCTGCTGGGCATGGCGGTCAATTTTCTGTCGCAAGAGGGGCGCTGCCGCCCAGGCATCGAGTTCGCAGCGCGCCAGGTGCTGCGTTGGGGCGTGGCCTTGCTGGGGCTGAAGATCACGGCCGACCAGGTCCAGTCGATGGGCTGGCAACCGGTGGCCATGGTGGTAGTGGCTGTGGTGGCCACCATCGGCTTTGGCATCGTGAGCGCGCAGCTCATGGGGTTTCAGAAATTCTTCGGCCTGCTCAGCGGGGGGGCTGTGGCCATCTGTGGCGCCTCGGCGGCCTTGGCCCTGGCGGCGGCGTTTCCGCAGCACCCGCAAAAAGAGCGCGCCACGCTGTTCACGGTGATCGGCGTGAGCACTTTGTCGACGTTGGCGATGGTGCTGTACCCCCTGGTGGTGCGCTGGTTGCAGCTGGACCCACTGAACGCCGGCTTCTTTTTGGGCGGCACGATCCACGATGTGGCGCAGGTGGTGGGTGCCGGCTACAGCATGGGCACCGAGGTGGGAGATGCCGCCACGGTGATCAAGCTGATGCGCGTGGCCATGCTGGTGCCGGTGATCGCGTTTGCGGCCTGGATGACCCTGCAGCACGAACGCACCCAGCGCCAAGGCCAGACGCCAGGGGATGGCCCGGGGGCCGCCCCGGATGGGGCCCAGGGGATGGCCCAAGGGGGCACACGCCCCCCCTTGCTGCCCTGGTTTGCAGTGGCATTTGTGGCCTTGGTCATGGTCAACAGCACAGGCTGGCTACCCAGGCCCCTGACCCAGGCCGGCAATGAAGCCTCGCGGGCCTGCCTGGTGGCCGCCATGGCGGCCATCGGCATGAAAACCCATCTGAAGGACATTCTTTCGGTGGGCTGGAAGCCAGTGCTGCTGATGCTCCTGGAAACCCTGTTTCTGGCCGTCCTTTTCTATGGGCTGATGCAATGGGCCGGGCTGCACAGCCATGGCTGAGTGGGTCAGCGTTTTGCCCCTGGAGACCCTGCGCCAGCAGGGTCGGGCCCTGGTGCGCGTGGCCGGGCGCGAGTTGGCCTTGTTTTGGGTCGACGGCACCCTCCATGCGCTCGAAGACGCCTGCCCGCACGCGGGCGCCTCGCTGGCCTTCGGCACACTGGAAGGCCATTGGGTGCGCTGCCAGGCCCACGGCCTGCGCTTTGATGTGCGCAGCGGGCAGATGGCTGGGGCCAAGGGCTTGTGTGCCCACCGCTTCGAAGCCCGCGAGCGCGACGGCTGGGTTGAAATCAGCCTGGACTGAAACCCGGCCACCCTGATCAGGCCACCGGTTCAGATCGAGGTAGCCCCCAGGTGGGCGCACACCGCCTCGGTCACCTGGCCGGTGGTGGCCCGGCCCCCCAGATCGCCGGTGTGCAAGGCCGAGTTGGCGGTGACGGCTTCGATGGCGGCCATCAGGCGGCGCGCGGCATCGTGCTCGCCCAGGTGCTCCAGCAGCATCACCACCGACCAGAACGTGCCCACCGGGTTGGCCAGACCCTTGCCCATGATGTCGAAAGCCGAGCCATGGATGGGCTCGAACATCGAGGGGTAGCGGCGCTCGGGGTCGATGTTGCCGGTGGGTGCGATGCCCAGGCTGCCGGCCAGTGCCGCCGCCAGGTCGCTGAGGATGTCGGCATGCAGGTTGGTGGCCACCAGGGTGTCCAGCGTGGCCGGCCGGTTCACCATGCGCGCCGTGGCGGCGTCGACGATCTCCTTGTCCCAGCGCACGTCCGGGAACTCGAGCGCCACCTGGGCGGCGATCTCGTCCCACATCACCATGGCGTGGCGTTGCGCATTGCTCTTGGTGATCACGGTCAGCAGCTTGCGCGGCCGCGACTGGGCCAGTCGGAAGGCAAAGCGCATGATGCGCTCCACGCCCACCCGGGTCATCATGGTGACGTCGGTGGCGGCTTCGATCGGGTGGCCCTGGTGCACCCGCCCGCCCACGCCGGAGTACTCGCCCTCGGAGTTCTCACGCACGATGACCCAGTTCAGGTCTTCGGGCCGGCAACGCTTGAGCGGCGCATCGATGCCCGGCAGGATGCGCGTGGGCCTCACATTGGCGTACTGATCAAAGCCCTGGCAGATCTTCAGGCGCAGGCCCCACAGGGTGATGTGGTCGGGAATGTCAGGATCGCCGGCCGACCCGAACAGGATGGCGTCCTTGCCCCGCAGGGCCTCCAGGCCATCGGCGGGCATCATCACGCCGTGGCGGCGGTAGTGGTCACCGCCCCAGTCGAAGTTTTCGAATTCGAAACCGAAGCCAGCGCCGGTGGCCGCCAGGGCCAGCATCACCGCCTGGCCTGCGGGCACCACTTCCTTGCCAATCCCGTCGCCGGGGATGGTTGCGATCGCATAGGTCTTCATGGCTGTGGGTCTCCGACAGAAATTGAGTGCTGTCACTGTAGGGAGGCCCGGGCCCGTTGGCGCGCCGCTATAGTGAAACCATCGTTTACTTGAATTCAACAATCACGCCATGTCCGAGCTCATTCAACCTGCCGACCTGGGGTTTTTCTCGGTGCTGGCCAGTGCTGGCAGCCTGAGCGCCGCGGGCCGCGAACTGGGGGTGACCACCCCGGCAGTGAGCAAGCACCTGGCCCAGATCGAGGCCCGGCTGGGGGTGCTGTTGATCAACCGGACCACGCGCCGCATGAGCCTGACGCCCGAGGGCGAGCTGTACCTGGCCCATGCACGCCGCATCCTGGGTCAGATCGACGACATGGCCGAGCTGCTGGGTGTCTCGCGCTCGACCCCGAGCGGCCTGCTGCGGGTGAATGCCACCCTGGGCTTCGGGCGCACCCACATCGCCCCCATCATCTCGCGCTTCGCACGCACCTACCCCAAGGTGGAGGTGCAGCTCCAGCTGTCGGTGAACCCGCCAGCCCTGACCGACGACAGCTACGACGTCTGCATCCGCTTCGGCGCACCGCCCGATGCGCGGGTGATTGCCCAGCGCATCGCCCCCAACCGGCGCCTGCTTTGCGCAGCCCCGGCCTACCTGAAAAAGTTCGGTACCCCCAAGGTGCCCAACGACCTGATCGGGCACAACTGCATCGGCATCCGCCAGGGCGAAGAGGCGTATGGCCTGTGGCGCCTGACCCCGCTGCGGGGTCGGCAAGACCGCACCGAATCGATCAAGACCCGCGGTACCCTGAGCACCAACGACGGTGAAATTGCCGTCAACTGGGCCCTGGAGGGGCACGGCATCCTGATGCGAGCCGAATGGGACATCGAGCGCCATCTGCAAAGTGGTCGCCTGGTGCAGGTGCTGCCGGGCTACGCCACACCCGATGCCGACGTCCATGCGGTGTACCCGCAGCGCCACCAATCGGCCACCCGGGTGCGCGCCTTCATCGAGTTTCTGAAACAGTCGTTTGCCCGCTAAGGCCTCCGGCCGCCGCACCGGCTTTCAGGTGTCATTTGGTAACAAAAATGCAAACCCATCCAGAGGGAATCGACCGTCCATCTAGAATCAATTTTTAACATTTAGCCCCGCCACGGCCAGACGAGCGGCTTGTTGAATGGTGACATCTCTCTCTTCAAGTGCTCCCGGGGCAGGTCTGTCGTTGCGGTTTTTCGGTCCCTTCGAGGTTCGCCTCGACGAGGGCCCGGTGCTGGCGTTTCCGTACGACAAGGTGCGCGCCCTGCTGGCCTACCTGGCCCTGGAGCCTGCTGAGCACCCGCGCGAGGCCCTGGCCCTTCTGCTGTGGCCCGACCTGGAAGCCGAACAGGCCCGGGCCAATCTGCGCCGCTGCGTGTTCGATCTGCGCCGCTGCCTGGGCCCGGCCGGGGCTGACTGGATTGGTGGCGGCCACCGCGCCCTGCGCCTGAGCGACCAGGCACTGATCCATTTCGACGTGCCGGCGTTCGAGCGCAGCGCCACTGCGGTGGTGATCAGCCCGGAGGAACTGGCCCTGCGGCTGGAGCAGCAACTGGCGCTGTACCGCGGCCCCCTGCTGAGCGGGCTGAGCCTGCCCGATGCGCCCGAGTTCGAGGCCTGGCTGTTGGCACGCCGCGATGCATTGCATCGGCGGGCCCTGGCCTTGCTGGAGGAGCTGATCACCCACCACGAACAGCGCCACGAAGCGGCGCGCGCCCTTCAACATGCCCGGCGTGCCATCGAGCTGGAGCCCTGGCGCGAATCGCTGCAACGCAGTTGCATGCGGTTGCTGGCCCGCCACAGCCCCGAGGCAGCCCTGGCCCACTTCGACACCTTCGAGCGCCAGCTGGAACAAGAGCTGGGGGTGCGCCCCAGCCCGCAGACCCTGCAACTGGCCGAGCAGATCCAGCGCCAGTGCCAAAGCCAGGCCCCCGCCGGCACGGAGCGGCCGGCCAGGGTCGAGCGGCGCCGGCTGGTGGCCCTGGTGGCCGAACTGGACCTGCACCACCCCGGCGACGACGCCAGCACCCTGCTGCAGCAGGCCCTGAGCAGCGCGCAGGCCAGCCTGCAGGCGCGCGGTGCCCATGTGGCCCTGGCCGAGCGCGCCGAGCTGCTGGCCTATTTTGGCCACCCGGTGGCGCGGGAGCAGGCGCCCCGGGACGCCGCCGAAGCCGCGCTGGACCTGGCCGCCGCTTGGCAGCCCTTGGGCGCCTTGAGCTGGCGGGTTGGCCTGCACGTGGGCTGGAGCCATGGCAGCAGCGATGCCAACCGGCCCGACGAAGCAGGCACCCTGGCCCGAGAGGCTCGTCGCCTGGCCTGGCAAGCCCCGGCCCGGGGACTGGTGCTGGGGCCGACACTGCAACGGCGGCTGCACAACCATTTCCAGCTGAGCATGCTGGAGGGCCCTGATGCCCCCTCGCACGCCCTGTTGCTGGGCCGGCGGCCCCTGCCCGCCCACCCGCAGGCGAGTGAGCCCCAGCCCCCCCGGCTGCTGGGCCGACAGAGCGAACTGGCGCAACTGAACCAGCTGTGGCAGCAGGTGGGCCAGGGCGGGCGGGCCGCCGCCCTGCTGCTGCGCGCGGAACCCGGGTTGGGCAAATCGCGCCTGGCGGCCACACTGGCCCGCCAGGTGCAGCAGGAGGGTGCCCAGGTGCTCACACTGCGCTGCCAGGCCGAATCGGCCCACACGCCCTACTTCGCATGGCTCGAGAGCCTGCCCGCATGGCTGGGGCTGGACCGCGATGCCGCCTCGTTGAACCAGCAAACCCTGGGCCAGGCCTTGGCCGCCTTGGGCCTGGAGCAGCCGGACCAGCTCCAACGTTTGCTGGGGCTGCTGGACAACAGGCCTCTGCCCCCCGAAGCTGCCGCCCAGGACGACACCCACCCGGCCGAGCGCAAACGCCACGAGCAAGCCTTGCTGTGCGAACTGATCGTGGCCCTGGGCCGGGGCGATCCGATGCTGCTCTGGGTGGACGACCTGCACTGGGCCGACGCGGCCACGCTGGAAACCCTGGCCCGCCTGGTAGCCCTGGGGGGCCCTGTGCTGCTGCTGGCCACGTCACGCCAGGCCCTGCCCCCGGCCCTGGCGCACAGCGGCATGGCTGAAATGACGCTGGGCCCGCTGTCCACCCACGCCGCGCGTGAACTGGTGCAGGCCCTGGCTGGGGCCCAAGCCCTGAACGAGGCTTGGCAGGCCGCCATCGTCAGCCGGGCCGATGGCGTGCCTCTGTTTGTGGAAGAACTGACCCGCGCCTGGCTGGCGGGCCTGAGCGAGCAAGTGCCCGACTCGCTGTGGGATGTGCTGGCCGCCCGGCTGGACAGCCTGGGGCCGGCCAAACACATCGCGCAGCTGGCGGCAGCCATCGGGCGTGACTTCAGCGACGCCTTGCTGCTGGCCCTGGGTGAGCCAGCCGACCGGGTGGCCGACGGGCTGGAGGCCCTGCTGCGCTCGGGCCTGCTGCGCCGGCAGCGCAGCGGGGCCTACCATTTCAAGCATGCGCTGGTGCGCGATGCGGCCTACCAGTCGCTGGCCCAGGCCGAGCGCCGGGCCATCCACGCCCGGCTGGCCCAGGTGCTGCGCACCCACTTTGCGGAACGCCTGCAGGCCCACCCCGAAATCCTGGCCCACCACCTGAGCGAAGCCACCGACCCGGGCGCGGCCCAGGCCTGGCTGGCCGCCGGCCGGCAGGCTGCCGACCGCTCGGCCCACGCCGAGGCCCTGCACGACTTTCAGGCGGGGCTGGTGGCCTTGCAGGCCCTGCCGCCCACGGAGGCCTACCGGGTGCGCACCGAACTGGAGCTGCAGGTGGCCCTGGGCACCTTGCTGGTGGCCACCGAAGGATATGGCTCCGAGACCGCCAAGACCTGCTTCATGCAGGCTTGGGCCTTGAGCGCGCTGGCCCCACCCGAGCAGGACCGCTTCCCCCTGATGTGGGGGCTGTGGATGGTGGGGCGCAGCAGCGCCGACGAACACCCACTGGAGTTTGCCGACCGCCTGCGCGACCAGGCCGGCCCCAGCCCCGACGCCGCCACCCAGCTGGCTGTGGCCTATGCCTATGGCAACAACACCCTGTGGCTGGGCGAACTGGTGCAGGCCCAGGCCCACCTGGAGGCCGCCGTGGCGCTGAGCCGCCAGGTGTCAGGCAACACCCTGGTGCGCCGCTTTGGCGAAGACATCGGCGTGGCTGCCCGGGCCTTGCTCAGCTGGGTCTGCTGGCTGCAGGGGCGGCTGGAGTCGGCCCGCACCCTGGCGCAGGAGAACCTGCAGCACGCGCGCCACCTGGATCACGCCCACAGCCTGGGCTATGCGCTGGGTTGCGCTGCGGTGCTGCACCGCCACCTGGGCGACCTGGAGGGTGCGACAGCGCTGAGCCACGAGTTGCTGGCCCATGGGCAGCGTCACCAGTTGCTGTTGTGGCAAGCCGGTGGCGCCACGGTGTTGGGCTGGACCTTGGCCACCCAGGGCGATGACCGCGGCCTGGACACCCTGCACCAGGGCGTGGCCGGTGCCCGGCAGGCGTTTCGCATCATCGAGCTGACGTTCATGCACATCCTGGCTGACGCACTGCTGCGCCTGGGGCGCAGCGATGAGGCCCTGGCCGTGACCCGCGATGCGCTGACGCGCGCCCAGGCCAACCACGACCTGCACCTGGTGGCCGACTTTCTGCGCCTGCAAGGCGATGCACTGCTGAGCCAGCCGCACGCCGACCCCGCCGAGGTGGCCGGCTTGTACCAGCAGGGCTGGCAACTGGCCCAGACCCAGGGCGCCCACCTGCTGGCCTTGCGCTGCGCCACCGCGCTGGCCCGGCTGTGGCAAGGCACGGCACGCCAGGCCGAGGCCCAGGCCCGCCTGAGCCAGGCGCTGGGCCGGGTCGACGCGCCAGTCCGATCCGCCGATGTATTGGCCGGTATATGGGCTGATGTGCGGGCCGCCAGGCAGGCCTTGAACCCACAGCCCAGCCTGGAACCGGTGAGCTGAGCCGCACGGATCGAGGTGCGCGAGCCGCCAAGGCCCCGGGGCAGGACGCCGCTGCCGCCGGCAGTTGCGTGTGCGTGAATCTGGCGGCCAGCGGCAGCCTGCCCGGAACCCCTGGGCAGCCGCGCCTCAGACCCGAAACGCGGCGCTTGATGACGAAGCGGCGGCGACGCTCAGAAGGTCTTGCCCAGCGAGAGCACGACACTGGGGCGGCCCAGCTTTCTGGCGTCGGCCCCGGCCGAATTGCCCGCCTGGTAGTACGCCGTGTCGGCGTTGCTGCCCACCAGCGCGGCCCCAAAGTTCAGGCCATGCCAATCTTTGGCGAGGCCGATTTTGTAGTCGGTGTAAGAAAGCTCGCCGTAATGGCGCACCGAGGTGTGCCCCAGGTGCAGGCCGAGCGTGAGCTGGTCCCCCAGATCCAGGTTGTAGTTGAGGTCAAGGTAGGTGCTGCCGCGCGAGCCGCCCCGATTGGGCAAGGCGCTCCAGTAGGCATAGGCGGCAGTGTCGCCCTTGAGGCCGAAATAATCGCTGACCGCATACGAGAGCTTGGCACTGAAAGGGCCGTGGCTGAGGCCGGCGTACAGCTCGGTGTTGTCGTAAGCGTTGGCGCTCGGCTGGGCCGGTGCGCTGTTCAGGCGTGCGCTCGGGTAGAGGTAGTGCAGCAGGCCCAGGTCGGCGCCCCACTCCGGCGCCAGATCAAAGCGGTAACCGCCATAGAGGTCGACCTCCAGGCTGGCCCCGTTGTTGTAGCTGTTGGACGACACGCTGGAGTTCCAGTTGCCCAGGTACCAGCCGCTGGCATGGGTGTAGTCAAAGCCCCCTTGCACGGCCGGCTGGCGCCAGCTTTGGGAAATGCCCCGAAAGCGGTAGTCCGACACCAGGCTCAGATTGCCGGTGAGCGTGTGTGCCGAGGCGTCGGCAGCAGCGGGTTCGCCGCTGGCCTGCGCCAGGGCGGCGCTGCAAAACAGGGTGAGCGCCAGGGGCGCCAGAACGTGGCTTGTCTTGATCATGGAAGGGTTGCCATCCGGTGATGGCGATGGAGGTTGTGCACGGCTATGGGTCATCGGCAGGCGGCCGCGCAAACGCCTTGTGGCTGCAGTGCAAGCACTGAGCACGCTCTGGCACCGAGGGCTGAGCCCTCAGCGGTGCCGGGGCGAAGGTGGATTGAGCGGAGGGTTGAGCCGAGGGTGTAGCGGGGGGTTTATCGAGCCCCAGTCGCAACTGGGCACTGCACGCTGCAGGCAGCGCCGCAAAGCGGCCGCCTGCCCTGCCGGGTGGCTGATGTGCAGCTGCACGCGGGCATCGGCGGGCCAGGGCAGGCAGCATTCGATGCGGCTGTTCGGGCAGGTCGCCACGGCCTGGCGCGCCTGGGCCGCCTCGCAGGCGGCCACGGTGACACGCATTCTTTCAAGCGAACGGGTTGCCGGGGCAGCAGGTGGGCGATGCCCGGCAGCAGCCATGCGCGGGCCGGCCGTGTGCAAGGGTGACAAGAGAAAAGCGAACAGGCTCATGCGTGGGTTCCGACGTGCCTTGGGGGCTTGGCACTCGGGGATGAGCTTAAAAAGGAGCGCGTAAAAATGCCGATGAAGCTGGCAGGCTGGGCGCAAAAATGTCGTAAACGCCCGGGCGGCGCGCCCTGCCCATCCCACCTAGCGGAACACGCGCTGCAGCAGCACGGCCAGGGCCAGCGGTACGGAAAGACCGGCCAGCAACAAGAAGACACAGGCCGCCGGCTGGGCCACCGGCGTGCCCAGCCAGGCCCCCAGGCCCTGCAAAGCACCCCCCAGGCTGGCCAGGCGGCCTTCGCCCAATTGGTGCAGCAAACCCGTGAGCAGTGCCACACTGAAAGACAGGCTGAGCTGGCGCACGATGTTCTTGACCTGGTAGCCGTGCGAGAACACCGCCTGGGGCAGCTCCACAAAGGTGCCCTGGGCCACCGGGCCGATGAACAGGGGAAGCGACAGGCCGCTCAGCACCGTGCCCAGCCCCAGCGCCAGCGCACTCCAACCCGAGCCCGGCCCACCCCCCTGAACCTGTGACAGCAGCAGGCAGGCCAGCGCCTGCAGCAGCACCCCCGACAGCATGTAGCCCTGGTGGCGCGGCCAGCGTTGCGCCGCAAAGATGTGCAGCAAGGCCATGCCGACGCTGCTCAACAGGCCCAGAGAGGTCCACAAGGCCGTGGCCAGCAAAGACAGACCCAGCTCCTGGTGCAGCATCCAGGGCAGAAGCAAACCCATGGCGCCGGCCAAAAAGTAGCCCAGGGCATAGAACACCAGGCCCACCAGGTAGCGCCGCTGCACCAGCCCACGGTAGTTGATCAGGGGGCGCTCGCGCCCCCACTGGCGCCAGGCAAACAGGCTGAGCACCAAGGTCGAGAGCAGGGCCACGGCCAAGCCCTGCACGGGCAGCTCGTCGGCGCGCTGGAGCGGGATCTGCTGGATCACCCATTGCAGGCCGCACACACCGGCCAACACGACCAGCAGCCAGGCCCAATGCTCTTGCGAGCGTTCGTGGGGCGCGCTGCGCTGGTCCGGCAGGCAGGCCCTGGCAGCCCAGCCCACCAGCGCAGCCCAGACCAGGCCGAACCCGAACAGCGCCCGCCAGCCCCCCAGGCCCAGCAGACCGGCGGCCACCAACGGCGCCAGCGCGGTGCCCCCCAGCAGCGCACAGACAAAGGTCAGCAGGCCGTGGAAGCGCCGCTCCGGCGGCAGCTCATTGATCAGCATGCGCCCGGCCACGAAGAAGGTGGAGCCCCCCAGGCCCTGCAGCAATCGACCCAGGGCCAGTGACAGCACGCTGCCATCGACCGGGCTGCTGGCGCAGACCCCCGAGCCCAGTCCGAACACCAGCAGCGACAGGCCGACAAAACGACGGTAGCCCAGGCGCTCGACCACCCACTGGTGCTTGTAGAGCATGAAGACGGCCGCGGCGCCATAGGCGGCATAGACCAGGGCAAAGGCCGAGGCCGACACCCCGGCGCCCGCCATGATGGGCCCGGCGCCGAACAGGACCAGGCCGTTCTCCAGAAACTCCACGCTGGTCACGGCGGCCAGCGCCAGCAAGAGCGCGGCGGTGGAAGGGCGATCGCGAGCGACCTGAAGGGTGGAAACGGAAGCAACAGACATGGGCAAAAGGCAGCCCTGCAGCAGGCTGAAGAAACGATGATCTCGCTTGAGTTTGCCCAGAGCGGCACAATCACGCCAATCGATTGTTCTGATGCACAACATCAACATGGCTGATTTTGATCACACCGCGCTGCGCCGCCTGGACCTGAACCTGCTGGTGGCGCTGGATGCCCTGGTGGCCGAGCGCAGCGTGACCCGCGCCGCAGCGAGGCTGTGCGTGGGTCAGCCGGCCATGAGCCACGCGCTGGCCCGGCTGCGCGAGTGGCTGGGCGATGACATCCTGTACCGCGAAGGGGCGGTCATGGTGCCCACGGCCCGCGCCCAGGCCCTGGCACCGCGGGTGCGCCAGTGGCTGGCCGAGGCCCAGGCCATGACGCTGAGCGAGGCCGTCTTTGACCCCTTGCGCGTGCAGGAGCGCTTTGACCTGTGCCTGAACGATCCGCTGGAGGCCCTGCTGTTGCCCGGCCTGGTGGCCGCCTTGCGGCAAAAGGCCCCAGGCTTGAGCCTGTCGGTGCGCCCGGTGCCGGCCTGGCAACAGCTGGAGCAACTGGACGCAGGCGAAATCCGCATGGCGCTGGGGCATTTCCCCCGGCTGCGCAGCGTGCACGAGCCGGTGCTGTTGTTTCGCTCGGGTTTCAGCTGCGTGCACAACCCGACCCTGCTGCAGGTGCCGGCCCGCCCCCGGCCGGCGGATCTGGCCCGGCTGCCCCACATCCACACCAGCTATGCCGGCGATGGGCCGGGCCTGGTGGACAAGGTGTTTCAGCAGTTGGGCCTGACTCGGCAGGTGGTAGCCCACACGGCCAACCCGCTGTCGATCCCCTTTGTGGTCAAGCAAAGCCCGCTGGTGGCGGTGCTGCCCGATATGTTGACGCGCCTGTTCGGCAGCCATGGCGATCTGAGGATCGTGCCCCTGCCCTGGCGCACCCTGGTGTTGCCGATCTCGATGGTGACGCACCGGCGCGACGCCTCTGACCCGCTGGCACGCTTTGTGAGCCAGGAGCTGCTGGCGGTGACGCGCTCGGTGTTCGCCTGACGCGTCAACCCGCTCAAACCTGGCTGCGGCGGTCGATCTTGCGGCTGAGGATGAGCGAGGTGTGGGTCTGGTGGATGCCCTCGATCTGGCCCAGTTGGTCCAGCAGGCGGTCCAGTTGCTCGGGCGTGTTGCAGCACAGCAGGGCCAGGTAGTCGAAGGCGCCGCTGACGGCACACAACTCTTCCACCTCAGGCAGGCGCTCCAGTGCCTGCAGCACGGCGCTGGCCTTTTTGGCATTGACGCTGAGGCCACACCAGGCGCGCACGGCCGCCCGCTCCAGCGGCTGGCCCAGGCGCACGCCGTAGCCGGCCACCACGCCCTCACGCTCCAGGCGCGCGATGCGCGCGGCCACAGTGGTACGGGCGATCTGGAGCTTGCGCGCCAGGTTGGCCACGGGTTCACGGGCGTTGGCCTGGAGCAGGCTCAACAGGTGGCGGTCGGTGTCGTCGAGTTTGACGTCCATGGGGGATGCAAAGGTTCAAGGCTGGAGGCCGGCCCTCTGGCCTGGGCCAGGGGCGCGATGCGTCCACTGTAGCGGACGAAAGGTACTCTGCGAGGCCTGGACGCTGGCCTCAGCGCACAAAGCGCTCTGGCCGGAAGGGTGTGGCGTCCAACGGCGGGGACTGGCCGTCCATCAAGGCCGCCAGCAGCAAGGCCGTGCCGGGCCCGGTGCTGAAGCCGATGTGCTGGTGGCCAAAGGCCAGCCACAACCCGGGTCGCCCGGGTGCCGCGCCGATCACAGGGCGGCTGTCGGGCAAGGTGGGGCGTCGGCCCAGCCAAGGCTGGGACTCCAGCCGCTCTGCCAGCCCAAAAGCCTGGCGGGCAGCGGTTTCGGCCAGCCCCAGTTGGGTGTGGTTGGGAGGGGCGTCGAGCTCGGTCAGCTCCACCCCGGTGCTCAGGCGCAGGCCTTGGGCCATGGGGGAGAGCACGTAGCCGCCGGCGCTGTCGTACACGGGCCGCCTCAGGGTGGCCTCGCCCTCGGCCGCGTAGTGCATGTGGTAGCCGCGCTCAAAAGCCATGGGCACCGACAGGCCCAGGTGCTGCTGCAAAAAGCCCTTGCTCCAAGGGCCCAGGGCCAGGACCACGCGCTGAGCGGCCAACGGGCCGGCCTCACCCAGATCAACCTGCCAGCCACCGTCAGCCCCGGTGCGGGCCAGGCCCTGCACCGGGGCCTGCAGCAGGCGCCCGCCACGGGCGGTGAACAGGCCCGCATAGCTTTCGGTCACGGCACCGGGGCTGTCGACCGAGGCCGCATCGCGCACCCACAGGGCGCGGGGGAACAGGGGGCGCAGGTGCGGCTCCAGCGCATGCAGGGCACCAGCATCCAGAGGCTCGGTCTGCACGCCGAACTGGGCCAGGGCGTCGCGCCCCAATTGGCCCGCATCGAAGGCGGCCTGGCTGCGGTACAGAAAGATCCAGCCGTTCTCGCGCAGGCGGTGGCCCTGCCCTGCCTCCGCCAACCACTGGCGATGGGCTGGCTGGCTGAGTCGGATCAGGGCGTCGAGGGCCGCGGCGGTCTGCTGGAAGGGGGCCTGCCGGGCCCGGGCCAGAAAGCCCAGCCCCCAGCCCGGGTGGCGCGCCAGAAAGGCCGGGTTGTAGCGGAACTGGGCCGTGCGGTTTTTGAGCAGGGTGGGCAGGCTGGCCCACAGGCCGGGGTTGTTGAAAGGGATCAGTGAGCTGCGGGTCAGCACACCTGCATTGCCGTAGGAGGTCTCTCGTCCGGGCCCCAATCGGTCGACCAGGGTGACCTGGTGGCCACGCCGTTGAAGCTCCAGCGCGCAAGACACGCCCACCATGCCAGCGCCCAGAACGGCAACCGTGCTACTCATTGAAAAACCCCTTTTGTTGGTCTGTGCGGCGGCCAGGCCACCGAGCCACGCACCGCCGCGCTGCAGGCGCATGGCCGACGCGGCCCAGTATGCCACCGCACAGCTTTTGAGCGGCACACGATCAGGCGTGAACGGCAAGTGCCTTGCGCAGGAGCGGCACCGTCGCTGCCCCTGCAGGCGCAGAGGCTGTCGCAACATCCAGGCCAGGTTGAGCCGCCTCGCGCAGGCCGGCGTAGTGGTGACCGACCCGGGTGGCCAGCAAGGCCTGCAGGGGCACCTGCTCCTGGCGGACAAAGCCCGCTGCGGGCAGTTGGCCGCGTTGCAGCAGCTCCAGCACCCCGACCACGCCGGCGGCGGTGCTCAGCTCGATGGCGGTGCGTAGGCGCCCCCGCAAGAGTCCCCCTTGCACCCGGGCGAGGCGGGTCTGTTGCTCCAGGCGGCCCTGGCGCAGGCCGGTGGCCGAGGCATGCACGATGACCACGTCGTCACGGCTGTGCGGCACGGCGTGGTCCAGCACCTGGCGCAGCAGGTCGCGCTGTTCGATCAGGCGCAGGTCATGCAGCAGAAAGTCCATGGCGTCGCGGTGGCCTGGGTAGCGCAGGGTTTTGTAGCTGAGGTTGCGCACGCGGCCCTGCAGGGTTTCGCACAGGGTGCCCAGCCCACCCGAGGTGTTGAAGGCTTCGTAAGTGTCGCCATCGAGCAGCAGTTGCTCCAGCCCCTCCAGGGCCTGGGTGCTGACGCGCTGGCCTTGCACGATGGCGTCGCAGGGCTGGCAGTACTCGTTGATGACGCCGTCGATGCTCCAGGTGAAGTTGTAGCGCAGGCGGTTGGTGGCGTGGCGGGTGAGCGCGCCCACGCGCAGATTCAGATCGAACAACTCGTCGAAGCCCTCTGCCAGTTGCATGCCCAACATGCCGATCACCCCCGGCGCCAGGCCACACTGGGGCATGAGCAGGCTGCGGGCGCCCACCGCCAACTGGCGGATGGCCTGGGTGGCGGCCACGTCTTCGGTCAAGTCGAAGTAGTGCACCCCGAGCCGGGCCGCCTGGGGCGCGACGGTCTGGGCCAGGAAGTAGGGCAAGGCATTGATCACCACCGGGTGCTGTGACAGGGCCGCAGCGAGGGCAGCCGGGTCACGAACGTCGAGCTGCAGGGGCTGCACCAGGGCGTCGTAGGGGTGGGTGGCGCGCTGCTGGTCGGCCAGGGTGACGGGCAGCTGGTGGGCCTCGGCCACCATGTCGGCGATGGTGCCGCCGACCTTGCCGGCCCCCAGGACCAGGACGCTGCGCAGGGGGGTGTGGGAATTGCGGGACATGGCGGACTCTCTCTCAAGGGGTGGATCGATGAGAAAAAGTCTAGGCGGGGTGCTGCACCGTTGCCAGAGCACAAAGTGCCGGTGGCAACAGGGCAGTTTGTCATTCTGACGGCTTGGGCTGCCGAAATGACGGTGGCCGGCCATGGCCCGAAGACACGGCCCTGGTCTGGGCTGGGTCTTCAGTGGGGGCCCGGGCCGTTCAGGCCTCGTTCAGGCCTGGCTCAGGCCTGTTTGAGCGCTTCGGCCGTGATGGGCAGGCGGCGCACCCGTTTGCCGGTGAGCGCGGCCACCGCATTGGCAATGGCGGGGCCCACCACGGCCGTGGCGGGCTCGCCGATGCCTCCGGGCTTTTCCTGGCTTTGCACGAGCACAATGTCGACCTTGGGCGCCTCGAACATGCGCACCGGCTGGAAGGTGTTGTAGTTGGTCTGTTGCACGCGACCGGCCTCGAGCGTGATCTGGTGCTTGAGGGCAGCCCCCATGCCGAACACGACGCTGGACTGGATCTGGGCCTCGACTGTGTCGGGGTTGACCATGTGGCCCGGATCGACCGCCACGGTGACCCGGTGCACATGCACCTCACCCGCCTCGTTGAGGCTGACCTCGGCCACCTGGGCCATGTAGGTGTCATAGCCCTCCATCAGCGCGATGCCGCGGGCCCGGCCCTTGGCCAGCGGCTGCCCCCAGCCGGCCTTCTCGGCGGCCAGCTTGAGCACGTTGGCAAAGCGGGGCTTGCCTTCGAGCAGGCTGAGGCGGTAGCGGTAGGGGTCCTGGCCGGCGGCCAGGGCCAGCTCGTCGATGAAGCTTTCGTTGGCGAAAGCGTTCATGTTGTGGCTGACCGCGCGCCAGTAGCCCACGCGCAGGCCGGCATCGTGGATGACCAGGTCGTGCTGGGTGTTGGGGATGTTGTAGCCCGGCACCGAGGCTTCGGCCATGAAGGGATCCAGCGTGTTGGCGGGCAGGCCGAAGGCGCGCTGGGTAACCGACTGCGAGGCAACCTTGAAGTGCATGGCCACCGGTTTGCCGCTGGCGTCGAGCCCGGCCTTGAGCTGGTTGACGGCCACGGGGCGGTAGAAGTCGTGGGTGAAGTCGTCTTCACGCGTCCAGACCAGCTTGACCGGCTTGTTGACGGCCTTGGAGATCTGGGCCGCCTGCACGATGAAGTCCAACTCAAGGCGGCGGCCAAAGCCTCCGCCCAGGTAGGTGGTCTTGAGGGTGATGGCCTCGGGCTTGACGCCCAGCGCCGCCGCCACGGCCCCCTGCGCGCCTTGCTGGAACTGGGTGGGGCCCACCAGCAGGATGTTGTCGCCATTGACATGGGCCGTGAAGTTCATGGGCTCGAGCGGCACGTGGGCCTGCAGGGGCTGCACGTACTCGGCCTCGACCACCTTGGCTGCGCCCTTGAAGGCGGCGGCCACGTCACCCTGGGGCTTGGCGATCTCGATGGGCTTGGTGCTGGCAGCGGCGGCGCGGGTGCTGTTGATCATGCCTTCGCTGCTGAGCTGGGCGCCAGCGCCCTCATCCCATTGGATGGTGACGGTGTCGCGCGCCTTTTTGGCCTGCCACCAGCTGGCCGCGACCACGGCCACGCCGTCGGGGATCTGCACCACATCGATGACGCCGGGCATGCTCTTGGCCTTGGCGGCATCAAAGCTGACCACCTTGCCGCCAATCACCGGGCACTGGGCCAGCGAGGCGTAGACCATGCCGGGCAGCTTGACGTCGATGCCGAACTCGGCCGTGCCATTGACCTTGGCGGGGGTGTCGATGCGCTTGGTGCGCTTGCCCACCAGGACAAAGTCTTTCGGGTCTTTGAGGGCGGGCTTTTCGGGCACGGGCAGCTTGGCAGCGGCTTCAGCCAATTGGCCGTAGCTGGCCTTTTTGCCGCCCGGGCCGGTGACCATGCCCTGGTCGGCCTTGAGGCTGGCCACGTCGACACTCCACTGGTTGGCGGCTGCCTGCAGCAGCATCTGGCGCACCTGGGCGCCGGCCACGCGCAGCTTCTCCCAGCCGTCACGCACCGAGGTGGAGCCACCGGTGATCTGCGCGCCCAACAGGGCGTTGACATAGACGGCCGCCGGTGGTGCGGCCACCACCTGGACCTGCTTGAGGCCGACGTTGAGCTCTTCGGCAATCAGCATCGACATGGAGGTGTAGACGCCCTGCCCCATCTCGGAGCGGGCCACCATCAGGGTGATGCGGTTGTCGTCGGCGATGTGCACCCAGGCATTCGGGGTGTGCACGGTGCCGGCGGCCTGCGCAGCGCCCGCGCCCAGCAGGGGCAGGCTGACGCCCATGATGAGGCCACCGGTGGCGGCGGTGGAGGTCTTGAGGAAGGCCCGGCGGGAGGTGTTGGCAACAGATTGGTGCTTGTTCATGTGGGTCTCCCGGGGTCAGGCCTTGTTGCGCATCATGGCGCCGGCATCCTTGATGGCGGCGCGCATGCGGTTGTAGGTGCCGCAGCGGCACAGGTTGCCGCTCATGGCCGCGTCGATGTCGGCATCGCTGGGGTTGTTGTTGCGCGACAGCAGGGCTGCCGCACTCATGAGCTGGCCCGACTGGCAGTAACCGCACTGGGGCACCTCGTGCTTGAGCCAGGCCACCTGCAGCGGGTGGTTGGCGGTCTTGGACAGACCTTCGACGGTGGCCACGTTCTTGCCGGCCACGGCGCTGAGCGGGGTCTGGCAGGACCGTGCGGGCTGGCCGTTGACATGCACGGTGCAGGCGCCGCACAGGGCAGCGCCGCAACCGAACTTGGTGCCGGTCATGCCCAGCTCGTCACGGATCACCCACAGCAAGGGGGTGTCGGTCTCGGCCTGGGCCGTGACCGGCTTGCCGTTGATCTTGAATTGAACGCTCATCGTGGGGCTCCATCTGGGTTGTTGTTCTCGCAGGGGAGGTTAGAGCGCCACCCAGTTGGGCCTATCCGGGTAAGCCCGGAAACAATTAGATACCGCCTCAGATTTTCTCAAATTGCGACAGATCTCGTCACAAATGACCCAGGCGGGCACCTCGCCTACATGACCGCGCCCAGTTGCCAGGGCAGGAACTCGTTGTCCCCCAGGCCGTTGTCCTCGCTTTTGCTGCGCTGGCCCGAGGCCGTGGCCAGCATGAGGGCAAACAGGTGTTGGCCCGCTTCGAGCACGGTCTGGCGCCCGTCGACCACGCCGCCGCAATCAAAGTCCATGTCGAGCGACATGCGCTGGAACATGGGGGTGTTGGAGGCCAGCTTGAGCGAGGGCGTGGGCTTGCAGCCATAGGTGCTGCCGCGCCCGGTGGTGAAGCAGATCAGGTTGGCCCCACCGGCCACCTGGCCCGTGGCCGAGACCGGGTCGTAGCCCGGGGTGTCCATGAACACCAGGCCCGGGGCCTGGACCGGCTGGGCGTATTCGAGCACCTCCATGAGGCCGGTGGAGCCGGCCTTGGCCACGGCGCCCAGTGATTTCTCGAGGATGGTGGTGATGCCACCCGCCTTGTTGCCGGGCGAAGGGTTGTTGTTGAGGTCACCGCCGTGCAGAGCGGCATAGCGCTCCCACCAGGCCACGCGCTGCATCAGGCGCTGGGCCACCTCGGGGGTGGCGGCACGGTGGGTCAGCAAATGCTCGGCGCCATAGATCTCGGGGGTTTCAGAAAGAATGGCCCGGCCGCCATGGCGCACCAGCAGGTCGACCGCGGCGCCCAGCACCGGGTTGGCGCTGATGCCGGAGTAAGCATCCGAGCCGCCGCATTGCAGGCCCACGGTGAGCTGCGACAGCGGCACCCGTTGGCGCTGAAACTGATTGGCCTGGGCCAGCATGGCCTGCACGATCGCCTTGCCCGCGGCAATGGTCTCGCGGGTGCCGCCTTCGTCCTGGATGGTGAGGCTGGCCAACAGGCCCGCGGGGCGGGCCGCCATCTCGCTGACCAGGGGGGCGATCTGGTTGACCTCGCAACCCAGACCAATCACCAGCACACCCGCAAAGTTGGGGTGGCTGGCATAGCCCCGCAAGGTGCGCTGCAACAGCGCCAGGCCCTCGCCATCACCGCCCATGCCGCACCCGCTGCCATGGGTGATGGCCACCACGCCATCCACATGCGGGTAGGCGGCCAGGGCTTCGCCCTTGAAGGCATCGGCAATGTGACGGCACACGGTGGCCGAGCAGTTGACGCTGGCGATCACGCCCAGGTAGTTGCGCGTGCCCACACGACCATCGGCACGGACAAAGCCGTCAAAGCCCAAGGCATCGCCGGCCGGCACGGTGGGCACGTAGCCCTGCCCGGGGTGCTGAGCACCATCCGAGTTCACCATGGCCAGGTTGTGCACGTGCACGTGCTGGCCCGGCGCGATGTCGGCACAGGCCAGACCGATGCGCTGACCGTACTTGTAGACCGCTTGGCCACTGGCGATGGGCTGCAAGGCCACCTTGTGGCCGGAGGGGATGGGCTCTTGCACGAGCACGGCCGGGCCGGCACCCAGCGCGAGGGCCTGGCCCGCCACCAGGGCCTGACGGGCCACGGCGACGTTGTCGAGGGCGGACAGTTGCAGGGCGGGCGCTGGGGTGAGGGGGTCGGAGGTCATGGACGGGCGCTGGGTGGAGTCAGTTGGGGGGCGCATCAAGGCGTAGGGGCCAGTGCGGACTGCAGGCGCGCTTGCACCAGGCCAGGCGCGCGCTGGGCCGCCAAGGCCACGATGGGGGCGAGGCGTCGCAGCTTTTTGGCCGCGTGGTTCTGGGCGATGTCGGCGATGCGGTGCTCGAGAAAAGGGTTTTCGAAGCGCTCGCGCACGTCGCGCAGGTAGGCCTCGGCCTGGGGGCCTTCGCCCAAGGCCTGGAACACGGGCAGGATTTCGTCACGCCACAAGGCTTCTAGCTCGGCGCGCAGGGGGATATCGGCCATGGCCTGGCGCACGGTCTCCGCCACGGGGCGCTGCTCGATCAGCCAGCGCTCGGCCAGAAAGGTATGGGCCGCGTTGAGCAGGAACAGCTTGAGGCGCTCGTGCGCGGCCAGGTCGTCGGTGAGCACGATGGCCGGGTGCCGGCAGGGCAGTTGCAAACCGGCCTGGCGCTCGACCACCCACACGGCATAGGGCTCGGCCACGGCGCCAATGGGGTCGATGGCCTCGGAGACGATGCG
The DNA here is from genome assembly GCF_059416245.1 of Curvibacter sp. GW821-FHT09D12. NCBI lineage: Bacteria > Pseudomonadati > Pseudomonadota > Betaproteobacteria > Burkholderiales > Comamonadaceae > Curvibacter > Curvibacter sp. GW821-FHT09D12. The sequence continues at coordinate 5,808 of NZ_JBWKOU010000030.1, read as the reverse complement.
ATCGACCAGGGAGTTGGCCCAGACGGGCCCCTGGCGCAGCCAGCTTTGCAGGCTTTCGGGCAGGCCCCACTGCAGTGCCAGTTGGCAGACCCGGTCGCGCAGCACCTCGCCGTTGCGCTCCACCAGCTCACAAGGCAGCAAGGTGAGGGTTTTGTTGGGGCTTTGTTGCCAGCGCCCGTGCAGCAGCACCAGCAGTTTGGCCGGGAAGCTGTGCGGTGCGGGGCTGGCCTGGGCGAGTAGCTCGGGGCCGTCCTGCTCGTGCAGCTGGTAGCCCTGGTCGCCCGTGTTGGACACGATCACCGTCACATGGCCCTCGGCCACGGCCTGACGCAGGGCCGGCCAGCGGGTGTTGACGTGCCAGGCCTCGCGCACGGCATCGCAGTGTTGCAGGCGATCCACCCGCTGCCCACCGGCCACGCCCCGCACGCGCACCGGATAGCCCTGGCCGAGGGCCAGTGCGGCAATGCGTGCCGCGCCGTCGGCGCGGTCGGTGGTCTGCACCACGGTGATACCGCCCAGGGCGTCGCCCGCCCCGGGCACCTGGGCCAGGGCTTCGGCGATGAACAGGTCGACGTGGGCCTGCAGAAAGCGGCTGGTGCCGAACTGGAGTATGGGTTGGACCATGGCGGTGGCGGGCTCAGATTTCGACGATGGCCTTGACCACGCCCTGCTTCGGGTCCAGCAAGGTGGCAAAGTGGGCGGGCACATCGGACAGGGTCATGCGGTGGGTGTTGAGGGCGGCGGTGGGCACCTGGCCGGCGCGCATGGCACTCAACACGGTTTCGAAGTCTTCGGTGGTGGCGTTGCGGCTGCCCAGCAAAGTGGTTTCGCGCTTGTGGAACTCGGGGTCAGAGAAGCTGATGGTGTCGCGCACCACCGAGATCAGCACGTATTGACCGCCGTGGGCGACGAAGGCGAAGCCGCGCTCGATGGCCCGGGCATTGCCGGTGGCATCGAACACCAGGTCAAAGAACTCGTTCTGGCTGGCTTCGGCCAGTTGGGCCTCATCGCCCTCTCCCAAGGCCACGGTGCGCGTCAGGCCCAGCTCACGCTGGCAAAAATCGAGTCGGTCCTGGCGCCCGTCGAGGGCCGTGACTTCAGCCCCGCGCAGGTGGGCAAAGATCATGGCGGCCATGCCGATGGGCCCGGCCCCCACCACCAGCACGCGCTGGCCGGCCTGCACCCGGCCCCGGCGCACCGCGTGAGCGCCGATGGCCAGGAACTCGATCATGGCAGCCTGGTCGAGCGTGACGCCCTCGGCCTTGTGCACAAAGGCTTCCGGCAGCGACAGATACTCGGTGAAGGCGCCGTCACGGTGCACGCCCAGCACCTGGATGTTGACGCAGCAATTGGTCTTGCCCTGCCGGCAGGCCACGCATTGCCCGCACGACAGGTAGGGCATCACATAGACCACATCGCCCACGGCCAGGCGACCGCCGGGCGCCGCCTCTTCGACCACGCCCGACAACTCGTGCCCCATCACGCGGGGGTACTGCAAAAAGGGCTGGTTGCCGGTGAAGATGTGCAGATCGGTGCCGCACACACCGACGCGCTTGACGCGCACCAGCACCTCCCCTTCGCCGCGGCTGGGGCGGTCGCGCTCCAGGGCGCGCAGGGTTCCGGGGGTTTCACAGATGACGGTCAGCATGGCGGGATCTCGGTGGCGGGTGGGTAGAGGAGGAGTGGGTGGAGTGGACGGATCAGCCGCCGTGGTACTTTTTGTAGATCGCACCCAGCTTGCCGTTGTCGGTGTTGCGCTTGATCCAGTCGTTGAGCCAGGCCTTGAGTTCGGGCTCGTTCTTGCGCAGGCCGATGCCCAGCGGCACGGTCTGCATCACGAACTTGATGGCCAGATCTTTCTGAGGAGCCTTGGCCAGCACCGTGTTCACGATGGCTGGCGAGGTGGCAATGATGTCGGCCTGGCCGCTCACAGTGGCGGTGACCAGGGTGGCGTCGTCGTCGTAGCGCACCATCTGCGCACCCTTGGCCGACTGGGTGGCTACCTTGTCGTTGTTGGAGCCCCGGGTGGTGGCCACGCGCTTGCCGTTGAGGTCGTCAAAGCCCTTGATGTCGGCCCCTTTGGGCCCGGCCACGACCGCCTGGATCTGGGCATAGGGCGCCGAAAAGTCGATCACCTTTTCGCGCTCGGGCGTGACGGACAGCGAAGCGACCACGATGTCGGCTTTGCCAGTCTGCAGGAATGGGATGCGGTTGGGGCTGGTGGTCTGCACCACTTCGATGGCCACGCCCAGGTCATGGGCGAGCATCTGGGCCGTCTCGACGTCGGAGCCCACGGGCTTCAGGGCGTCATCCACAAAACCATAAGGGGGCGAGCCCGTGTCCAGCGCGATGCGAATCTTCTTCGCTTCACGGATGTCCTTGAGCAGGTCGGCATGGGCCGGGGCCTGGCCCAGGGCCAGCAAGGCGGCCGAGGCCAGCAGGGTGCGCAGCATGAGGGAACGACGGGCTTTCATGGGTTTGTCTCCTGGGTATGAATGGAATGAGCGGATCAGAGGCCGTTGCCGACGAAGTCGCGCAACTCGGTGGTAGCGGGCGCGTCGAGGATGGAGGCAGGCCCGTGCTCCCACACGCGGCCGCGGTGCATGAAGATGACTTCGTCTGCCACCTTGCGGGCAAAAGCCATCTCATGGGTGATGAGGATCATGGTCATGCCGTCAGCCGCCAGGCGCTCCATCACGCGCAGCACCTCGCCGGTGAGTTGGGGGTCTAGGGCCGAGGTCACCTCGTCGAACAGCATGAGTTGGGGCGACATGGCCAGCGACCGTGCGATGGCCACGCGCTGCTGCTGCCCGCCCGAGAGCTGCGAGGGGTAGTGTTCGGCCTTGTCAGCCAGGCCCACCTGATTGAGCACCGCCAGGGCCGTGTCCCGGGCCTGGGCCTTGCGAGCCTTCTGAACCAGGCGCGGGGCCAGCATGATGTTCTGCAGCACCGTGAGGTGAGGAAACAGGTTGTAGCTTTGGAACACGATGCCCACGTCGCGGCGCAGCTGATGCAGGTCCAGCCCCGGGCCGGTCACATCGTGCCCACAGACCTTGATGTGCCCGCTGTCCACGGTTTCGAGCCGGTCGATGCAGCGCAAAGCGGTGCTCTTGCCCGAGCCGCTTTGGCCGATGATGGCCACCACCGAGCCCTTGCGCACGGTGAAGGACACCCCTTCAAGCACACGCGTGCTGCCAAAGCACTTGGAGATGTTGTCGATCTCAACGATGGGCGACATGGAATTTCCTCTCGAGGCTGCGGCTCAGCACCGACAGCGGGTAGCACAGGACGAAATAGAGCGCGGCAACGATCATGAAGATGACGAAGGGCTCGAAGGTGGAGTTGTTGATGATCTGCCCGGCCCGGGCCAGCTCGACAAAGCCGATGGCCGACGCCAGCGACGTGTTTTTGACGATTTGCACCATGAAGCCCACGGTAGGCGGCGTGGCGATCTTGATGGCCTGCGGCAGGATCACATGCCACACCCGCTGGTGCCAGCGCAGGGCCAGGCATTCGGCGGCCTCGGCCTGGGTGCGCGGCACGGACTCGATGCAGCCGCGCCAGATCTCACCCAGGTAAGCCGACACGTAGATGGACAAAGCCAGGGCCGCCGCCGCCAGGGGAGCCACGTCCAGGCCCAGGGCCGGCAAGCCAAAATAGGCCAGCGGCAACAGCACCAGCAGTGGCGTGCCCTGGATCAGCTTGATGTAAAGCGATGCCAGCAGACGCGACCAGCGCGGACCATAAGAGCTGCCCAGCGCCACGGCAAAGCCCAGCAGACCGCCGCCCGCGAACGCCAGCAAAGACAGGCCCACAGTCCACAGCAAACCATCGAACAAAAAGCGCAGATGCGCCGCATTGAGAAATCCCATGTCGTGCTCCGTAACAGGTCAGAGTGGGGTGCCGAGACGGCGACGGCGTGGGAAAGCGAGGCGGGCCAGCAGCCAGAACAGGCCCCGCATGAGCAAAGACATCAGCAAGTAGGCGAGCGCCACAATCAGGTAGGTTTCTACCGATCGGTAGGTATCGGACTGAATGCGGTTGGCCACGGCCGTCAGTTCTTCAGCCGAAATCTGTGAACATATCGAAGAGGCCAGCATCAGCAGCACATACTGACTGGTCAGCGCTGGGTACACCCGCTCGATGGCCGGTGGCAGCACCACATGCAACAGGGTCTGCCATCGGCTCAGGCCGATGCACTCAGCCGCCTCCAGTTGACCTTTCGGAATGGACTCAATACCGGCACGCACGATCTCGCTGGTGTAGGCCCCAACGTTGACGACCAGCGCCACGGTGGCCGCGGTGAAGGCGCCCACCTGCCAACCCAACGACGACAGCCCGAAATAGACGATGAAGACCTGGACCAGCAAGGGTGTGTTCCGGATCACCTCGATGTACGCCCCTGCACACCGCGCCATCCAGCGAGTGCCCTTGGTATTGGCGATGGCGCAAAGAACCCCCAGCAGAAAGCCGAAGAACGTGGATGCCAGTGACAGCGTCAAGGTGGTCCACGCACCGGCCAGCAGGTCTGGGGCATACGCGAGCGGAGCAGAGAAGTCGAAAGCGTAGTTCAAGGTGGTATGGGCGGTGCCATGCAAAGGCACCTGATCTTCTTTTTGGTAAGGCCAATTTGAATGCACAAAGCAAATTGGCCTTACCGGGTTTACCCGAATTCCACCATGAAAGAGACAAATTCATGCTGAATCGCTCACAATCTCGCATTCAGAGGTCCATTGATCGCCTTTACACTTCATCAAAGGCCCCTTTGGCCTGACCAATTGGACAGACCAAAATTCACATGAACCTGCCTATGAACGACTTGGAAAAGAGCCTGGAGCCCAGACGCCTGTATCAACAAATTGCAGATCGGGTGCGTGTGCTGATCCAAAGCGGTGATTTCCGCGAAGGCAGCCGCCTGCCTCCCGAAAGAGACCTGGCGCAGCAACTGGGGGTGTCACGTCCCTCGCTTCGCGAGGCACTGATCGCGCTGGAGATCGAAGGCAGCGTGGAGATCCGCATGGGATCCGGCGTTTATGTCTGCGCGCGAGCCATGCGACGGCCTGCCATGTCCATTCCGATGGGCGAGAGCCCTGCAGAATTGATGCAGGCCCGGGGGGTGGTCGAGGGCTCGGTGATTGTTCTCGCCTGCGTGAACGCCACCACGGAAGGGCTAGCACGCGTACGGGAAAGCATCGAAGGCATGCGGGCCGACATCATCGCGGGCCGGGATGTGTTGGCGCATGATCGAGAGTTTCATGTGCGCATTGCGGAGATGGCTGGCAACTCGGTGCTGACGGCACTGATCAGCACCCTCTTCGATGAAAGACAACGGCCTCTGGCCAGTCACATGCGCAATCGACTGGAAAGCCAACCCACTTGGAGCGCTGCACTGGCAGAACACGAGCAGATTTATCGCAACCTGGTCGCCAGAGACCCCTTGATGGCTGAGTCCGCCATGCGGGCCCACATTCGGTCGGCAGCGGAGCGCTGGGTGATTCCAGACGCAGCGTGAGTTGACAAACAATGCATGTCGCGAACGGTGATCCAAACCGGAAAGAACCCAATGGAGTGTGGAACTGCCGGGGTGGGCATGGGTCGTCAAAGCGGTGGTTGAAGCACAGGAGCTGGACAGCCGGGCATCGACGGGGGCGATCTACTGGGAGGGCTTGAGCGAGGTGTTCGACGTTCAGGGCCGCCTGCTGGGCCGAGGGTACGTGGAGCTGACGGGGTACGCGCAGGCCCCCCGCGTCAGAATAGTTGTCGCATCCTTAAAACAGAAGAAACTAGGGGGTGTGGACGATGAGAGAA
>NZ_JBWKOU010000029.1:0-62751 GCF_059416245.1 Curvibacter sp. GW821-FHT09D12 | reverse complement strand
TGATGTGGGAGGCTCCGCTGAGCTTACCGGGGGTTGGGCTGCTGGGCTGGATGCGTGGGAGGTATTTCTTCAGCCTGCTAAAGGTTTCATGAGCCTTTAGGCCTGCGGGGTGCCACAGACTTTAAAAAGTTCTGTGAGCACTCTGTAGGGTTTATTAACCACTACAGGGGCTCATCATGGATCTGGTTTTTCCTTTTGCACTTTGTGTTCTTGCCGGTCTGATGATCAGCTCCCCTATTCTCCGCGCATTGCGGTAATGGAGGCGTGAAAATGAAAATCGGTAAAGATACATTTGTTGGAGCAATTTTGCGTGCCATGCCGTTTCGTGATGCGGGTGAACTGCATCAACGGCTCAAGTCAGGGCAGGTTATTCCGCCTCACTTGCGTCAAGCAATCCGAAGTGGCGTACGCTCCGCAAGACATGCGACCAATCGACAATGAACTCCCTGCCCCTCTGGCATGCCAGGGGGGCAGCAGTTCTCTCAAATGATCTTCGTTGAGTTCATCTGAGAGAATTGCTAGCTGTATCGGTAATCGTTCAGCTTCCATGGGTCGCTATCCCGCCTAAAGGCATATAGCAATTCGTATCACGAAAGTGATTTTTAACCCTGTCGGGGCATGACCCGATTGGGGAGTGCCTCGAAATTTTTTGGAGGTACTCAATGTCTGACGAAATCAGCATGTTCTTGGACATGCCGGCCAGTGAATACCACGCCGATAAAAACGTTGTGGGACACTCAGGTCTTGTATCGATGTTAACCACCCCGAAGTCGTATCATTACGAACTGACGCGTGGTCGTGTCGCGACTCCGGCAATGGAATTTGGGACGCTATTTCATTTGCGCGTTCTTGAACCCGATTTGTTTAAAAGTCAAACAGTAGTCAAGCCTAAGTTTGACTTGCGAACAAAGGAGGGGAAATCGACCAATGCGGCTTGGGAAAGCGAAAACAACGGAAAGATGGCAATTGCCGAGGCAGACAAGGAAGCTGTTGAGGGAATGCTGGATTCCATAAATGAGCACGATGAATGCGCCTTGTATTTGGCTAATTCCTACAAAGAGAAGAGTTATTTTTGGGTGGATGAGGATACTGGGATCCAGTGCCGAATTCGTCTTGATATGCTTGTCTTTGATGAGAATGGTCGGATTGTTAAAATATGCGACCTGAAAAAGACGCTGAATGCAAGTAAACCAAAGTTTCGCCGAGAAATCGGTGATCGAGGATATGACTTACAGGCAGCGTTCTATTCGGATGCGGTGAGTAGACTACTAGGAAGAAGAATCCCATTTGTTTTTATTGCGGTTGAGGCCACTGCCCCGTACAACATTGCGATATACGAGGCAGGTGAAATTACTCTTGAGACTGGCCGTCACAAGTACCGGAATGCACTTCAACTTTTGGAGTGGTGCCGAAAAAACGATCGCTGGCCAAGCTATCAGCCTTACGGCGAGAGCGAGAAGATCGAAATCACCGAATGGCAGTCGCGCAGTGTCTTGGAGTACGAAGAGTGAATAGCGGGCATGCCCGCTCAACCTAAGCGGGCCTCAGGCTCATTTCAACCCAAACGGGAGCGCCACCCGTTGGGGGGGTGTTCTCGATATTTTCTGGAGAAACACCATGTCGCAAATTTTGAGACAAATTCGGCGTCACGATTCGACTTCCGATGTGAGCGCAGAGATCTTCGACCTTGGCTTTCCTGAGTTGCTCGAAGCTCAGAGGCTTGAGGTTGCTCGCGCTCTTCCGAAACACATCCCTGTCGAACGGATTTTGCGTGTGGCATTGACTGCCTTTCGCAAGACACCGGCACTGGGGAAGTGCCAACCCATCAGCGTTTTGGCAGCAGTGCTCCAAGCTTCACAGTTGGGCCTGGAGATCAACCAAAACGGTGAGGCATTTTTGGTGCCTTTTCATGATGAGTGTCAGCTGATCCCTGGATACAAAGGGCTCATGAAGCTGGTTCGTAACTCTGGCTTCGTCAAGGACATCTATGCGCACGAGTCTCGTGTCAATGATCACTTCGACTTCAGCCTCGGTTTGAACCGGTTCCTCGATCACAAGCCATTGGCGGGTGAAGGAGGCTTCCCCGCATCCGATCAAGATCGAGGCCATGTCGTGGGCTTCTATGCATGTGCACTCTTCGCGGATGGCACTGGCACGTTTGATCTGAAGAACATTCGGCAGATCAACGAGATCCGTGATGCCAGCCTCGGGTACCAATCAGCCAAGCGAAAGCAGAAGCCCCATCCTTGGGACATCAACCCGGTGCCCATGGGTAAGAAGACCGTCATACGGTCTTTGTGCAATGGGTCGCTTCCGATGTCAGCTGAGTTGCAAATGGCGCTTGCGCTGGACTCCGCCGCAGATCGCGGGTTCAAGCAAGGGATCAAGTTGCACCAAGCTGCAGATGGCATCTACGAGCCACCGCCCTACGATGCGCAACCGGACGACGAGGGCAATATCGCTTCGAAGGGTGAAGCGTCCCCTACGTGGCGTAATGCTCCTCGACCTGAGCCTCGGCCCGAACAGGCGCCGAGACAGCCTCAGAAGTCGCAAGAGGCTCGTACGAGTGAACCGCAAAGTGCACCGGCCCACCAGCCTCAACCACAACAGCGGCAGACTCCACCGCTGCGCCCCGTGCCAAAGTCTGAGGCTCACCAAAAGCCACAGGCCGCGCCGAGGCAGCAAGGAAAGCCGGTTGAGCAACAGGCTCCAACTTCGATGGTCGAACAGACCATTGCCAAGTTGAAAGCCTGTAGCCACGTGCGTAGCCTGGATGAACTCATGATCCAGGCCGAGGCTGAGTTTTCCGGCGCCGATCTGGAGCATGTGAACCAGGTCTACCGCGTAAGACTCGACGTTCTGTCACCACCTACCGCAGATCTCTTCGGCAGGCCGTGACAGCTATTCGTGAACACTTCCCCGGGCTTCGGCTCGGGGGTGTTTTTCAGCAGGCATTGCTTCAGTGGCTGGTGAAAAACATGTTTTTTTCCTGGATCGTAATGATCTCGGATTTAAAGGGTAGCTGGCCTTATAAGCAGCAACGTTACTTTCTAAAACCCTTGGGGGCCTAGTTCCCCATTGGGGGACATGCCTCCTATTTCGATTGGAGATCACATGTTTTTTGAAAAGAAAATCAATAACCACAGCAAAGAAGCCGTGGCGAACTTCCTACTGTCGCACTTTCGGTACGACACCATGAATGGGTTGATCCGATCAACCTCGTATGCCAACTGTGTCAAGATCAATCGTCTTGGCCTCAGTGGCACGACTCAAGAGAAAGCCAGGGAGATTATTTCTGTAGGCGACTACTGGAATGAACTTTCATGGGTCATTCGTGAGTTCGAGCAGGACGTGGGTGCTGACTACACCATTGGCACAAATGGCCGCAGTGCTGGCTATTTGGTTCTTTATGAATCTGAGTATTACGATCCCGGATATAAGAGCACCTGCAAAAGTTGCGGGAAGCTCAGTCCATACCCGGTGTCTGATGCGAACTGTCAATGTGGGGTCTGCAACGGGCCGCGAGCCAATCTGAAAGCCCCCCTGCGATGGACCCGTCTCAAGAGCAGCTCCATCGATCATGCAATGAGTCTTCAGGATTACCTGGAGATGCCACTTCATGAGCTGAAAGAGCGGGCTGCACTCGTTCAGGCGTTCGATTGTGCATGCGATCGGATGCGGGATGCATTCATTGAGATGGCCAACGACTACATGGTGATCGAGCATACGGTGATGGTGCCTCAAAAGGTGCGTCGCCTGGAACGTGTTTGAAGGCGTCTATGCGACTTGCAAACTGCTCCATCACCAAGGCCTACAAGGGCTGCTACATCCATCAAAAAACGGACGGTAGCTACGCCTGGCAAGACCTTTCTTTCAAGGTCCACAAGGCCTCATCTTGGCGCGCATGTCAGGTCGCGATCACTCGTTACCGCAAAGCGCGTTGACCCCGTAACCCTCCCTTACGGGGAGAGCAACTCATTGGAGATCGCATGTTCTTTTTGAATAAATCCATCTTGATTGGCCGACTTGGCCATGACCCCGAGGAGCAAACCTTTCCATCGGGCGACAAGATAGCGGTGATCAACATGGTCACTGAGGAGTCTTGGAAGGACAAGACAACGGACGAATGGAAAAGTCGTCCTGAATGGCATCGAGTGATTGCGCAGAAACGTGATGCTGAGTATGTGATGAACAACCTCAGAAAAGCGGATTTCGCGTATATCGAGGGCACGAAGCGCTCTCGAAAGTACACCGATGGCCAAGGCATTGAGCGACAAATTGTTGAGGTCATTGCTGACACGGTGCGCTTGCACCACCGGCATGTACCCAAAAGGCAAGATGGCGCTGACCCTACGCCGAGTCATCCGTCCTCGCAGCCATCACAGGATGCGAGGCAGGAAGCTCCGGTACCACGGCGCCAGCGGCATCAGGGTCAAAGTCCGGATTCGGCACTGCCGCCTCAGGGCGACACTGACGACCATCCTGGGAACTACACACGCTGGTAGTCGGTTGGGTTGCCCTTAAATGGGCAAATCGATTGATGGCCATTTACTTTCGTCCCAACCGGGGAATCACCCCGGATGGGGTGGCTCCTCGTCTGGTTTCACACCCGCATCGGGGCATTCCTAAATGTCCCTCGGGGCATTTGGGTATGCCCCGATCGGGGTTCATCAGGAGAAGCTATGCATTTCAACGAAATGACGGAGGCCGAATGGAAAGAATACTGGAACGAGTATTGGCGGAGAACTCGTGAGTTGGCTGTAGGGCGATGGGAGGCAATCTTTCGTGCCCTCGCGCCAGCACTCGGGCCAGCTCTTGAAGTGGAAGGTCGCAGACACGTCGCATGCCCGGTTCACGGGGGTAAAGACGGGTTTCGGCTCTTTCGCGATTACCACACTGCAGGCAGAGCAATCTGCAATTCCTGCGGCCACTTTCATGACGGCTTTGCTGTTTTGAAATGGGTCAATGGATGGACGGGCAAAGAGACAGTTGAGTCGGTGATGGCGACCCTCACGGGAGACAAGAACCATGACTACGCTGCCCCTCGAACGCCACTTCCTCCAAAGGTGGAACCAGTGGCCAAACGCTCCAATGAGGACTTGAAAAAGTCACTTAACTGGACGATGCAGAAGACTGTCTCCCCGAATTCGAAGGAGGCAGAACCGCTGCGTTTGTACCTCGCACGACGAGGCTTGACCCCGCCGCAGATGAGGGCGTTGTCCTTCCATCCGCGCTTGGCCTATAGCGACGGCAAAGAGATCACTGGGTATCACCCGGCGATGCTGGCCGTGGTGCAGGCTGTGGACGGTAGCCCCGTCACGATTCATCGCACCTACCTTGATTCCAGTGGTCGAAAGGCCAACGTGCCAGAGGTCAAAAAGCTGATGTCCTACCCTGACGATCTAAAGATCTTGGGTGGAGCCATCAGATTGGCGCCTGCGGCAAGGGTCTTGGGGGTAGCCGAGGGAATTGAAACTTCCTACGCTGCGATGGAGGGAATGGGTATACCTACATGGGCAACGGTGAACGCCACGATGATGGCGAACTTCGTACCGCCTGAAGACGTGGATATGGTGATCGTGTTTTCCGACAAAGATCGCCCGTCCAAAGAGCACCCACGTGGCCATGGCCAAGAGGCATCCATTCGACTCGTCGAGAGGATGTGGGCCATGGGCAAGAAAGCAATGGCAATCACGCCCAAGGGAGAAATCCCTGAAGGCGAGAAGTCATTGGATTGGTTGGACATCCTCAACAGGGATGGCGTCGCAGGCTTCCCAAGCTACGAGGCTGTCCAGCGCGCGATGTTGGAAACCAACCTTCTCGCACGTCGCGCAGCATAGGAGCAATGACCATGTACGGCCTAATCAACCTTCATGAGATCGACACCAATCCAGGTGCCAGGTCGGCCTTTGCTCCTCCCTTGGGCTTTGAGGGGGACTATCGAGACTTCCTTGTCCAGCGAATGAAAGTCGATATCGGTGTTCATCAGCATGTCGGTATGGTCGCTCGAAAGATCAACCAAGGCATTGCCGTCGAGTTCTTCGGCGAGTATGCGGAGGTTGCCAGGCGCATCACGGAAAGAGTGAGCGCCAAGCTCTTGGCTGCATCGCAGGCCGAGAAGGCGCGTCGAGGGAGTCCAACAGATTCCTGAGATGTGTCAAATGAACCGTGCCCCTCCGGGGGCTGGTTTCCCAGATGCCATCACGACCTGGTGGCATGCGGAAAGCCAGATTTTGAAGCTCTGTGGCTATGCCCTGAGTTTTTGAAGTTCGAGCTGGCGAACTCAAGTATCCAGAGGAGTCAGGGGCAACCTTGCGGCTCAGGTGCTGTACGCAGTGCCTTGATGGACGGCTTCTGCGCGGTTGAACGCATTCAACCTCATGCAGGGCCTACCGAAGCTCCCAGATCGCTCTGGAGGCTGCGGTAGGCCCTGCATGGGGGCCTTCAACCGCAAAGGAGTTCATATGCAAACTGAGATTTTGAGCCAGGGCACTACCGCTCTGTCACAAAAGGGGCTTCGCTTCCCTGTTGAAAGACACATAGCGACCACACATGATGCTGGTTCGCTGGCATGCAAGCTTCCCAGCGGGGACTCCAACTCCGCTGAGGGTGGTGTCACTTCTGGATTTTTCATCTGAGGAGTCACATCATGGAAATGGAAACAATCACCCGCATGGGTGTGGAGATCCAATCGGTGAGCGTGTCCGTGCTCATTGAAAAGTTTGCCCATGGCTGCGAGTCCTCACCCGAACAGGTGCTGGATCGCGTCGCCGCTGGGCTAGCAGTCAAGGAACACGTTCCCGAGGAGTGGATCCCGGTTTTTCGTGAGGCACTGGATTACACGATTCTCGGTGGCCGCATCAATGCGGCTGCTGGGCTTCCCGGTGCCAATGCGACCTGGGTCAACAGCTTCATACAGCCTCTCGCAGATTCGGTTTTCGAAGCTGTGGATGGCATACCAGGCATCATGGAGGCGGCCCGCCAGGCTGCTCAAACCATGCGCTTGGGTGGAGGCGTGGGCTATGACTTCAGCGTGATCCGGCCGAAAAATTCGTGGATCAATTCCACGAGTACCTACGCCAGTGGCCCAATCAGCTACATGCGCATCTTTGACGCGATGTGCAAGTCGCTCATCGCGGCGGGATCGCACCGAGGTGCGCAGACGGGTGTGATGCGTTGCGATCATCCAGACATCTTCGAGTTCATTGCCGCCAAGACGGCAGTGGACCCGTCTATTTCAGAGGATGGTTCATCGTTACGAACCTTCACCTTGTCGGTGGCGCTGACGAACAAACTCATGGAGCAAGTCATCGTTGATGGCGACTTCGAGTTGGTGCACAGTGCGACGCCTTCTCCGACTCAGATCGCTGCTGGCGCCGTGAGGCGCGAGGATGGCGTTTGGGTCTATCGCAGAGTGCGAGCACGTGAGTTGTATGACACCATCATGCAGATCACCTACGAACGAGCAGAGCAGGGGGGCGTGATCTTTCTGGATCGAATTCAGGAAGAAAACAATCTTCGCTACTGCGAGCAAATCACGGCATCCACGCCTTGCGGTGGAGATCCGCTCCCGCCTTATGGCTGCTGCGAGCAGGGGCACCTGGTGCTTTCGCGCTTCGTGACAAGGGCAGCTTGGGAGGGGGCCCCGACGTTCGACTTCGAGAAGCTTGAACGACAGGCCACGGTTCTGGTGCGCATGCTTGACAACGTTTTGGATCTGATGCCCTGGCCTTTGCCTGAGCACCAGGCTGAAGCGCATTCCAAGCGCCGTATCGGTCTCGGATTTACCGGCCTGGCTGATGCATTGATCATGATGGGACTTCGGTACTCATCGAATGAGGGACGCGCATTCGCTGCGCGTGTTGCCCAGACCATTTGCAATGCTGCCTACGCCGCCTCGGTCGATCTGGCCTTGGAGCGGGGAGCATTCCCATTGTTTGACGCATCACAGTTCCTTCAGGGCGTGAGTGATGATGCCGAGGGAACCTTTGCCAGTCGCTTGCCAAGGGAGCTGAGACGGATGATCCGTACCCACGGAATTCGAAACAGCCACCTGCTGGCGCTGGGGACTACGGTCGCAGGTTCGCTCACTCTCGGCAACAACTGCTCAAGCGGTTGCGAGCCCGTCAAAGCGCTCGAAGAGGTCCGAGAAATCCGCCAAGCGGATGGGACGAACAAGACAGAGAGGTTGCTCAATGCGGCCTATCTCCAGTTCCTTCGCATGGGTGGAGATGCGGACAATCTGCCGAGCTACTTCGAGACTTCGAAGTCGATCGATTTGCAAGCGCACCTGGACATGCTGATCACGTTGGCGCCCTTTGTGGATGCCTCAATCAGCAAGACGTTGAAGGTTCCCGTTGGCTATCCCTTCGAGGATTTCAAACGCATCTTCATGGATGCCTGGGTAGGGGGGCTGAAGGGCCTCTCGGCCTGTCGTGTCAGCAAGGATCGGGCGTCGGCCTTCACCGTGGACAACGGAGGAAGCGGTGATGCCGAATGGCCATTGGCTTTGCTCAGTTCCGAGTTGGACCAGGAGTACCCAGATATCAGGGTTCGGATGCAATCGATAGAAGACACTGTGATGGCCAGCTACGCTGGCCTGATCTATATCGGGAGTTGCGGCTGACACACGTCGCGCACATTCCTTAACCCCCTCGCGGGGGTTTTCCAAAGCCAGCCTCCATTCAGAGGAGGTTTTGGAAAACAGGTTTTTGATCCTTGTCCGTAATGGCCTGGTGAAGAAAAAGGGTTGCTGCCCTTGTCGTAAGACGAACAGCTACTTTGCGCCGCATGTCGGCGTTATCAAACCCCATCGGGAACACCTCCCGTTGGGAATGGTGTGCACGGTGGAATTCCACTTGAAAGGTACATCATCATGAAACCAGAACAATTCGTTCTCATCCTGGCTCTCATTGGCTCCATCATTTCGCTGAAGAACGAGGTCATCTCGATCTTTGCGCGTGTGGCTGCGAGGCACAAGCAGAAGCTCGAACAGGAGGCCAAGGCATTGGAGGAGGCGAAAGCCCAGCTCCAAGCCGACGCCCAGGCCCGTCAAATCGAAAGTGCTCAACAGAGCATGCAGGCGTTCATGAAGTCCATCCGTGGGCTGAATGGCGCTATTGCTGGATTTGCGCCGGCACAAGAAGAAGGTGCGGCTCAGCAAGTCGCAGAGCCGCAAAAGCCGTCAGGCAAGCCCATGGGCACACTGACGATTGAGGAGCAACTGCGATGGCTTGCTGAAACTGTGATTGCTCAATCTGAGCAGTTGGAGCGGATCAATGCCACGCAGACCGCTCCAGCGGAGCCGCAGCAACGTCGCCGTCAGGCCGCCCGCAAGGGGGGTAATGAGGCTGTGTTGTCTGCATCCGCATCCGGCGCTGCACCTGCAGCTGCTGCAAAGCGTAAGGGCGGGGGCGATGCCATTCCACTGGAAGGGCTCGATCTCGGTCCTGAGCCGCAGCGTACTGGTGACTTCGAAGTCGTTCCTCATTGAGCGCCTGAAGAAGTAATTTTTCATCAACCCTTGCGGGCAATCCAGCCCGCAAGGGGGTTGGTGCGCCCGCGCATGCGGAGTACACATCATGGAAAAGAAAGAAGTCGCGCGTCCGGATTGGGCAAAGTTGTTTGAATCCATCCTGACTGAACCAGGTCGGCTTGGGGACTACTACAACGCCTTCCACAACTACAGCCTGGGAAATCAGTTATTGGCCATGGATCAGATGCACGAACGGAGGATCCCGATCTCTCCAATCGCATCGTTCAACGCCTGGAAGGAAAAGGGTCGTAGCGTGATGAAAGGGCAGCGAGCAATCGCACTCTGGATGCCCGTGACGATCAAAGGAAAGCCTGCAGAAGGTGAGGCGCCAGCAAGTGCCAAGGAAGCGCGCGAAGAAGGGAAGCCCGACAAGCGCATCTTTGTCATGCGCAACAACTGGTTTGCCTTTGCACAGACTCAGCCAGATCCGCACAGCGATGTGCCCTGCGAGTCTTTGCCACCAGCACCAAAGTTCGTTTGGAACAAGGTGCTGGCGCTGGAAACCCTTGGTATCACTGAACTTCCCTTTTCGCACGTCAACGGCAACTGCCAAGGGTTGGCTTGGACACAAATGCAGCAGATCGCCATCAACCCGATGGCAGGAATGCCGCACAAGACCGTCTTTCACGAACTCGCCCACTGCCTGCTACACGCTGGCAAGGACGATGAGGATGAAGTGGCGTGTGCGATTGAACTGAGCAAAAACCTCAAAGAGGCTGAAGCTGAGTCCGCCGCCTTTCTGTGCTGCGCTGCTTTGGGTCTCCCTGGCCTCCAAGAGGCTCGTGGCTATGTTCAGTCATGGCTGTCGAGCAAAAGCTCACGCGAGGCGTTCCAAAAGAGCGCTGGACGTGTCTTTCGTGCAGCGGATCGCATTCTCAAGGCCGGCATCGTGGAGCAGGAGCAATCTTGCCCCGATGTGGCACCCAGCACCCAGCTCCCGGAAACGGAGGCCGTGCTTGAAGGTCAGGGGATGTTGTTCGCTTGAGCCGTTGGCTTTATTACCATTTACCGGAGTGCCACCAGTCGTGGGGTTCTTCGGGTTTCATTTCTAGGAGTTCTTTATGTTGAAGTTTGAAGTTGCAAATGTGATGGGTCTGCACTATGCCAATCCTGCTCTGCGCAAGCCTTGTGCAGTTGTCGGTCAGGCCGAGCGTCAGAGTTATCTCCAACGCCTTCGCGCGATTTTCAAGCGTTGAAGATCTCTATACGGCGTCGGTAGTACGCGTGTGTGCCTTGGCGCTGCAGCCTTTCCTAGGGTAAAGCCCACCGTTGTAAAGTGCCCAATTGGACTTGATCTGATTGCGCTAAGCCACTGTTTCGACAGTTCACCCTGAGTCCTTGCGCCCCCCTGGGGGTGCGAGGGCTTTTCAAGTCGCCCATGCTCCATCAAGAGCGACTTGAAAAGTCACTTTTCGCCGAGTTGCTGCTAGAATAATTTTCACGTTGAGAGCCTTTCGAAGAAGTTCTGCGAGTTGCGATCCTTCTTCCAAAGTTTCTCTGCACCAAGCTATGCTTGATGCTCTGAACTCCTAGCTCGGGAGTCTAATCTGTAGCAATTTCCGGGTTCGCCCGTTTTTTAAACCCAATGGGGCCTTCAGTCCCTGTTGGGGATCGTGGCCTCTGTTTTTTCGGAGGTCATATGAATATGAAAATTGTCGAGAAGTCGCCACGACTGTCTCGGCTCATGCGGCGTCGAGTCCGCTTACGCTCTCGCTCTGAGCGCGCTGTACCAAGCCAGCAATGGTTCTGGTCGCGGCGTCACAAAAGCGAAAGGAACACCACCATGCCTCAAATTGTCATCAACTTCGACGATGACGACACGATGCCCGATCGCCTGCGCGAGCGGGCGGATGAATGGGGGATCTCTACTGAAGCAATGATCCATCGTGCGATCAACAGCTTCATGGGCGACTACGGACTCAAGTCGCCACCACCAGGCTTTGAAGCCAAAAACTTGCGCGAATTCTTCCAGGCCCATGGCGTGATGAAGACCGACAGCAAGTAACCACCACAACTCACCCCTCGGGGTAGGAGGCATCATGATTGAGCTTTCTGCCCCAATGGGGGCAATCGTGCGCGTCTGGTTTCCTGAATCAGAAGCGGTAATGCAGCCGGGACCAAAATTCCGGCCTGCTCTTGTGTTGGATGTGACCGAAGTCGATGGATGCCGAAAGGTGTTGGTCGCCTACGGAACCAGTCAAAACACAGAGCGCACAGGGCGCGGTGAATTCACCATTCGCGCCGAAAAAACGTATTCCCTGGAAAGTGACACCAAGTTCTGCCTCATGAGGCGGTTGTGGTTGCCATTGACCAAGGAATACTTTGCTGCAGGTAAGGGTCAGCCCAAGCCTGAGGAAGTCGTTCAGAAGTGCTTTTCCAGCTTCCGCACGGCAGCGGTAGAAGCATCCCTCATCTGAGGGGTCTGAGCATCTGTACCACCCATCGGGGCACGACCCCGATGGGGGCAGTGTCTCGATCCTTTGGAGACGTTCATGAACGCAATGCCCGCGACCCGACCCGCCCCTTTGGGCAGTCAGGCGCTGCTCATGCGCATGCACAAGCATTCGCACGTGCGCACCGAAAACCATGCAAGTCTTTTCAAGACCGGCGAGCTGGACCTGCAGCTGCTCGTTGATGCGGGATTGTCCGCGCCAGCTGAGGTGAACGAAGGTGGAATTGTCCAGGTGAAGCTTTTCCAGATGGCGTATTGCCAGCTGCAGAAATCGTTGCGCCCTCTCTATGAAACCTACAGCACCAGTGGTCAGTTTCTTGGCCACTATTTCATCAGCGCCTTCCGGTCGCTGACCTTGTAAACAACATCAGCCCCAGGGGGCGTCGTGCCCTTGGGGCATGACCGCTCCCATTTCAAATGGAGAAGTCATGAACGATAAAAGTGCAATCACCGCTGAGATGGTCGCAGCTGCCGAAATGGTATTGGCGCTGCAGGCATACATCCGGCTCATTGAGCCGGTAGTGCAGGGCTATCAGCGCAAGATCCTGCTCGACATGCAGGCTCGCCCGGCAAAGGATCTGCGTCAGTTTTCTTGAGCCGTGTTGTGCTGGACGAGACGCAGGCGTACCTTCTGGGCGACGAGGACCGCGCCCGATTCATCATCGAGTGCAACAAAGCCCGTGAGGCCGCAGGCTTGCTTGTCGAGTCGCCTGAACAGTGCCCACTGCTGGTTGCGCGAAACCAACTTATTGATGCCGAGAGCGCATTACTTGCGGCCATGGAACAGCATCGACGTGTGGGCTACCTATTCGGACCCGGCATGGTTTCGACCATCACTCATCGAACGCAAATGCTGGCTCTGGCCGTGCAGATGCTCACACCCCATATTCGTGACGCCCAGTCCATCTTGAGGGATCTCGTCAAGAAGGGCATGCGGTAATGCATGGTTGCTACACCTTGACCTAATTCAGGTTGATTCTTTAACCCCTGCGGTTTGCCCCGCTGGGGCGACCGCTTTTTTACTTGGAGTTCCCATGTCAAAAATGACTTTCGCCCCCGCCGATCAATCGACTGACACGGCAGAAGAAAAGCCCACCAAAGAGCAGCTAGAGGCCCTGAAGCGTTTCGCTACGGCCCATGGCCGTTCCTGGAAGCAGCGGCTCTCTACTGCATGGACAACCGGTCGAGATGAGCGTTTGCGTGATGGGGCTTTGCTGCGCCAGGTCCGTAATCAACTCGGGCCTGAGTGGCTGAGCGCTGTGCCCGTGAACATTCACAAGCTGGCTTGAGCTGGACACGCCACCTTCTTGGTGGCGTGTCCACCAAAACCGCTGGCCTGCCCTACACGGGCAGGCCAGCGGTAGCCAGGCTTTTGGTGCCTCCCACCCACCTTCAACCATCCTGGCAACAACAGGTGGTTTCTCAAAGGGCATTCCGTGCTCTTTGAGAAGCTAGCTTTTGACATCGCTGCGTAATGCGTCGGTGACATCGATCTGAGCTGCCAGAGATAAATCAAGTAGCAAACGATCCGCCAACTGGCGGCATTTCAACTCCCTGCGGGACACCACCCGCATGGGAGTGGTGTCTGCGGGGTCTTCCCAAAGGCACCAAATGAAAGTCAAAGAAATTGCTGAAGCATGCATGTGGCTTGCTTCGGCGGCAAATCGAACTCGATGCCGAGCTGGATCTGAGTACCGGTGATATGTCGGCGGTGGACGAATCAGAGCAATCTGACGAGGCCATGACAGTCTGACCAATTAAATCTACCTCGCGCCCCCAATAGGGTGTCGAGGTAGGTTTGCTCAAGCGCCCTTGGCCTATCCAAGGACGTTTCAGCAAACCAAGAATTGTCCCGTGCTGCGTAATGCGCTCGGTTCATGAGGCAGTCGCCCTCGCCACCCGGCAAGCGACAACAAGCAGGGGCCCTATGGCCTCTCTTATCTCAACCCTCGGGGCGACTTTTTGCCCCTGGGGCAAATCGTTGCCTTGGTCTTCTTTGGAGATCGCAATGATTGAAGGTACTTCTCACAACGTGCGCGAGCACGTCATCTCGTATGCATTCCCCTACAGCCGCAGCGCAGTTAAACGTGGCTTCGGCAACCGGGGGTGCTACATGGTCGCTGAGCGTGGTCGCACGATCGCGGTGGCCGATTACAACCAGGCGGTTCTTGAGGCGAGCAAGCTCGGTACGGTCCCAGGCCGTTGGTCTATCGACCATCCGAGCAATGCCCATCTGAGCGGTCTGCACAATCCGCATTGACCAACCCATAGGGGCACGCCCCTATGGGGGCGGTCTCTCTAACTTTCGGAGAAATCGATGCTGGATCAAATCTGTGAAATCGCGTGTGCTGGGATCCCCAAGTCCATCAGTGATGACGACTTGTGCTCTGGCTGCAGTAACTGCCAAGA
This sequence comes from Curvibacter sp. GW821-FHT09D12, assembly GCF_059416245.1. Taxonomy (NCBI): domain Bacteria; kingdom Pseudomonadati; phylum Pseudomonadota; class Betaproteobacteria; order Burkholderiales; family Comamonadaceae; genus Curvibacter; species Curvibacter sp. GW821-FHT09D12. The sequence goes on along the minus strand of NZ_JBWKOU010000029.1, from coordinate 48,355 downwards.
AGCTGCATTTGGGATGAGTGTCTGCAAGGTCAACTTCCCTGGTCGCTTCGACTCGGATGGCTACGTACAGCAGTGCGATGCTTTTCTGAGCCTGAGCGAGTGATTGCTTCAAGCTGCTTGACGCCCGTTTCGAGGGGCTGAAATCACTTTCTAACCCATGGGGTGCTTGCCCTCATGGGGTAGGTGCCCCGACTTTAGGAGGGCATCAAATGCCAATCAATGAAACGTCGCACATGAAAGTGTCGTTGGCATCTCTGTCTACGCAGGGTGTGTCGAGCGACCAGTGGATTCAGTACCTGGTGAAGTCTCTCAGCACGGCCACATTGACGCTGGCGCTGGAAGAGACGGCGGTAGGAGTGAATGGCTGGCGCTTGCTTCGTGCACCACGTCTGGAGCTTGCAAGGAAATTCCTTGCCTTCAGGAGTGGGCCTGTATTCGAAGCAGAGGCGGGCATGCGGCTGCTCAACGGAAAGCGGGTTTCGGCCGAGACGTATCTGAAGTTCCACGAATCCTTGAAGGTTCAGGACTTTGGCGTCATGGCCATGGATCTGCTGGCCGACATCAGCGTCGATCGCGCCTACGAAAAGCGCATTCGCGGCTACCACGACCATGTTTGGGGGATCCATCCCACCATTCAGGACCATGGCGGCGACATGCTGCATGTTCAGGTTCGCCTGGACTGCGCAGAAGCGTTTGCATTTTTGGAAGCGTTGAACGCTACGGTTCACGTCAATGTGACCCCGAGTTCTCGACATGTCGCGCCGGCAGGCGAGACCATCGATATGTTTGCCTGAGGAGTTGCCATGTCTACAACCATCATCTACGAAATGAAGGCCATCCGTATCCCGGGGGCACCATTCGACCTTGCCTCTGATTTGTTCCTCCTCGCCATCCTCAGCGGTTCCAATAACTGCTACGCGGGCTGGGGTGCAAATGCGAAGCGAGCACGCAGCTGGGGCGCCCCGGTGTTGGGATCGTCCGAAGATGTCATTGCTCATGCCATCGATTGGGCTCGACATTTCGAGGGTAGGAACACCGTCTGGAAGAACATGGGAAAAACTGGGGAGTTGAGCGCAGCTGAATGGATCGGTAAGGTCCGTTCTACGCTCAGCCGACCCATTGAATGCCCTGAGCGTCACCTGGGCCTGACATCTGCAAATGTTGGATCTTTGACGCTCTCAGCCAAGCAGGCCGGGGATGAGTCTCTTGTGCGTGAGCTGCTTATCCAGCAGTTGATTTACGCGCGTGAGAAACCTGGCCAAAGCGCCTGGCACATCATCAAGGTTGAAGGCCCTGGTGCTGTCTAACGCGAGCGCCATCCCGTGATCCACGGGGTGCGTACTGCATTGGACTGGTGTACCATTGCTCTCAAAAAATCCCTCCAGCCTCCAGGCTGGGGTGGATTCCTAAAGCGCTTGATCTAGCGTTTTAGAAATCCAGTTTTTTTCGGAGTGGTTATCCACTTCGAGATGCTCCGAGCTGCCGGAGTTGAAACCGCAGAAACACTTACCTCTTCCAGAGGTTTTCATTCACCCATACGGGCTCGATCAAGCCCGTGATGGGATTTGAGACGGCTCGACTTTCATAGGAAGTTCATGAGCCTTGACGAGACATACGACGATCTCAAGAATCGTCTTTTGAGTGACCCGAGCACGTCCTTCACGCTGCGCAAGCGGATTGAGGAAGACGAGCGCCGGGATCCGGTGGACGCTTGTGCCGACGCGGAAATGCTGGTTCGCCTGCATGAGTTGCGTTGCAATGCCGTCTTGAACGGTAGTTAAGACTTCTCCTTGACCGTGCGTTTCCTGATGGCCTGAAGGCCAGATGGCAGCCGCAGCGGTGAGGGAAGTGTCGAGCCCACGAGTGCCAGATGGACGACGAGTCCGCTTCGCTTTCGTGGATGCCTCGACAAATTGACGGAGGGTCATCCCCTCCATTTGGCTGAGCTTTCGAGCTTGGTTCTTCTCAACCTGGCGCAAGCCAAAAAATCATTTTTCAACCCCATCATGGGCACGCTATCCCATGGTGGGATGGTGCGTCCATGGCTTTTCTTTTTTTGGAGAAACGACATGAACGAAACAACGACCAAGATCCTCGGTTCCTTCAAGGCTCAAGCGGCCCAATCCGCTGTGACCGGTGTCAAGAAGGACGATGTGTACAAGGTTCCCCCTGAGCAACTGGAAGAAGAGCCGGGCTTCAACGAGCGCGACTACTCGGATCCGCTGGTTGTCCAGCAAATTGAGGACTTTGCCTTTGCTTACGCTACGGGTGCGTTTGTGCCGCCGTTGGTGGTGCGCGTCGAAGCGACCACGGGAAAAAAAATCATTGTTGAGGGTCACCAGCGCAGGCGTGGCGCCCTGCTGGCCATCTCGCGCGGTGCGACCATCCCGCACCTCGTGTGCATCCCCTTCCGGGGCAATGACCGCGATCGGGTGATGTGCCAATTGAGCAGTCAAGAGGGTTTGAAGCTCTCAGCTGTGGGTGTTGGTCGCAACTACCTGAAGCTGATCCGCATGGGCATGACCGAGGAAGAAATTGCGAAAGAGCGCAACAAGTCTCTGGTGCACGTGCGTGACATGCTGGTCCTGGCAGAGGCTACGAGCGAAGTCCAAAAGATGATTCTCGCCGGATCTGTGGGTGCTTCGCTGGCTGTTGAGGTCATTCGTGAGCATGGCGATCAGGCGGCCGAATTCCTCAAGGGCAAGCTCGAAATCGCCAAAAGCCACGGTAAGACCAAAGTCAAGCCGTCTCTGGTTCGTGGGTGGATTCCTCCTCGCAAGAGCGTTGAACAGATCTACTCGTCATTGGGCTCTCTTGTGGGAGGGCTCAAGCAGCGCGCGGACATCGCTGAACTCATCCAACAGGTGGGCGAACGCGGTGCCCAGACCTTGGATGGCCAGGCCGTGTCTGTCGATGCATCCACTTTGATGCAATTGATGCAGGCCTTCGATGAGGCGGAACAGTTGAAGGCCAAGCGCCTTCGCAACACCGTCGAATCCAAGGGCGAGACAGATCCCGCTGAGGGTGCTGTTGAGCAGACTGCTGGTGAAGTCGCGGGCGCGTAATCCTGCAGCTTGCAAGCGAGTGCATTTTGTTGAAGTTCATCTTCGACAGAGGCACTTGCTTTGCATGGTTGCTTGGATGCGCCAGCAGGCATCACCACTTCCTGAATCCATGCGCCAGCTGGCGCGTGGGTTTTCGAAAGGTTCCAAGGAGGGGCCCTTTGGAAAGCTGTATTCACTCAACCGGCTACGCCTGTTGTTGATGCTCTAGCTGCAGAGTTAAAACGCAGCAAATCACGAGCCCATTCAGGGCTATTTCCTTGCGCTGGCCGTAATGGTTATCGCATTTCTCAACCCAGCGGGGTCACATCCGTTGGGGGTGGACTTCGCGTTTTTTTGGATCAGTCATGACTCTCAAAATCAAACCCGAAGACCTCGAAGTTCTTCGTTTGGCCGTTGCCCCCTTCGACACAGAGGAGCTGCGAGCCAAATACCGAAATGGTGACTTTCCACGTTCCGAACTGACTCGGGATCTGGACAAGCGCTATCGCTGGGATCTGATGTGGATGACCCGTCTGAAGTTGGGGGACGGCGTTGGCGTCAAGGGTGACCTTGATCTCTACGCCTATCTCAATGACCTGCACATCGATTCAGCACTGCGCTTTCTCGTGAAGCCACTGGGGGAAGCCGTCTGCGTCGCGGCTTGAAACGAACTCATCTTTAACCCACGCGGGCCTGGTCCCGTATGGGGGACTGGCTTCGCATCTCCAATGGAGGTCTACATGAAAGCATATGAAACCCGGAAAATCGGGTTGCATCGCGGGCGTCCACGCCTGTGGTTGCAGGGCCATCAGGCATCACGTGCGGGGTTCTTGCCAGGCAAACGCTTCTGTGTTCGCAAGGATGTAGAACGCAACATGCTCATCTTGGAACTCGCGGCTGATGGCTCTCGCCTGGTGTCGCGCAAGATGAAGGGCGAAGTTGAGCAGCCTGTCATTGACATCAACTCGGCTGAGGCCTTGTCGGTGTTCGAGGGCTTCGACTCGGTGCGCATCATCACGCAGAAGATGCGCATCATCATGCTGCCCTCGGCAGTGGAGTTGGGCAAGAAGGAGCGCTTGGCTCGCCTGCGGGCGAAAGTGGCCTCTGGGGCTCCGATCACTGTGGGGTCCATCTCTCACGGTGGCGGTGTCTTGTCGCATGCGTTGCACACGGGCTTGAAGGCTTCAGGCCTCCGGCCCAAGCTGGCGTTCGCCAATGACATTCGCCCAGAACTCCTCGACCAAGCATCGACTCACAACGACGCATGGGATGAGGAAACCATCTCATTGGCCGCCCCAATGCAGGAGTTGGCCTTTGACGTTTGGGCGATGGACCATTTGCCCAAAGTTGAGATATTGGAGGCCGGGATTCCTTGCTCGGGAGCGTCTCGCAGTGGACGAGCCAAGCGCGGTGCTGGGCATGCGGAAGCTCACCCAGAGGTTGGTCATTTGATCGCTCCGTTCCTGGCCATTGTCGCCAAGGTGCAGCCTTGCGTTTTGCTCGTCGAAAACGTGCCGGCATGGGGAAGTAGTGCGTCAAAGCACATACTGAACTACCAACTTCGTGACTTGGGCTACCAGGTGCACGAGACGGTCCTCCATGCTGGGGAATGGAATGTGCTGGAGCATCGTCAACGACTTTGCATCGTCGCAGTCACTGAAGGCCTTGAATTCGACTTCTCTCTGCTTCGGCGACCTGAAAAGGTCGAACGTCAAGTGGGTGAGGTGTTGGAAGATGTGCCTGAAGGTGACGAACGCTGGTCAACCATGTCCTACCTTGTTGAGAAAGAAATCCGTGATCGTGAAAAGGAGAACAGCAACTTCAAGATGCAAATCTTGACTGCGGCCAGTTCCTTTTGCCCCACGATCACTAAAGGGTACTCGCGCGTGAGGGGGACGGACCCCAAGTTGCGTTCACCTCATGATCCTTCGTTGCTCCGCCAATTCACCTTGGTGGAGCACGCGCGCATGAAGGGGATCCCTTTGCAGCTGATCGAGGGGCTGGGCTTGACCCTTGGACATGAACTGATGGGGCAGAGCGTCTGCTACGACCCATTTGTAGCGGTAGGTGAGTTGCTCGGCGTCACTGCTCGGGCGTCTTGCATACCAAAGGTGGTTCATCAAGTCACTGGCCCAGCGCAAGCGTCGCCGGCATCGGCAACTGAGGCTAGTCCTCAACTCGCGTTGCTCGATATCTAACGGTCTCCGAGGCTGGCCAGCACCCTTCCAGGTGTTGGCCAGCCGGTGATCGATTAGCCACGAGGGATTCGTTCCTCGGATTTATTCATTTCAACCCCGGTCGGGCCTTTCCCTTCCGGGGTAGGGCTCGCCTTTTTCTAGGAGAGTTCTCATGAAACCTAATGCTGCCAAATTGGCGTGCGTCTCAAACGGTCTGACGTTCGAGGAGTGGCGCTTTCGCCCCGTCTACCGGGTGCATTGCCACACCTTCCGCGTTGCTCGATCCTTGCTGAACCTTCCTGAGCTGCAGGGTGGGATGGTGACGGTCTATGGCGCGGCTGACTCAAGCGGCTTGACGCTGTTCCGAGCACTGGCGCCCTATCGGAGCCAGGAGGCGAACGCATTGCGCCAGCGTGTGGCTCGTCACCTTCGTGCCAATTCACAGCATCGAAAGATGCGTGTTGCGTAAACCGAAAGTAGTTCATTTCAACCCTATGGGGCAGCGCCCCAGGGGGGCCTGTCCGTACTTCTTGATGGAGCACGACATGGAATTGAAGATTCGAAGTCGAGATCTGCAGGTGCTGCGTGAAGCGGTGACTGCGGAGGACACGTGCGAGCGCCGCTCAGCCTACTGCTCTGGCAACTTTGCGTGGTCGGACAAGTGCAAGGACTGGCACATGCGATATCGCTGGGATCTCTTGCGCGCAAGTCGCATCCTCCTTGGTGGGGGCGCTCTCGCAAAAGGTGATCTCAACCTCTACGGCTACATGAACGACCGCAGCATCGATGACGTGCTGCGAGTGATCGTGCCGCCGCTGGGGAAGGGCGCTGATCCGCGACCCAACTCGCCGATGTAGTTCAAGGCTTCCAAGCCAACCCGAAATCAGCGATCGCATCCACTCAGTGGGCGATCGCTGGTGCATTTCAAGACTGGGTTTGGATATACTCTGTTGAAGAGTTTTTTCATCAGACTCCGGGTATGGAGTTCGATGAAAGAATTCTTCCTCTACTGGTGAACGCCAGCAGATGTTGTAACGGTAGCTGCCGTGTCCTTTGCGGGACGAGATGCATTTTTCAGACATGCTTGCATGGCTTTTTAAACCCACCCGGGAATCGACCCGGTGGGGATCGGTTCCTGATTTTTTGAAGGAACCGAATGAATCAAGAAGTATTTGCTGCGCCCAAACGCGCCAGCGATGTGCTCCCAGTGAGCGCTGTACAGCGGATCCTCGCTGCCGAGGATGAGTGTTGCGATTTCGATCGCATCGGGTACTACGACACCATTGACGGCCTCGCGGCGAAAGTCCGAAGCAGCAAGATGTGGTCGATCGGTGAAATCTTTGTGCACGCCGAATCTGCTGATCGCTTCATCATCATGAAGCAGGTGGCGCCGGAGAGCTGCGAGATGCTCACCATCACCCATCAAGGTAGCTTCGATGTGCTGACCGCCTACATGTACGAACAGGATGATTTGGTCAAAGTGCTGGCGCATCTCATGCGCTAACAACACTGTGCTCATGTCCTGATCCGCATTCTCTTTGCACCTCCGGGTTCCGCGCCCTGAGGGGCAGGGACTCGGTCTTCACTGGAACGATCCTATGAAAACCTCATCCACCACAGCTGGCGCCGATTCGCGTGCCGAAACTGAGCTTGGCCAGGACACTCCTCGCTTCTTCGTAGGCGAGTGGACACACCCTTTTGGCCCTGGCCTCAAGGAATCTCGATGCCGGCTGGTGCTCGATGCGAATGCGGGCCGCATGCTCGCTGCGCAGATCTGGACTGGCCTGCGCTTTGAGGGTATGAACCGCTTGATGCATGCTGATCTGGAAGAAACCGTCATCGGGGCCAACGCTGCCGATGAATGCCCTGATGAATTTGGGTTGGTGCCCTGTGACACTCTTCCTGAGTGGTCCGCCGCCAACTGACGAACCTCCTTTTACCAATTTTCAAAACCCTTGCGGGCCCACCGCATGGGGGCACCGCTTCCCCTGGAGTTGACGATGCCATTGAACAGTTCCCCCGCCATGACCAAGCTCGATGAATGGTCCCTTCGAATCCTTGCTGCTGCGCGATTGGGGCTCCATCCCAACCACGTGAAGGAAGCTCAGGATCACCTGCAGGGCAAGCCTCTGGAGGCCATGATGGACGTGTCCCTTTGTCGTGAAGCTGGCGCGATCAACAAGCGCCTTGCAGACGATGAGTTCATGGTCTGCGAAGCCAATGAGTGCATCTCCAGCCTGATGGCCCAGTTTGGGCTCAGTCAGGTGTCGTAGAGGCGCTCAATGCCGGCTGTGACACTCGAAATGTGATCAGCCCTGGTCACCCTATGTCCTGTGAGCCCAAGCGCTCACAGGGCTTTTCAAAGCCTCCGATGCTGGTGGTTTCGAAAAGTGATTTCTCTTTCCTCGCGTAATGCCTGGAATTGAAGCGGTAGCTGGCCGCGCAATAGCAACTCAGCAATCCTGTCGCCTCGGCGATTTTTCAACCCTCGCGGGCCTGCCCGACGAGGAAAGGGCTCGCGTATTCATCGGAGTGTGCATGCCTGTTGTTTTTTCCCCTGATCTGTCCCCTGCACAACGCATTGAGTTGCGCAATCAGACCAAAGCCCAAGTAGAGGAAGTCGTTCAAGCGCTTGATGGCAAGCTTGAATTGTGGTGCCAGAGCGCTGCTGTCGAGTGGGAGTACGTCAACGCATCTGTTGGCGACTTCACTTGTCGTGTCGGGGTTTCTCTGGGTGGCGTTGTCTCCGTCAATGGGGACCCTTTCACCGTCTCTGCGCGTGAGATGGTCACTTCGACGGAGCTTATTCGTCAATCCATCACTGAGCGCATCTCTCGCGGCTATTGAAGCCATTGTGTCGGCCCTCCGTGTTCGGTCACTCCTTGGAGTGATTTGAAGCGCTGGGGTCTAGCCTAAACGGCTCGTAAGAGCAATTTCACCCACCTGGGGCCAACCCCGGTGGGGAGGTGGCCCCCTTTCTATGGAGATCACCATGAAAAAAATGAAGACCGTTCGCACCAGCGAAATCTATGGCCGCGCTTTGGCCTGGGCAGTTGCTTTGGTTCAGGGCCGTGCGCTCAGAGAGCCGGTGTATGCCACCAATGACGATGTGAAGGATCTCCCGATCCCGTTCACGCTGTACGAGGTGACGCACGTTCTGCGCAACGATGTCTTGGTCAGCACGCATGTGCAGCCTGTGACGGTCGAGCGTTACGGCATCCTCCAGCACGTAAGGGCAACGGCGCCAAGCATCACCTTCCGAGGTGCTGACGGCCGCCGATCCCTGGGTTCTGTGAGTATGTTCTTCTTGACCGAGGAGGAAGCCCAGTTGGACGCCCAACTTCAAATGAAAGGCGGTCTGAAAGGCTTTGATCCCGAGAACGACTGGCGACAAACCGGCGACCTCATCGATGAGGTCGGGATCATGTTCCAGTCGAGCGGGCACCTTGAGGTTCTCGCATACACACGTATGCGTGGCACTAGCGGCCCCACAGCAATCGGCGCCAGCCACCGCCAGGCTGCATTGCGTTTGGTCGTGATGTTGAAATTTGGCAAGGAGATCGAGGTGCCCGTTGAGTTGTTGGGTTGACCCGATCCATATCGATGCAAGCTGCTCCGAGCCTGTGAAGGGTAGGGCAGCACGCTAGTCCCCTGTATTCGCTACAGGGGTTTTTGAAGCCTTGGGGCGTGACGCGATGCCCCAACAGGCCCGTCATGCCTCTTTCCATTGGAGAGACACATGACAGCAACAAGCCAGCAAAAGACGTTGGAGAAAAACACCAACATCGAATGCGAAAAGCCAGATCCTCTGTACGTCCGTACCGTGGCTGATGAATTGGGGCGCCATCTGGAGCGATCGAATACCTCAGTGCACTGGGCATCGCCTGCGGGTGGTGAGGTTTCCTGGGGGCCTCCCAAGCTGACCTGGCCAGCACTGCCCTGCCTTGGGTATGTGATTGAGCATGGCAGCAACGAAGGCATCAAGGTGACAGTCAAGCACAGCGAGTCGGCGCGCGATCCAGAGCACGGGAAGAGTCTCATCGTCATCAAGTTCCTGACGGGGATTCAAAATGCGCTCAAGGAAACGGCGCTGGTCGTGGACTTCCTGAAAAACATGAAGCCCGACGAAATGCTCAAGCTCCAGCAGGAGCGCGAGAAGAAAGAGAAACGGCGTCATTGACGCCTGCAGCGGTACCGGGCTCTGCCTGGTGCCTCAGAGAAGACCTTCCGATGGAGGGTTTTCCCAAGTGCCCCTGTGGACGCTTTGGAAAACGAATTCATCCGTCTGGCTTATGCCAGTCATTGAGACATTCCAAGCTGAGGAATCCAAACAAACAGCAAAACACTGACCGATAGCGCAAGCCAGAAGTCAAAATTCAACCCATAGGGGCACCGCTCTTATGGGGTAGTGCCTCTTTCTAAAGGAATCCATTTATGAAAGAGCCAAAGAAGCCACTACCCAAACCACAGGAACCAGCGCCTTTCCGTCACCCGGTCAGTCCGTTTGAACCTGTGAGCCAATTCCTTGGCCACTCCCTCGCTGCCGCCATCGGCTTCGTTGGGCTGGCCTTGATTTCTCGCATCCCCGTCCTGATACTGAGCCTCATCGCGAAGTGGCTGGGCATGGAGCTGCCTCCAGCTCTTCACGTTGTTGAAGAGTTGATGTTTTGGGCCGACGTAATCCTCTTCACCGTGGTGTTCGCATCCGGCGTGGTCATCTTCCTTGTGGAGATGTACGTCGAAACCAAAATCCGTATCATTGAGGCACTCCAACGGAGAACGTAATGAGCAATCCCATCGTTGATCGGTTTATCCTGGGTTTCCAGAAAGGCATGGCCATGTACTGGCACCCCTTTGTCACCATTTCCAACGAGGTTCGCAAGCTATGTCACTTACGGACACATCACAAGAAGAGACAGCACGCCTGACCTTCTAGGTGTTCCAAATCGAGCCACCTTCGGGTGGCTTTTTCGTGGGTCAATGACCCAACCGATCTGACGCCATCCTGGCGTTCGGTCTTTTCAACCCTTCGGGACTTTCACCCGAAGGGGTGGTGGTCCCGGTTTCCAAACAGGAGATCACCATGGAATGCACTGAAGTCATCACTGAGCCCCGCCGCATCTCTCGCGAAATCGAGGCGCGCATGTACAAGTTCTTGCAGCAGCGCTGCGAGGGCGACAGCTTGCGCTACGAGTTGATCGCGAAAAAGGTGCACCGCTCGGCCGATGGCACTGCCAACGACGGGGACTGGGCCATCGTCCAGGACTGGGTGGAAGCGATGCTCGAAGCAGAGCAGCCCAAGCAACTCCCGGCCCTCGCCGCCGCGATGAAGCCTCAAACCCCGTTTGAGTCTATTCGCTCAGGCAAGGCCGGAAATCCCCACTACCAGGCCTTTCTGGACACCCTGGAGCAGCACGAGCTGGATGCCATTGAGAACAACGCGCCATTCTTCATCTGGATGTCGCAACGGGTGGCTGAAAAGCCTGCCGGCGTTCAATTTGGCGCTGACTACCTGCGCGACTATGCCGACCGGCATCTTTCCGAGCGTGTGAAGGCCCTGCGGGCCGCCGTTTGAGTGAGGTTCACCGTGCCCCCCACCCAGCGCGTCCTCGCCAGTGAAAAGCGCCAGCGCTTCTTTGGCCACATTCGTGCCACCGATGTTCTGCCGCCTCACCACATGCTTCGTGTCATTCGCAGCAAGGAGCAGTACACCCCGTTCTTTCGGGCTGCTGTGCTGCGCAATCTGGTCTGCAACGCTCCCGTAGAGGTCACCCAAGGGCGACCCTACGCCGAGCGTCGCCGTCTCGTCAGAGACCATTACGGGGTCTGATTCACAACCACCCGGACGGGCCAGCCCCGTTCCGGGGTGGGGCTCGTCCATTTCTTGATAGAGGAATCCCATGAGCACCACGCAAGCAGAATTGTCCCCAGTCCGTAGCCTGATCGCCCAGCGATTGAAACGCTACGGCTGGAGACTCAACACTGGGTCGGCCTTGGCCGTGAAAACGTTCAAGACCGCCGTGGGCGATCGCGATGCGTTCGTCTACCTGGCCGACTTCGGCAAGGACTCCAGAGAGTTCATGCTGCAAGGCGACTATCAGAGCGAGGGGCGCAATCATCTCGATCCGCATCCCATTCTGTTTGCCAAGACATCGACGCCCGAGGAGATCCAGAACGCGGCCAGTCGGTTTGCTGTCCTGGTAGACGCTGCGATAGCTAACACCTACGCAATGCGCCTTGCATAGGCTCCAGGCACCTCACCCTTGCGGGTGAGGCTGCTTTTCAAAGCATCCCCAGAAGGATGCTCCGAAAAGTTGAATTTGTTGCTGCAGGGTAATCCTGAAGCTCAATGCTCCCAGCTGAGGAGTCGAATCACCAGCATTCAAGCTCCTTTGGAGCCTTTATCAACCCGGATGGGCCTACCCCATCCGGGGCTGGCTTGTCCATTTACCTGGAAAGCCAAGCAATTGCCACCCCACTAAAAATGGGGTGGCCACTGGAGTCCCTGATAGACCTTCCCTCAACCTGCCCGGGTTCTTGCCCGAGCGGGCAGGGCGCGGGCCACTTCGGAGATTTCAATGAATGAAAGAACAACGCATGCCCTTATCGATACCGGTGCACACCGATCACGGTCCTCGGCTGTCATGCAGTCTGGTGGTGTCAAAATGACGCCGCCTATTTATACTGGTGGTCTGAATTTTCAGGCTACCAAGGAGCCCTCCATGACCGTCGATACTGGAAAGCGGATCACCACACGTGTCACAGCTCATGTGCAGGGAAAGCTGCAGGCGGCTGCGGACCTGGTTGGTGCGACGCTCAACCAGTTCGTCGTGCAAGCTGCTTTGGAGAAGGCGGAAAAGGTCATCGAGAGCGAATCAACGATCTCCCTGACTCGTCGGGAGTCGCTGAGGCTGCTTGAGATGATCGAGAACCCTCCTCCCCGAAACGCGAAGTTTCTTCTGGCCAAGGCCCGCTACGAGAAGGTAAAGAACGATGCAAGTTCAACCTCTCAATGACGAACACGACAGGAAGAATTTCGACTGCGGTGAGCCAGCGCTGAACAACTGGCTGAAGCAGATGGCCAGGCAGCACAAAGAGAAGGGAGTTTCCTCGACCTTTGTCACCCTGGATCACGCCGAGGCCGTTGAAATTCTCGGCTTCTACTCGATCAGCCTGGCGGAGATGCTGAATACCCAGCTGCCTGCTCAATACGCAAAGCGATTGCCCTCCAGGGTTCCCGTTTTTCGGCTTGGTAGGCTTGCGACCGCACTCACGCACCAGGGCAAGCGCATCGGGGAGTTCATGCTCTTTGATGCGATTGACCGTGTGAAGAGGATCTCTGGAGAAGTTGGTGGCATCGGGCTTGTAGTCAATGCCAAACCAGCTGCACTTGGCTTCTACCAGGCCTACGGGTTTGAGCAGATGGTGGACCATCCTCATCATCTCTTCCTGCCCTGGTAGCACGTCTTCTGGTCCCTTGGATCGATGGCGACCTAACCCCTGATAGACCTTCCCCCAACCTGCCCGGGTTCTTGCCCGAGCGGGCAGGGCGCGGGCCCATTTAGGAGTTTTCAATGAATGCACGTGAGCAACTGAAGGCCATTGCCGAATGGTTCGGCTATCAAGAGGAATCACTGTCCTTTGGATTGGTCAACACGATGGACGCATTGCGCCTTTACGACTACGCCCAGTCACATCCAGATCTGCCCGAAATGGCTGATGACTGGAGCAGCCGAGATCGCATCACGGCCCTGGGTTACGACCCACTCAATACCCCCGAGGCGACAAAGGGGAGAGAGGTGGGGAGCACCGGCGCCCATGAGGCAATAGCAGCCCTGGTGCTGGCGCGAGAACTGTTGGACTCAGTGGCTTATGTTGCAAAGGAGGGTGACACCTCCGACGTTCTGAAAGCCATCGATTCAGTCCTGCATGAGAACAAGAGCAAGGCCCGAAAGGGTTCTTGAACCATTGCAACCCAGCCGGGGAACCAACCCCGGTCGGGGGATGGGTTCCCGGTATTCTTGAAGGAGAGAGCATGAACACCGATACCAATTCAGTTCAAGATTCCACGGTACTGATCGAGCCAGGTCAGAAATCGGGCTTTGCCAAGCGACTGGAGGCCCTCAGCAAAAAGGCGAAATCCTTCGGCTTGGCCCCTGTCGTGATTCGTAGCGTGACCGATGTCCTTTACGAGCGACGCACAGAGCAGATTGGACAGTCCGATGCAGTGATTTCGTATCTCAAGCCTGTGCCAGATGGGGTGCGTGTGCTTCACCCAGTGAAGCTGCTGCGCATCGATATCCAATATCCCATGGTCAAGCTAGGCAACTGGCAAGTCGTGGGAAAGCTGGAGGCGATGGACAAGGGCAACCTTCAGTTCCACGTCACAAAAAGAGAGGAGGATGGGAGGGCCATTTCGGACTTCGCATCTCGGCCCATTGCCTGTCAGCACTGCAAGACAAAGCGCCGCCGCAAGGACGGGTTTGTCCTGCGAGACCTGGTGGACGGTGGCTATAAGCAAGTCGGCGCCAGCTGCTTGCAGGATTTCACCGGGATTGACCCGGCCGCAGCGCTCTTCTTGGCGCGCATGTGGTCGGTGATTCGAGGTGAGGAAGATGGCTTGCGAGACTTCGCGGGGTCTGGGCGCCGCAATGCGGTGTCCACGCGCGAGTACCTCGCTGATGTGAGCTACCTTGCCGTGAAGACGGGCTTTCTGTCCTCGTCGAAAGCGCGAGACCTTGGAGTGCCGGCAACTTTCCACGACGCCATGGCGTTACCGAACCAGTTGCAGCGGGATGAAGATTTGCGCCTCGACTACATATCAAAGCGCGATCGTCACTTGGCCAAGGCCGACGAGATCCGAAAGTGGGTTGCGGAAAAGCCAGAGGCCTCAGCCTTCGACAGAAACGTCAAGTTGCTGCTGCAGGATGAAGCACTGGCCATCGACAACAAACACCTGGCGTTCGCCGCAGCTGCGGTGGCCTTGTTCAACAGGGCTCAGAGCACAGTGGTTGAAACAAGGGTCAGCCATCATGTTGGTGTGCCAGGTCAGAAAATGACAGGAGCACTCACTGTGCTGCGCGCAGTGCCCATTGATACGCGCTTTGGCACATCGATGCTGGTGTTGATGCGCGACGAGCAGGGCAACCACCTCACTTGGAAAACGAGTGCGTGCCCTCGTAGTCTGCTTGAACTCGAAGCACCACTTCGTGTTGAGGCTAGCTACAAGGTCAAGAAACATGACCTCTACAAAGGAGTCGCTCAAACCTCGGTCACCCATCTGAATGTGGCGGAGGTTGCGGCTTCTGCCTGAGATCGATGGATAGGGCAAAACCCTGTTCCTCGATGAGGAATCAATGCCCACAACAGATCTACCGATCCGTTGTGGGCATCCTTGACGGCTTTGCGCAAGCTCATTTCATTGAGTGACCTTGCGCAAGCTTTCAACCTGTCAGCCTAGTGCTGATGGTCGATACGGTCGCTGACCGTGCCATCCTGGCAATCAGCAAAGACGCGGCGAAAGTCGCATTGTTTTAAACCCTCGACGGGCCCCATGCCCGTGAGGGCTGGTGCCTGTCTCTTTTGGAGATGGAAACCATGAAAAATTGTCTTGGCGACGAAGCCGCATTGCCCTATTACATCTGGGCGAATGGCGATTGCGACGCAAAGTCTGAAGACTGGGTGGAGGCGAAAGCCATCTGCTTGACTCTCATTGCAGCTGGTGGCAAATCTGCGCACATCGTTGACGCCGATGGAGTGGAGGTGCCAGATGACGAGATTGACGCGGCAAAGCAGCCACCTGAGTCACCACCTGGTGGCAACTTCATCATGATGGACTACGAAACGAGCGCCGACCATCGGAACACACTGACTGAAGCGCGCCAGCGTGGTCAGGAGTTGTGTGATTCCGAGCCGGTTCCATGTTCGTGGAGCATTCATGATGCAGCTGGTGAACTTGTCGAGGGCATCACTCGTACTGATGGCCGCACCTTGGGCCAGGTGATGCAGGCGTTTAACACGCAGCATCTCAAACAACCTCGCTGATTCAGAGCTGGCGCTGGAGGCATCAACCTGGATGCCTCTCATTGATCAGCTCCGCGTGAGCCAGAACTTTCTTTTAACCCTGTGGGGCATGCCCACAGGGGGCATGTCTCTTTCTTTCATTAGGAAATGCCATGTCTATCTACATCCCTCTGTTCGTGACCATTTTTTCGTTCATCATCGTCACGTTCGTTGTCTGCAGGCGCTTGAACCTGCGGACGAACTACATAAGCCGCCACTTCATGACGGGGCCCACACCGGCTCTGGAGATGAATGTCTGGCATTGGTTCGTTTACTTCATCCTGGTCGTGATCTTTGTGCTGGTGCCAACCGTCATTGCATGGGTCGTTTGGCTGGGCTTCCAGGCCTTTTGAGCAATGCTTAGCTACACCTTTTCTACGATGAGCGGGGGTAAGAGCACTGCCCTATTGCAGCAGCGCTTCAATCTGACCTCAATCGGGAGGCGTGTTGTGGTCATGACCAGCGCGTTGGACAACCGCTTCGGCCTCGGCAAAGTGACCTCACGCATGGGGCCACAATGTGATGCTGAGTTGTTCGACCCAGAAACTGTCTTTGAGATGACTGAGAAACTGCGATCAGCAGATCACTTGCTCATCGATGAAGCGCAGTTCCTGACCAAGCAACAAGTGAAGCAAATCCACAAACACCTCTGTGCGGAATCCGGGCTCCGGGTTTCGTGCTTTGGTCTGCGAACTGACTTCATGGGCAATCCCTTCGAGGGTTCCTCGGCGCTTTTGGCCTTGGCCGATTCGCTGCAGGAAATCAGCACGCTGTGTCGTTGTGGAACCAATGCCACGCTGAATCAGCGGGTGGATGCTCACGGTAGCCCTGTTCGCAGTGGTGATGTCGTAGAGATTGGGGGTGACGGTCGGTATCGGCCTGTTTGCCCTCGCTGCTTCTATTGACGAACGATCCAGCCCCTTGTGGCTGGGTCTCTGCGCGGCGGTAGCTGCATGTACCAACTCAAGCGGGACTTCCCGTTTGAGTTGGCTACTGTCTCCTTCTGGGGATGGAAATTTGGAGCAAGTCATAGCTGACTGAGTGCTTCCCCAAATTACAGATTCGAAGGAATGAATTTGGGCAAGTATTCAACTCATCAGCGTAATGCTGATTTAGGCCCGTGTTTGCGTCAAACTTGGCCTAACTGGTCACGCTTGATCGAAAGCCCGAGGAATCGTTTGGTCCATCAAACCTCAAAGGCCGAAGCTGCTGTTCGACGTGTGCCACAGGCGAAGCGCCTAAGCTTGCGGCGTGCAAGAAGGGCTGTGACCATTCCTGCAAGATATCTCTGTGATGTTGAGCCAGGCTGAAGCCCAAGTGATTGCGAGAGAGACGGGGTACAAGCTCAATGCTTCTGCGGGCCGATTCTGTGCCACAGAGACGGCTGATATCGATAAGGCCAAAGCACGTATTTCCGCGGAGCAGTTTGGTAAGGCCTGACTTTTCTGCGTGACGGGCAGTGCTCAATTTTCGGGTCCGGGCCGCTCGTTTGCAGCTGGCAGATCGTCATGGATGACGATGATTTTTTGTGTCAATTGGTAGCAGGCGAGCAACCGAAGTTTCCCTATTTGATTCTGACTGTTCAGGAATACGGCAACATGATTGACCATGGGGCCTCACTAGCGTTATCACGATATTCGGGCTTGGTTCGCTCAAGTTGATGCGATGTGCTGTATGAGAATCGATTTTTAAATTTAATTCATCAGTGCTGGTAGATCTGATGCAATTGATGCATTACACTCGGTTCATTCAGAGTGAATCATGTAGACGAATGATGCTGCTTGTGCCAACAAGCTTCTCGTAGAGATGTACCTAGCATCCCAACAGTTGTAATTGCTAAGTTTGAATTGTTGCAAATTGCTACTCGCTCGCCTATTTTTAATGATTTGACGCTGACCTCCATTTTTCATCAGCAAAGGAAGTTTCATGTCCAGCTATAAGGATCTCCTGGCCCAGCGTGATGCGCTGGAAGCACAAATTCAAGAAGCCCGCAAGATTGAAGTCGCTGCGGCCGTTGCCAAGGTGCGCGAATTGGTGGCCGACTTTGGCTTGACCGCTGAAGACGTGTTCCAGATCCAGCGGCCCCGCAGCAGCGCCTCTAAGGGTGGCACTGTGGCACCGAAATACCGTGACCCAGCAACGGGTGCCACTTGGACTGGCCGTGGCAAGCCGCCGACCTGGATCAAGGACTTGGATCGTGAGCAATTCCTGATCAAGTGATTGGGTTTCGGCCAAAGTAATCTGGCCACGGGAGGCCGCTAGCGTCTCCTGTAGTTTGATTTTTCTGTCATTCCTCCCTTTTGACAGCCTCTCTACCCAGCCCTTGTGCTGGGTTTTTTCGTTCGAGCCTTAGTTTGTGGTTTTGCCTTCTCATAGCCGTTGCCCTACGGCGATTCCGGGTATTGGTGGCTGACGCGGGAACTCGACAAGGCGATCCAGATGTTCCAATTTGGCCTTGCCATAGCATGAAATGAATTTTATATTACATGACCAAAGTGGATTCCCCATCAATTCTCGCCACTCATTCAATTCCAGAGGTCGGTCATTTTCTTGGAGGTGATTCTTGACTGAACATGTTGTGCTGTCGCCTTTGCCGGAAGATACCGTGGTCATTGATCTGTGGCTGGAACACAGTTCGGTGGCTGATCGAGACCCGATTGGCTTGAAAGGCGAGCCCTCGTATCGGTATTTCTGGAACACCTGGGTTCGCTATCTCAAAACTGGCGGTAATGGCGCCCAGCCCGAAGCCATTGCCTGGAATGAGGTCACCAATGTCGATGTGGTGAGGTTTCTCCAGTCTGGCCCCACGTCAAGAAAAGCAGGTGCCAATGTCAGCGATATCACCCGGCGCCGCTACTGGCGGCTGCTGGAGCGCATCTACGATTACGCGAAACACCAGGGCTGGATTGGCAGCAACCCGGCCAAAGCCTTGGAAGAGGTGGACCAACCTCCTAAAGAGGACCACAAGGGCGCAATCATGACGCCAGCAGTCTGGGCCCAACTGCAGCGGGTTTTGGAAAAGCCGCAATCTGATGATCCGGTGGATGTGAGAAACCATGCACTGGTGCTGTGCCTGGCAGAGCTTGCACTGACTCCGATGGAGGTGCGGCAACTGAATGTGTCATCGATCCTGTTCGACCACGTTGCTGGCCGACAGCGCATGGCTGCATTGCAACTTGATGGACCCGGGCCAAAGCAACGCCGTCGCATGGTGCTCCCCGACAATGCAGTCCGCGCGATCGAGGCTTGGTTAGCAGTTCGTGACTTGGTGGCCAGCGGTCCTGATGTACCGACGCTTTTCTGCACCAACCAGGGCGCCAAGAACGGTGCAAAGGGGGAGATGACCTCGGTCATGTTGTTCTACGTAGTGGGGGAGGCTCTCAAGCGTGCGGCCGAGTTGGCCAAGCAGCCGCCACCTCCGCGGCTCGGTCCGCAGATCGTGCGCAACACACGCTTGGTCATGTGGCTCAACGAATGCGTCCCCGCAAGCCAGGTGGCCATTTGGGCGGGGCTGAAAAATGTGAAGGGCCTTTACCACCTCCGAGAGCACCTGAATCCTGAGGTGCGCATCACGGTGAAGAATGTTCGTGATGATGAGTAGAGTTATTTATATTACGTGACCGATTGGGCCGATGCCTCAGACCCTGTTTGGCCAGCAAGATAGGACCACGGGGTGAACCAGGGCGGTCACGCCGGCTCTTCGGCGCTGGCATTTGCCAGTTGCGCACGTGCTTCTCGAACGCCCATCTTGAGCACCGCCTGCAGGCGCTCCAGTTGCGCCGCGCGTGGAGTGACCTTGCCGGTTTCCCATTTGTAGACGCTCAGGCTGGAGGCGCCGATGAGTGCGGCCATCTGCTTTTGAGTGAAGCCCAGTGCTTCACGTTTGGCGATCAGGGATTCGTGGCTGAATGTGGCTGTCCCTGTCTTGGCAGTTTCGGCAGGAGGGCGCGGCTTTGGAGCTTTGGCTTCAGAGCCAGAAAGTAACTTTTCGATGGCCTTGGCCATGCTGCGAAGTTGCGCCGCCTGAGTCTTGTTGTCCCGCTTGAGCGCAGCGATTTCTGATCGATAGGCAGGCCGTCACCGCTTTGCGCAGGCTGGACACGTCGTCTTTGACTTCCTTGCGCGCAATGCGAGCAACCTCTGAACGAAACGATTCCGAAAACGCGGTCATGGTGTGAGTCCATGGGTTGACAAGACCTGTAGCTTGCCTGAATAAAGAAAGCCGCCCAAGGCGATGAGCCCGGGGCGGCGAGGTAGGGGAGGGGAGTGGTCCACCCAACCGGTAACTGGGTTACCGGATTATTTGGCGCTGGCCTTCTCAGCTTTGCGCTTCGCGGCCTTCGGATCGACCGCCGCCTTGAACTTGGCGCCGGCCACGAACTTGGGCAAGGTGGTCGCCGGGATCTTGATGGCTTCACCAGTCGAAGGGTTCTTGCCCTTGCGCGCAGCTCGCTTGGCCGACTTGAAAGTGCCGAAGCCCACGAGCTGAACGGCATCGCCTTTCTTCACGGCCGTTTGGATGGTCTCGATCAGGGTGTCGAGCACGGCATTGGCGGCGGCCTTGGTCAAGGCATTCTTGGTGGCCAGGATTTCAACGAGTTCTGCGCGGTTCATGATGTTGGATTGGGCGCTTGCATGTGCAAGCTCCATGTTGAACAAGCCCCGGGTTATAGCTTATTCGGGGCTGTTCCTGGTTACGTTTGACCCAGTAACTTGTGTAAATGGAGCCAGGATTGGAGGGGTATTCAACTGTTGGTGAGAACTTTGTTGGGTCCGGCGCTGATCACAGGTGAGGGTTTTGTTGTGCCTGAGTTCGGCCTCTTCAAGGGGCATTGAGTCGCTTGCCTAAAATAGGCGCCCTATGTTCAAAGAACTCCGTGCTCTCGACGAGCAGATCTCACAGCTCCAGTCTCGCCGCGAGGAGTTGTTCAAAACCCAGAGAGCTGAAGCGATCCGCGTCGTGCGTACTTTGGTGGATCAGTTCCAGCTTACACCGTCGCAGGTCACCTTGAGTTCTCTCAGCCGCAGTCTGGCGCCCGTGAAGTTGAAGCGGCCGACCACCTTTTACGATCCAAATCGAGGATTGGCCTGGGATGGATCACTGAGCGGCAAGGGAAGAAAACCCGACTGGATCAAGGCCGCGGTGGAGGATGGGACGATTGAGTTTTTCCGGGTGAACATCCAGCGAGCGTCATGAATCGAGTCGTTAGGCCGTCACAAGGCTGATCCGTTCGTTGCTAGCCAGGCCTCGCACGTTTGGATGCAACGCGCATGTTCCATTCTCGGAAATCGCCCTGAGCTCGCTTCGGATTTAGGGTTCGGCGCATGCTCCATCAGGGTTGAACTCTCATGGAGGCGTCGCTAGACGCTGCCGCGGAGCTTTTTGACGCCCTTCATCCTGGCCTCCAAATCCGCCTTCACGTAGATGGCCGTCGTTGAGATGGACTTATGCCCAAGCACCGCCTGGACCAGGGCCAGATCTCGTTCTGTTTCTTTGAGCAGATGATGCGCGAAGGTGTGACGGAGCCAGTGCGTTGACGCCCGCTTGAACGTCGCCATGTCGTCGGTCACGCTCTCTTGGGCGGTGTCTGAGCACTGCTTGAAGAACCCCTTCAGGATCTGATAGACCGACTGAACGGACAGGCCTCCAGTTTTGTTCACGGTGTATTGGGGAGATCGATGATCGAACTCATCCCATTTGCTGTTCGCGATGGGCGCCTGGTCGTCTAGCCTCTTGTCGTGAACCAGGATCCACTTGTCATCGAGCACGCCGAGCAGCGGCTGCTTCTTGTCGGTGACGGCCTTGAATTTCTGAAGTTTCTTGCCATTGGCCATCAGCTCTTTGCGATCCTGCAGGTGATCTCGCAGTGCGTCCAGAACAGACTCGTGAAGTGGCACGAAACGTTGACGGTTGCCCTTGCCGATCACCTCGATGCACATGTTGTCCGTGAGATTCCCGTCGATCCGCACCCGCTGAATGTCACCCCAGGTGGCATTGCAGGCCTCTTCGCGTCTCAGGCCTCCCAACTCCAGAAGTAGCAAGATCGCTCGCAGACGCCGTTTGGCTGGGTTGTCAGGTAGCTTCTCAAACGTGCGCGCAATGACGTCCATGTCTTGGTCGGTGAAAGAGCGCTTCACGTCCATCGACAATTCGTCGGTTCGCTTTCCAATGAGCTTGCGAGCTGGGTTCAGCGTCGTGTATTGCGACTCCATCCAGTGGCTGTACATGGCGCTCACTGCTGCAAAAGTCACGCGCAAGCTCGCGCCACTGAGGGGGCCTTTCAAAGGTCTCCAGGTGTTGGCTTTGCGCTCTCGATCAGTCATTGGATCTTGAAGCCAATGCGCAGGAGGGTCGCACAGGAACTCCCTGAAGTCCTGCATATCCAGCTCGTTCAAGGAGGAGAGCGCAAGGCCTCGTTCGTGCACTGCCCACAGAATCAGTCGTTCGATCGCGCGGCGGTAGGCGGTCTGGGTATGCGCGGACTTCTCCCTGATCAGACGAAACCAGGCCTGGACCGCCTCTTGATCGTTATGAGCCGCCAAGCTGTTCTCGGTGGGGCTGCGAAATTTTCCGTTGGAGCCGTTGAGAGCCGGAGGCCAATCCATGGACATGAGCGGTGCCAGCACAGCCCCAGTGTTGGCGACATTGACCAATGATCGTGCGGACGAGCGGGGCGGCGCTTTCTCTTTGGCCTGTATTGGTTTCAGGCCCTGCCGAGGTTCAATCTCCCAGCGCTTGAGCCACTGCAAGAGATTTCGCCCTCGGGCCAATCCATACCCTGGAACTTTGTCGACCCAGCGCTCCCCCTGAAGAGACATCCAGTCCACCAGGTCACCGAGGCTGATGACGCCGGCCTCACGCAAGGCTTGGCGCTGCGTTTCATTGAGCCGCACCCACTGATCAACATGGTGCTCTCTGGCGGGGCGACTTCCCAAGCGGTCATCGAGCCAGTTGATTGCCTTGAGTTGAATCTCGATTCGAGCTGCAAGTGACTTCGTCGCCAAAGCACCGGGAGACTCGATTGGCTGGTCGGCTGTTGAGACAGCGTCAAGCGCTGAGGTTGATGCAGTCCGGGTAGGGGAGAAGGGGGCCTGAGCTGGACTCTGGCAAATGATCAGGGAGTCGGCTTGTGCGTTCTGCGCAGATGCGGTTGGTGGCGCGACAAGCTCGGTTTGAGTTTTGAGGTACTCCTCCTCGTACAACTCCAGCAATTCCGCTTCGCTGTACATGTCCTCGTCGAACTGGGCTGCGAACTCCTCCAATGTGGGAAGGTTGAGTTTTCTGGTGGCCGCAGGAAATTGAGCAGTGGCTGTTGACGCTGCCATCTTTGTCGCGGAGTCAAGGTCGATTGGCGTTATGCCAGCTGTCTCAGGGGACTGGACCGGGGTCGAGGACGAAGTGGTCGC
This sequence comes from Curvibacter sp. GW821-FHT09D12, assembly GCF_059416245.1. NCBI lineage: Bacteria > Pseudomonadati > Pseudomonadota > Betaproteobacteria > Burkholderiales > Comamonadaceae > Curvibacter > Curvibacter sp. GW821-FHT09D12. The sequence continues at coordinate 25,665 of NZ_JBWKOU010000029.1, read as the reverse complement.
GATCCGACTCGTTGAATGGCCGGGTGTAGTCGCTGAAGCCGCTGCAACCGCGTGAGCAGCATCAGCGACCTGGTCAGAAGAAGTGATGCCACCGAGCACCACGGTTTGATGGTTGAGAAGGTCTCGAACCATACGCCGGGCGAGCATGTTCTCTGGCAATGCCTGAGCCCCGGCCTCCACGCGACACAACAAGTCGCTGTAGATTTTTAGCAACGCGGGGCGTTCGGGCACCCGGCCTGGCCAGAGTAGGTACTGACGAGCCGCGGCAGCAATGTCCACCCCTTGGGCCACCGCACGCAGCACGGCAAACTCGTCGGCCGTCACGTGTGCATGCACGACTCGGGTGGCTGATCCTGGTGGTCGACCACGGCGGCGCTTGGGCTTGTCTGCTTGGTTGGATTCCAGTGGTTCTTCATCGATCAAGACCGGGGGAAAAATGCGCGTGACCATACCTTGCTGAGGCAATCCAGCCGTTTCAGCCTCATGTAGCATTACTTGAGAATCGCTCATTGCGTTCGGGGATCCAGGGGCACTTCATATGTGTCGTCGCAGGTTGGGGGCGCATCGATTGTTGATCTTCAGTCCCGATTCTCTATGGTGTTGGTGCCGATGCAATCTTGACCTGATCACGATTGCACTGGCGCCAACACTGGGGCGCCACCAGCCGAATGGTATGACCTATCCCCTGGAGCTTGCGCGCTCAGTCGTGGGCACTGCCGCAAGCCTCCATCCCGACCAAGCAAGGCGGAAGGTTCACGAAGAATGACGCTACCTTGTCGCGGCGAGGCTGCTTCTTCACCAGCACCTTGCCGTGCTGGTCGATTCCGTGGACCTGGAACACGTTCTTCGCCAGGTCGATGCCAACAGCCGACAGCTTCATGGTGGACGCCCCTCTCGGTTCAAGTGGTTGATCAACGTCTCCACTTTGACACGTCGATGCCGTTACGGGTGGGGGCGGTTATCCCATTGCATACGAAGAACTGGCGCGTCGTGCATGGATCGGCGAGGATGCAGGCCAATGACGCACCTGCTTAAAGGAAGAAAGATGCGAGGAGCCGATAGCTACAACGAGGCCTTGTTCAGCACAGTCAAGCTCGACGAGTTCGTGCCGGTAACTTGCCTGTACCGCAGGTATTTCAATGGCCTGTTAGCGGTTGAACGGGTCGGAATACTCATTCGGTCCTCGCCGTTGATGAATCCCTTCATGCGCCACCTCACTCCGTACGGGTGATCAGATTTTACGAAGACCACGGGCGTTTCCACACAGCCTCGGCCCGTTGGGGTCTTTGCAGTTGTTCCAAAACTGACCACGCAATGGTTCTTTTGTATGAACCGTGTGATGGAGATGATGATCTCAACCCGGAACAGAGCTACGCCACAGCCCCTATTGGCATCACTTTACTGAACGTTCGTCGAAGATAGCTGTGCATCCAAGTGATCGACAAATACACGCACTTTGGGAGACAAATGCCGACTGGAAGGCCACAGCGCTTTGAACTGGCCACCGCCCCCGACTTGATCGGGGAGCACACTTTGAAGCCGGCCATCGGCAAGTGCCTCTCTGACCAGAAAATCCGGCATGCACGCTATGCCCAGGCCACGTACGGCAGCTCCGAAAATTGCCTCCACGTTGTTGCAGGCCAGCACGGTGCGCAGACGGGCCTCCGTAAAGTCTGTGGCCTGCAACAAAGGCCACTCCAGCAACTTTCCCGAATCTGGGTGACGAAAGCGAATCACGGCATGCCGCTCCAGGTCACGTGCCACCATTGGTGTGCCATGACGCTCCAAATACCCGCGCGACGCGCACAACAGCAGTCGAAATACGTTGAGTGGCCGGGACACAAGTCGGGAGTCGGGCAGATCACCGCTGCGGATCGCGACATCGACGCCCTCATCGATCAGATCCACGGTACGGTCGCTGAAGTTGATATCGAGCTCCACCTCCGGATAGCGAGCCAGAAAGTCCTCAATCACAGGCAATAGAAAGTGGTGTCCAACGATGGGTGCGCTCACGCGCAGTTTGCCGCGGGGCGCATCCCTTGCATGCGAGAGCATCGCTTGCGCATCGTCAAGATCATCAAGGATGCGGCGGCAGCGCTCGTGAAATAGCCGTCCCTCGTCGGTTAGCTGGATGCGACGCGTACTGCGCTGCATCAGTCGCACGCCGATCTGTTTCTCGAGCCGAGCCACGCCTTTGCCAACTGCTGACGCCGATATTTCAAGAGCGCGACCTGCAGCGACGAAGCTCCCGAGCTCCGCCGTCTTCACAAAGGCCAGCAGGCCACTGAGTTTGTCCATCAACGTACGTTTTCCTTATTACGGATATTCCTTCCGTTATGAATGGAGGAAATGCATATTTTCGATTGATTCGATCCACTCTAACATTTGCAGATCACTACCCAACCTCTGTAAGTGTCAGAAGCGCATGCCACGCCCTCTATTCGTCCTTGTTGATCCTGGCGTCCACTGGGATGCACTCATGAGCCTCCATAGTGAGTACATGTCCTGGGTCCATCGCGAAATAGAGCGATGCCTAGGAGATTCTGCGCATGGCAAGGCCGGCTTGTTGTGCCCTAAGGACAGCACCGGTGTGATTCATCAGATTTGCGCTGACCAAGCAGCGAGGGGGGTGTTCTATCTGATCATGTTGGATGAAAATGTCGCCGGAATGTGTGGCTTGCGTTCTTCCCACGGCGACATTGCTGAGGTCAAACGTATTTATGTTCGCCCTCAATACCGGGGCAAGCACTTGGCGCAGCAGGCCCTGAGGCGCCTCATTGAGGACGCAAGAGGCCTGGGATTTGGCGGAGTCTGTCTCGACACAGCCCCGTTCATGACAAAGGCGCACCGCTTATACGAATCCCATGGATTTGCAGACTGCCCAGCATACGAAGGCACAGAGGTCCCTCCTGAGTTTCGCGCTGGCTGGCGCTTCATGTACCGCTCCGTAATGGATACACCTGCAGGCTGGCGGTCATGAGAGATCGCCAACGACGTCAGATTGGTTCCTCGTCCATCCATATCGGTTTCAAAGCGGACGGAAAAACGCAGGCTGCCGGCGACGAAGCCAGTGTCTCAACGTGCGCACGATCCATCCAAACACAAGCGCGCCAGAAGCATGAGCATCGGGATGCTTGGCCTGTTCAATGGACAGGCGCAACGACACTCCTGCTGCTTCCTCTGGTCTTGCAATACTTTGGTCACCACTGGGTCCGCATTGCCGACACCTGTCTTCTGTACATGATGTTGGCTCTGGGAATGAATATCGTGGTGGGTTTCGCCGGACTGTTGGATCTCGGCTATGTGGCCTTTTATGCGCTGGGCTCCTACACGTTCGCCCTGTTGGCGTCACCGCATCTGACTGAAAACTTTGCCTGGATCGCAGCCGTGTTCCCAGAAGGGCTGCATATGCCATGGTGGATTACCGTTCCGTTGAGTGCCATTCTTGCCGCATGCTTGGGTGTGTTGCTAGGAGTCCCCACACTCAAACTGCGTGGCGATTACCTGGCCATCGTCACCTTGGGTTTCGGGGAGATCGTGCGACTCCTGGTTGTCAATATGGTCCATCCGGTCAACATCACGAACGGGGCCAAAGGAGTCGGTCCCATCGATTCAATCCGCATCTTCGGTCTGGATCTGGGTAGGCCGCTGTCCTTCGCAGGCTGCCAAGTCGCTTCGGTCACCCTGTACTACTACCTGTTCTTGGTACTGGCAACGCTGACGGCAGTCATCTGTTACCGCGTGGAGGATTCACGTGTAGGCAGAGCCTGGAAGGCCATTCGCGACGATGAAGTTGCCGCCGAGGCCATGGGGGTCAACACCCGAAACATGAAGCTGCTCGCCTTTGGGATGGGGGCCGGTTTTGGAGGCATCGCGGGGACCATGTTTGGTACGTTCCAGGGGTTCATATCCCCCGAAGCCTTCAGCCTGCAGGAGTCGGTCATGATCGTTGCCATGGTGATGTTCGGCGGCATCGGTCATATCCCTGGTGTGATTTTGGGGGCCGTTCTACTGACGGCGCTGCCGGAGGTGCTTCGTTATGTCACCGGCCCCCTTCAAACCATGACAGATGGACGACTGGATGCAGGCATTCTTCGCCCCTTGTTCATCGCGATGACCATGATCGTCACCATGCTTTTGCGTCCGCACGGCTTATGGCCCTCGCCTCAATATGGCAAGGCACTGCAATGAGAAAGCAGCAGATTTTTTATGCCTATAAGCAATTTGCCAGATAGCATCTAGAAAATAAGGACTTGAGCCCAGTCCAGCTTTCTCGCTGCTAACTTGTGATGGATGAAGCTTGCAAATCATGAAATAAAAATGCGTGCATTTGTTAAGAGTGGCTAACACGACCGGTCCACGAACCGAGAACAGATGATGGCTCACCCCAGCGCTGTACGACCTCTTCGTCGCTTTCGTTGAAGGCATGCTTGAGGTACAGCAGAGCCACCATCAGCCGGGTGGGCAAAAGTGGGCGACCTGCCGCAGCCACACCCGAGCCCACCACTGAGACGCTGGGGCCGAACAAAACCATGTCCTCGATGCGCTTGCCGGCGCGCACCTGGCGTGCAAACCGGTGAGCCAAAGAGGCCTCCAACTCTTGCCAGGGCATGCGGTTGGCAAGCACCGCCAACGGGTGGCGCAGATCAATCATCTGGTCAAGGCGGTTGCGGAAGAAGTCAGCGGTCATGGTTGATCGGGCCTCAGGCAAAACTCCCAGGAATTGGGCTGTGGTGAATATTAAATTGGGAGTTCTGGGCTGAGGCAATGGCCTGCGGGGCCAATGTTCATGCGGGTTGCTGGGGTTTGGCAGGGACGACTAATTAAAGAGCTGTATTTATTTATATTTGGAATGATATTGGTCTTTATTGCCCTCTTTCATATAAATTTGGATAAATTAAGGCGACCAATATCATTCTGTCATTTTCAAATTTGTTCAAATTAAGAACGGCTAACGCTACTCACTCCTGAAGGCCTGCGGAGCAGTTATGCTCTGCGCCCCCATGGCCCGACGTCCCGTAAGCAAAGAACTGCGGCAGCAGCTACAGCCCCTGATCACCGCCTGTGTTCCATCCAATAAGGGAGGCCCTCGCAAGCGCACTGTCAGCGGGACCAATCGGCACGACTCAATGCTGTTCGAGCCATGCATTGACGTCATCCCAGCGCTGAGAGGATTGCCGGGTCACCCACGCCAACGCCCCAGAAAACTGCATGCGGACAAGGGCTACGACTACCGTCGTTGCCGGGCCTATTTGAAGGCCAAAGGCATCTTGTGCAGGATTGCCCGTCGAGGCGTTGAAAGCAGTCAACGGCTGGGAAAACACCCCTGGGTTGACGAACGCACGCACGCCTGGTTTGGCGGGTTTGGAAAACTGAGGATCCGATTCGAAAGACGGCTCGATATCCATCAAGCCTTGCTCACGTTGGCCGCAGCCATCATCTGTTCTCGGTTCGTGGACCGGTCGTGTTAGCCAGTCTAAAGCGCAGCTGATCACGATTGCACTGGCACCAACAAACGTGTGGGTCTATGCTCTGATCCTACGTCGGATTGAAGCCGAAGTGGATAGGGAGTGGTATGGATGGGTTGGGCTTATCTGAAGCGACTGGAGCGGCGTTGCCCGTGGATTACCAAAGGCTGTTTGATGGCGCTCCTGGGCTTTTCCTTGTTCTGGACACCGATCTGCGGATCGTCGCGGTCAATCAGGCCTACGCGCAGGCCACCAAGACGCAGCGGGAAGTGATTCTTGGCAGGGGAATCTTCGACGTCTTTCCTGACAACCCGGATGATCCGGCCACCGAGGGCGTGCGCAATCTGCGTGCTTCACTCGTCCGGGTGCTACAGACCGCACAGGCCGACGCGATGCCGGTGCAAAAATACGATATCCGCCGCCCGGAGTCGGAAGGCGGCGGGTTCGAGACTCGCTATTGGAGTCCCCTGAATACCCCGGTCGTGAATGAGCAGGGGCTTCTGATCCACATCATCCACCGGGTCGAGGATGTGACCGAACTGCTGCAACTGAAACAACGGCTAGCAGACGGCGTGCAGACGGTGGAGCCGGTGGCTGGGGCATTGGCTCAGGAGGCCGACATCATTGCCCGCACCCGCGAGGCGGCCGATGCCAATGCCCAACTTAAGACCTCCAATGCAGTTCTGGATCGTCTGTACCGACAGACTCGAGAGCTGGACGATCTCAAGACCCGTTTTTTTGCGCATGTCAGCCATGAGCTGCGAACTCCTCTCACCTTGATCCTGGGGCCACTTGGCAGATTGCTGGCTTCCCCAAGGCTCAACGACTCAGAGCGCCAAGCGCTGCTCATGATGCAGAGAAATGCACGGTTCCTGCACCGTCAGGTCGACGATTTGCTGGACATCGCGAAGCTGGATGCCGGCCGATTGGGACTGCAATACAGTGAATTGGACTTAGCGTCACTGGCTCGCAGGTTGGCTGCAAACTTCGAAACCCTGGCTGAGGACCATCGAATCCGCTTCCGCCTGGACCTGCCCGGCACGCTTTGGGGCCAGTTCGATGGGGACAAATGCGAACGGATTCTGTTGAATCTTCTGTCGAATGCTTTCAAGTTCACCCCGGACGGGGGGATCGTGAGCCTGGCATTGCGTCAGGAGGAAGGCTTTGCGGTATGCAGGGTAGGCGACAGTGGTCCTGGGATTGCGCCAACGCATCAAGAGGCCGTGTTCGAACGCTTCCGCCAACTCGACGGAAGCCCAGTACGCGGCTCCGGAGGCAGCGGACTCGGTCTGGCCATCGTCAAGGAATTCACCTTGCTGCATGAGGGCTCGGTCACCCTGAGCCAAGCCCCCGAAGGGGGGGCCTGTTTCCAGGTCAGGCTTCCTCTGCAGGCCCCCCAGGGGGTCACTGTCGAGCCTGCGCGCCCTGAACCGGTCCAGGCGCCCACGCCGGAGTATTCCCCTGTGGCGCAGACCGACGACAGAGAAGAGTCCGAGGCCGGTGGTCGTGACAGACGCCCCTTGGTTCTGGTGGTGGAAGACAACCCGGACATGAGCGCCTTCATCGCTGCGGTGCTGAGCGCTTCCTGTCGGGTGGTTCAAGCCGGAGATGGTGTGGCAGGCCTGCAGATGGCGCTGGAACGGCTGCCAGACCTGATCGTTTCCGACGTGATGATGCCGGGCATGGACGGTGAACAACTGGTCCATGCCTTGCGCGAACACCCTGAGCTTGACGACTCTCCGATTGTCATGCTGACCGCCAAGGCCGATGATCGCCTGCGCTCGCACCTGCTGCTGCAGGGCGTCCAGGATTTTATGCAGAAGCCTTTTTCGGTGGACGAGCTGCTGGCGCGCGTCGGTGGCTTGCTCAAGGAACGACGCCGGGTGGGGCGCCGTCTGCACAGCCTGGAGGAGCGTTTCAGGGCCACCTTCGAACAAGCGGCTGTGGGCCTGGCCCATGTCGCACCCCATGGCCATTGGCTGCGGGTCAATCAGAAGTTGTGCGACATCGTCGGCTACCCGCGCGATGAGTTGTTGAGGCTCAGCTTCCAGGACATCACCCATCCCGATGATCTTGACCGCGATGTGGCCCAGGCCGGGCGTGTGCTGACGGGTGAGTTGAACCATTACTCGCTGGAGAAGCGCTATCTGCGCAAGGACGGTCAGGTGGTGTGGATCCAGCTCACGGTGTCCTTGGTCCGAGACATTGAAGGGCAGCCCGAGCACTTCATTTCGGTGATCCAGGACATTGATGCCCGCAAGGCGGCGGAGCGGGCCTTGACGCACAGCGAAGAACGCTTTCGCCACATCGCCGACACCATCCCGCAGGTATTCTGGCTGTCAGAGGGGGATTCTGGCCAACTGAGCTATGTCAGTCCGGCCTGCGAAAGAATCTGGCGCCAGACGCCCGCTTCGCTCTGTCTGGACGCCGAGTCCTACCTGTCTTCTGTGCACCCGGAGGATCGGGCGCAAGTGCAGAAGACCAAGCGCCATGCCGTCAGGGCTCAGCTGGATTTCGCGCTGGAATACAGGATGCAATTTCCTGATGGCTCCGTGCGTTGGGTTCAAGAAAGCGGTCGACCCGCTGTGGGGGAAAATGGTCTCAGACTGTTTGTGGGCATGGCCCAGGATGTGACCGAACGCCACTTCAACGAAGCCCGGCTGCGTCAGGCCGCCACGGTGTTCGAGTCGGCGCGCGAAGGTGTGATCGTCACCGACGCCAACTGCGCCATCCTGGCTGTGAACCAGGCCTTTTCAGAGATCACCGGATTCTCCGAGCAACAGGTGCTGGGAGAGAACCCGCGCCTGCTGCGCTCGGATCGACACGGCCCCGAGTTCTTCCAGGGGATGTGGGCGAGCCTGAAAGAGAGCAACCACTGGCAGGGCGAGATATGGAATCGCCGCAGCGGCGGCGAGTTGTATCCCGCCTGGATGACCATTTCCCGGGTACTCGATGCCAGGCAACAGCCGACCCACTACGTCGGCATGCTGACGGACATCAGTCAACTTCGACGCAATGAAGAGCAATTGGCCCGTCTGGCCCACTACGACGCCCTGACCCAATTGCCCAATCGACTCTTGCTGCTGTCACGTCTGGAGCACAGCCTGGATCATGCGCGCAGAGCTGGGCATGAGGTCGCGGTCCTGATCATCAATCTTGACCGACTCAACACCGTGAACGACAGTCTGGGCCATCAAGCGGGTGATCAATTGATTCAGGCCGCTGCGCAGCGCCTGGATGCGCTTGTCCGGGAGTCCGATACCCTCGGCCGACTGGGCGGGGACGAGTTTCTGCTGATTCTGGAGACCATTCCGACACCGAGCATCGCGGCCCAGATTGCGCAGACTATCCTGGAGGCCCTGATTGCGCCTTTTGAGATGGCGGATGGACAGCGGGTCTATCTGAGCGCGAGCCTGGGTATTGGCCTGTATCCCGACAATGGCGAGACCGCGGCAGAACTGCTGCGGGACACCGACACCGCGCTGCAACAGGCCAAGGTTCAGGGCGGCAATCAGTTCTGCTTCAGTACCTCGGCCATGAACATGGACGCGCGTGCCCGGCTTGACATGGACAGCGCACTGCGAAAAGCCATCGAGCGTCACGAGTTGCAGCTCCATTTCCAACCTCAGATCGAGTTGAAGAGCGGGCGCATTGTCGGTGCCGAGGCCTTGATCCGGTGGCGCCGTTCGAATGGCAAGATGGTGATGCCTTCGCAATTCATCCCTTTGGCGGAATCGACGGGACTCATCGTTCCTATCGGTGCCTGGGTGATGGACGAAGCCTGCCGTCAACTGAAGCACTGGATCGACCTGGGCTGGCAATTTGGCCGGGTCGCGGTCAATGTCTCTGCCCGACAATTCCGTTCGGGGGATCTGACCGAAGTGGTGAGCGCGACCTTGGGTCTGCACGGCATTGCGCCCGGACACCTGGAACTGGAGTTGACGGAGAGCATGCTGATGGACGACCCGGAGCGTACCATTGGCACATTGCACCAGCTCAAGAACCTGGGAGTGCAACTGTCGCTTGATGATTTCGGCACCGGCTATTCAAGCTTCTCCTACCTGAGTCGATTTCCCATCGATACGCTCAAGATCGATCAGTCTTTTGTCAGACCCATTGCCACAGATCGCGAGTCCGCCCTGATCGCTGCGGCCATCCTGGACCTGGCCCATCGTTTGAAGCTCAAGGTCATCGCCGAGGGCGTCGAGACTCGGGAGCAACTTGACTATCTACGCGACAACCAATGCGACGAAATGCAGGGTTACTGGTTTTCCAGGCCAGTGCCTGCCGCTGACTTTGAAACCATGCTGCTGCATCACGGGTTGCTTTCTCCTTCTTGAGAAGAATGGATGGCCCATTCATTGAAGCTCAGTTTGGTGGTGATCACGACGCTGGTGCGTTCGTAGAGTTTGGACAACAGGTGGAACAGAAGTGCCCCACCAAAGGCACTGAAGGGCAGGTAGCCCAGCTCATCCAGAATCACCAGGTCGGCATACGCCAGCCGGTGAGCGAGCTGTCCAGCCTTGCCTTGAGCTTTCTCGTCCTCCAATGCGTTGACCAACTCCACCGTTGAGAAGAACCGCACCCTGCGGTGGTGATGTTCAATCGCTTGCACGCCCAGGGCTGTGGCAATGTGGGTATTACCCGTGCCCGGTCCGCCCACGAGCACCACGTTGTTGGCATCCTCCAGGAACTCACAGCGGTGCAACTGCCGAACCAAGGCTTCATTGACCTCGCTGTGGCTGAAGTTGAAGCCCGTCAGGTCTCGATAGGCTGGGAACCTTGCCACCTTGAGCTGATAGGCCACCGAGCGTACCTCGTCGTCCCTGCCAAACCCCAGCAACCCGCATGAACATTGGCCCCGCAGGCCATTGCCTCAGCCCAGAACTCCCAATTTAATATTCACCACAGCCCAATTCCTGGGAGTTTTGCCTGAGGCCCGATCAACCATGACCGCTGACTTCTTCCGCAACCGCCTTGACCAGATGATTGATCTGCGCCACCCGTTGGCGGTGCTTGCCAACCGCATGCCCTGGCAAGAGTTGGAGGCCTCTTTGGCTCACCGGTTTGCACGCCAGGTGCGCGCCGGCAGGCGTCCTGTTAATCGCTGCATGGCTGGTGCTGGCCTGCTGGTCCATGTGCTGATGAGCATGTATGCCGATCACACGCCGCTGTATTGCCTGTTGCAGATCTACGCCCGCCAGGGTGCCGATCTGGAGCGTTCAGTCCGAGCGTGAAACTTGGTGTTAGCGGACGGGAAGAGCAGAGCGATACTCTGAGGCCGCGTTCAGTCGGCTGCGGAGGGCGCAGGTACCTCGTCAGTCCTGACTGGGTTGCTGGCCGTGGGTAAGGGCAGCGCCTTCACACAAATCCGTCCCCGACCACTCGCCTTGGCTTCATACATGGCCTGGTCTGCCTTGCGCAGAAGCATGTCTGCCGTGTTGCCGTGGTCTGGAAAGAAGGACACACCAATGCTGGCCCCTACCCGCACCTCGACGCCGCTGTCCAGCACAAAGGTGCGGCGCACGCAGGCCAACACGCGGTTCAAGACCTGCTCATGATCCGGCTTGGCCGCCAGGGGGTTCAGAATCAGTACGAATTCATCGCCACCGGTACGGCATACCGTGTCCGCCGGCCGAAGTTCTTGTTCAAGCCTTCGGCCTATCTCCCGCAGCAGTAAATCACCGGCCTCGTGGCCGTGTTGGTCATTCACGGCCTTGAACCCATCTAGGTCGAGAAAACACACGCCAATGACTAACCCATTTCTGCGCGCGTTCGCAATTGCGATCTCCAATCGATCCGTCATCATTCTTCGGTTGGGCAGGCCCGTCAGGCCATCGTGATAGGCCAGGGCCTCAATCTTCTCGAACAGTAGATGGGCTTGGGTGACATCTTCCAGCAACCATAGCGACTCGCCATCCTTGCCCGCCAGATAGCTGCCGAACACCTTGATCCAGAGCACTTGCCCGTTCTTGCTGCGCATCTGGATTTCGGTGCGGTAGCGGCCATGATCTTCCAACTTGGCGTAGGCCTGTTCGCCGACCCGGACATAGGCGGCCTCATCGACATACAGTGCGCGTATCGGCTGCCCCACCAGCTCGCTCTGATCGAAATCGAAGATCCGAGTCATCCCCCGATTCATCCAGATCACCTTTCGGTCCACCAGCTTTACGATCCCGATCAGGTCGTTGTCAAGCATGGCTTGCTGTTCATTGACTAGGCCATCAAGCTGCTGCTTCAGGTAGTACATGCTGGTGATGTCATGCATCACCGTGCGGATCTGCCAGCGAGGCTCCAGCCCCTCGGCTATGGCGGTTGCACTGAGGCTGACCCGGCGTCGGGGCGCGCCAAGTGCAAGCTGCAAGTTCACTTCGATGTCTTGGGCGCGGCCCTCGGTCTTGACCCTGTCCAGCAGGCCCGCCAAGGCCTGCTGGTCTGCGCCATCCAGGAAGTCGGCCAAAGACCGGCGGCCGATAAGATCTTCGGGCGCTTGTTGCAGCCAGCGCTGACCTGTGGCATTAACCTGTAAAAAAACACCTTGTTCATCCATCACGTGATAAGCACAAGGCGCGTTGTCCCAGAGGTCTTGGGCGCGGTCGTTGGAGGCCTTGAGTTGGGCTTGCAGTTCGTTGCGGTGTGTCATGTCCCGTGCCGAACAGAATACCAGAGCCTGTCCATCGATTGTCACTTTGGAGGCGTAGATCTCAACGCAGATCTGTTGTCCGTCGGCCCGCCGGTAGAGGGTTTCGCGACGCAGGCTCGGCCGCCGATCAAGCACCTTGCCCCAGACCATCACGTGCCTCGAGCTAAAGCCCGGCAGCCAGGTTGACACCGAACGCCCGATCAACTGCCCGCGTCGATAGCCCAACAATGTCAAAAAAGTGTCCCCCACCTCCACCAGGGTGCCCTTCGAATCCAGAACATGGGTGCCGTCGCTGGCAGTCCGCAGCAGCGCCTGGATGCGTTGCCCCTGGCGCGCTAGGGCCTGGGCATGGGTGGATTCGCGGTCCCAGGCGCGATAGATCAGCCAGGCACACCAGGCGATCACGCCAATTGCCAACACTGCCAATACTGTCACCTGCAGCACCTGAAGATGCCAAAGGCGCAGATAGCCCGCCGTGGCCACTCCAGCAATGACTGTCAGCGGCTGTTGGGGCACGCTCAGGTAGACGTTGTTGCGCTCGATTTGGTCGATGGCGGTGTGGGCGGTGAATTCGCCCGAAGCTGTCTGGCGAGCCAATGCACGAAGAAAATCGTCGGACAGTCGTAAGCTCCCGATCGGCTCTGGCGCATCATCGTCCGGCTCGAAGGTCTCGCGGGCAAGCAGCCGCATCGAGGGGGTGTAGCGCAGGCTAATGGCGCCTTGTGGCCCCAGTGCAACCGAATCCATCAATGATTGAAAATGGGCGGTGGCCAGCAGGCCATAGACCGCCCCTTCACCACCGCCGTCGCCATCCTCAGCAGACACCCTGCGTCGACCCAACAGAAGCACCCAGGTGTTCTTGGGCGCTGCCAGTTGAACCAGGGACAGCACCGTCAGCTTCGTCGAGCGAGACGCCTGCAATGCATCAAAAATCTCATGCTCCAGCGCGGGCAAGTCAGGAATCTCCTCCAGTGCAGCTAGGCCGATTCGCTGACCAGCTGAGTCAAGAATCCCAACAGCCAGCAGACCCTGTTCCCGGTCCAGCGTGTCATGAATCTGGCGCAACGGCACTAACTTCCCCCTCAGAGGGGCTGCATGCCGTGGTTGGGCCAACTCGGCACGGGCCAGGACGCTGTCCAGGCGCAGTAAATCCAGCGCAATCGCCTTCTGCAGACTCTGCGCAGTACTGCGGGCGATTCCAAACGCCTGCGCCTTCAAGCTGGCCTGACTTGTGTAAAGCCAGAACATAGATAGTGCCACCAGACAAACCCCCAGGATACCGATGCCAACCCAGGTGCGGCGGATCAACAGAGCGCGCAGGTGCGGGCTCGCTGTTTCATACTGAGGAATTTGAAACATACTAGTGCTAGGTCAAGTTTGACTTGAACCGAATTTATCATAAATACCATTTTAAATGGTATTGTTTACCCGAAAATAGGGGATTGACATGGTATGGGCAGCTTGAAATAGGCCGAAAAAGCGCAAAACGCATTCCAGGGCGGATCTGGGTGTTCCACTGAGCTGCTGAATCCTTCAGCAGGAAGATTCGAGGTGATCACCATGGACATGACTGGCAGAAGCCCCGTTTCGCCTCAGCACCCATGAGCGGCGGAGGCGTTGCTGTCCAACGCCACTGCTTTGTGAATGCTCTCCATGTCACCTTTCCGCTCTGTTCCATGCCGATGTCATGGGCAGCTATATTCAGCTTGAAAGGTTCGAGCAGGCTCGGTAGGCCGTTGCTCAAGGAACGCAACAGTTGACCGAGTCGGAGGACTAGGGCGTGTTAACACTAATTCCCAAGACGTATGGAATCGGTGAAACTCGCCACATGGAGATAACGCCCGAACAATTTGCGCGCATCGAACACTGCCTACCCACTCAGCGTGGCAATGTGAGCATGACAAACCTTCAGGTCGTCAACGCGATGCTTTACGTCGCCGAGCATGGCTGCAAATGGCGGGGCCTACCCAAGAGATTTGGTAATTGGCACACCATCTACACGCGCATGCGCCGCTGGGAAAAGGTGGGCGTGCTGGACAAGATGTTTGAAGAGCTGCAACGCCAGCAGGTGGTGCGTATCCGCATTGAAGCGGTCTCACTTGATTCGACCAGCATCAAGGTCCACCCCGACGGGACCGGCGCACTAAAAAAAGCGGTCCTCAGTCCATCGGCAAATCTCGGGGCGGATGGAACACCAAGATTCATCTGGTTGCCGCGGATGCGCGAACGGTCGTAACTTTCAGCCTGTCGCCAGGACAAGCGCATGATGCGCCCGAGGGGCGGCGCCTTCTGCAAAGCCTGGGGCCGACAAACCGTCCCATTCACTTGCTCATGGACCGCGCATACGAAGGCAACGAGACGTGGCAGTTGGCTCTTGACTTGGGGTTCATCCCGGTTGTGCCTCCTACCAGGACACGGCTTGACCCCTGAGAATACGACAAAGCCATGTACAAGCGCCGCAACGAAGTCGAGCGCTTATTCCGCCGCCTTAAAGGCTACCGACGAGTCTTTTCCCGATTTGAGAAACTCGATGCGATGTTCATGGGCTTCCTCAACTTCGTACTGGTTGCCGATGGTCTGAGTGGTTTGTGTTAACAGGCCCTAGGCCATCCGTTACGTGCGTGCAACTCCAATGTGCCTGCGGCCTGCAGATGGTGACTGATGGTGAGTTCCGTCGTGCCTGGTTGCACGTTGAGCGATGAACGTGAAATCCGAGGCACCTCACTTCATCCAGCGGGCTTCCTTTCGGGCCTCACGCAGGTAGTGTTGGTTGGATTCCGAGCAAAGCCATTGTTGGGCTGCCACTCAGATGGCCTGGGCATCACGTGCATCGGTCTTGTCGCGCAGTACAAAGGGGCGGACATGTTTGGCTGGTAGCAGCTTCACTTCATGCCCCAATGCCTGCAGCGTTCTTGCTCAATGGTGGGCGCCGCCACGGGCTTCCAACGCGACGAGCGACCGCTGACAATTGGCAAAGAATGTAGGCACCCGATCACGCCTGAGTTTGTGTCGTTCGACCACGCCTGTCGCTGGCGTCTACGATGTGGAGCTGGAACACGTTCTTGGCAATATCCATTCCGATCACAGGCAGAACTGGGGAAGATTGCATGGTGGGGCCTCCGGTTTTCAAGTGGTTGCGACGAACTTCCACTTTGGCACTTTGATGCTGTTACCGCGAGGCCCTGCCTGAATCTGGTCATAGGCCTACGCGTTCATTAGCGGTGTAGGTGGAGACGTCCATGCCATCTGCACAAATATGAGTTGAACGCGGCAGTGGGCGGGTCATAAGGATTGCCGCTGGTTTACAGCCCATCTAACTCCGTCGATTTGCCCACTGCCGGCGCGAATCGGCGCCGCCCATGCCGATTTGGCGTGTAGCAGACGCGCTCATGCCGCAACTCTCATGAGTTTGCGCTTTGCCATCCACAGATTGGCCAACGCAAGCAGCGTGTGCAACTGCGCCGTGTTCTTGGCCAGCCCTCGGTAGCGCACCTTCACGTGCCTAAACTGGTGCTTGACGACCCTGAACGGGTGCTCCACCTTGGCTCGGATGCGTGACTTGATGCGCTCGATTTCGTCGATGTGGCGTTGCCTGGGGTCATTCTTGTCCAGCGCCCGGCGCTGGCCTGGGCGCGTGGCCACGTTCCAATTCACGCCGGCATTGGCATCAGGGTGCTTTTGCGCGCCCTGGTAGCCTTTCCACCAATCTTGTGCATGACCCCGGCCAAGCATGGAACGCGATCACGGTGGGCGCTTGCACCGACAAGATCGACACAGAAGGACATGCGTCCTTGAATCCAGTCGCTGAAGCCGGTGGCCTCAGTCCCTTCACAACGACAACTAGAACGTGGGATCGAGCATGGCCGTTGAACCCCGAAGTGGTGCTGGAAGGTGGCAATGCGGCCAAGGATGATCTTGGCGCGGTTGACATGGCCAGCCTGAACGTGCTGACGACCCACAACCAGCCGCTGAATCGCTTGTTCACCACCAGCAACGCCACCGGCGCAGCGTCGGCTTTGTGTGCGGGAATGAGGGCGCCCCAGTGAATCCCTCTGATTCCAACTGGCTACTGGGTGAACGGCAACGACATCGTGGATCGCTGCACCAGGATGTCTGGAAAGGCACGGCTGCTGAATTAGCCAGCCGTGGCTTCGTCGCCGTCTATCCTTCGGCAGGGTGGTGGCGGACGCGGCCTGTGCTGGAACGCTATGGCCTGCCAGCACGGTATAGCCTTCTAGTGTCCATTCAGACGCAGCAGATGAACGTTGATCTTTACGCTGCTGTCGCCCAGAAAATCCCTGCCGCGAATGCCGTCGTCGTTCGTAACGAGCGTCCCGGCGCGCCGCCGTCGGGCTCGCGGGCTGCGCCCCACGCTTTGTGCCGAATCGCAGCCATCCGGCTTTGATCCCTTGTTTATCCCATTCCACGTAATCGGAGTGCCGTTCGCGCCCGGTGCCGTTTGGCACCGGCGATTGGCCGCAGCATGTAGCTCGTTATCCCTCGGTGCTTCCAAGCCCGTACGTCAGTCCTGAGCGCATGTCTGCGACTGGTCGGGTAACAGCGCGCAGCGCTCTCTACATGGCGGCAATCGTGGTGATGCGGCACAACCGAACCTGCTATGAGCAGCTGGTAGCAGCAGGCAAGCCCAAAAAGGTCGCCATCGTGGCTTGCATGCGCAAGCTACTGATCATTCTGAATGCCATGGTAAGAACCGGCAGGCCATGGAAAGAAAAGGCGGCAACTGCCCAGGACGATGCGGAGGCTGACATCGTGCCACCACGCGGCCAGTTGGCCTGATCCCTCATGGTCTGCGGGCGACCCAGCCCTTGAAGGTGAATGCGCAATAGAAAAGTTCGATATGAGTGAATCCGGCCTCGCGAAGCAGATCGGCATCCTGCTGGGGTGAAAGTACGGGTAGCCGCTCCTTGATCGCAGCGATGCTGCCTTCGGCCTGTGCGATAGGCACGCCGGATGCAGCCGCGAACGCCGCATTGCGCGCGAGCCATCTGTCCCTGACGGGATCCTCGCTGGGAAAGCTATGATGTGCAACGACAAGGGGGCCACCGGGCTTGAGCCGCAAGTGGATTTCCTTCAAGGTTCCGAGGCGTTCGACCGGCGGCAGAAAGTGAAGCGTCAGAAGACAGGTCGCGCCATCGAAAGGCCCGATGGGCGCACTGTCGATATAGCCTTCGTGCAGGCGCACAAGAGGCGTCATAGGCCCGAGGGTCGTGCGGGCCAGGTCGAGCATCTCGGCAGAAGGGTCCACGCCGTCGAAGTGCCAGGCGGACTGCATCTCGGCGAAGGCCTTCAGCTCGAGCCCGCCGCCGGCGCCGAGCACCAGGATGCGTGCGTCAGCTGGCGCACGTTCGGCCAGCAGTACACCCGCCATCCTGTGCAAGTCCCGAAGGCCGGGCACTATCCTCGCGGTTCTCTCTGCATAGCTCGATACGGCCGCCGGGTCGGAAAACGGGGTCATCGGCAGCCGCCTTCCGTTTGCACGGGTGCGATGGTTTCGGGCCAAAGCAACGAACGGTGGACCTGGGTGCCTGCCATGGCGCCGCTGCCCACGGCCAGCGACACGGATTGAGGCGCCCGCGCTACATCGCCGCAGGGAAATATCCCAGTGACTGAAGTCTTGTTCTCGGAATCGGTGCGCACCTGAACTCCCATGGGCGTCTCTTCCAGCACGCTGCCTACCACTTCGGCCAGAGAACTGGAGGGAGATGTGCGCGTCGCGGTGAACAGACCCGCAAAGCGCAGCAACCGCCCGTCGGCCATCACCACGTCTGCCGTTCCTTCGATCCTGCCAATGGGCGCTTCCTCGATCGTCACGGCCCGTCGCTCCAGCGCGGACCTGGCTTCCTGACTCAGTTCCACAGCGCCGTTGACCAGCAAGGTCGCATCGCCCCAATCAGTCAGCAGTTCAGCCTGGTGGATGGACATCGGGCCGGTGGCGACGATGCCTATGCGACCCTGGCCGAGCTCGTAGCCATGGCAGTACGGGCAATGGAAGACCGCCTCGCCCCAGCGCACTGCGAGGCCTTCGACGGCAGGTAGCTGGTCGGCCACGCCGGTGGCCACCAGGATGCGGCGGCCTTGGTGCGATACGCAATCGGACGTCGTGACATTGAATTCATCCACCTGCCCTGTGATGGCATCGATCCGGCCTTCAAGCCACGTCAGCGTCGGATAGGCTTCGACCTGGTGGCGCGCGCTCGCCGCTATTTCGCCGGAGGCAACACCATCCTGGCCGAGAAACCCGAGGGAATGGCTGGCGAAGCGGTTGCGCCGCTCGCCCGCATCGATCACGAGCACGGACCTGCGCGCCCGCACCAGTTGCATGGCCGCGGCTATTCCCGCGTAGCTTCCGTCGATGACGATGACGATGACGTCGTGGTGCATGCTCAACTCCTTTTGCGTCGTGCAGCCGCGTGCCGTCGCGAAAAGTCCGCGGCCAGATCGGCGAGGGTAATTTCGGAGAACCGCTTCAGGAGCAGCGCCTCGGCCTCGGCAAACGTGCCCTCGAGCGCGGCATTTACCGATTGCTCGACCAGGCACTCCGGTGTCTCATTGCGGTTGCCAACGGCAAACACGGCCGGCTCACCCAACGCCTCGTGCAACTGGCGCAGGGTGACCGAGCCCAAGTCGGCATGGATGCGCCATCCGCCCGCGTGGCCGCGATCGGACGTAACGATGCCCGCTTCGCGCAGATACCCCATGGTGCGCCGGACGACGACGGGGTTGGTGCCCAGGCATTGGGCCAAGGTCTCGGAGGTGACCGGTCCATCCTGCTCGGCCATGTGCAGCAGCGCATGCAGCACGGAAGACAGGCGGCTATCTCGTTTCATGTAACTAATGATGTTTCATTTAAAGCGATGCGTCAAGACAGATTTGACCTGCGGATGAGGTCCCAACGCAAGCCATCGTGGGCGGGCGGTGCGAACTTTCGGATGGCGTGTTATACGATTTGGGGCTCATCTACATGGAGGTCAGTTAGGGAACGTCTTATATGGGCGCCTCCCGGATTGCAAGAACTCGTGTGTGTGACGATTCAGGAGGCAGGGCTGCAGTCTTATATCCGGCCTGTTGTGCAAGCTGGTAAGCCTGCTGGCCCTGATGGTTTTCGCTGACGAGGTTCCCATCTGCACACCGAGCTCCTTGCTCTTGTTCCCTAGCCGTAGCACCGGTGATTCGACTCGAAGATCTCAGTAATGGACTGCCGGACCTAGAGGTATTTGTCGCCCACCGCTGTACGGGCCCGGTGGTAGAAGTACGAGCTACGGGCCAGCCCTACCTGCGCGAGGAGCTCTGGGAGGCCGTATTGCTCTCTCAGGGCGTCAATCAGCAGTGCCTTCTCCCTGTTGCTGAGGAGCTGCAGATTGACGCCCAGGCCTTTTTTTAACAGTTCATGGACCTTATTCAAGAGGTCCTCAATTGCCGGACCTCGCGGCGCAATGCAGCTACTTGCAGCTCGAGTTCGTCGCGCTCTCGTTGCTGCGGGGATTGATGGGTGTGTTTCATTGAAGCAGGGGCCTCACGCCCCAGAAGCTGATTCTTCCAGTTGTACAACGTCGGCCTGCTCACACCAAGCTTCTGGGCAACCACCTGCGCACTTCCCTCGCGAGTGCACGGTTCAAGGACCGCCAGCTTCTTCAGTTCCGGCGGCCGAGGTGCGCTGACTGCCCTGCCGACAACGGGCTGCCGGGAGTCGAGGGCCAGTTCGTTAATCCAGGAACGAAGCAAATCGCGGCTCGGATAGCAACATCAGCGCAGCCACTTGACAGCGTCGGTGCCGATGCAATCCGTGCTCGCTCCGATGACTCCATACAAACGTTCGTCTTCGGGTTAGTCCTCGTTTGATATCAGTGCGCTGATATTAATATCAGTGTGCTGATACAAATCGTGCTAGACAAACAATGGAGAAATGTATGTTCCAAACGGAAAGCAATACTCAAATTAGAGGTGAGCGCCAGCGCGGCCACAGTCCAATAACGTCCTGGTCGACTTTGTGGATGGTCACCTTGGCCTTGGTCGGTACCACGCTGCTATCAGCTTGCGGCGGCAGCAGCAGCAGCAGCGGTAGTTGGCTCACATCCTGGGCTGCGTCGCACAACCGTCCTGAGACACCAGCGAACCTTTCAGACAGTACGGTGAGAATGATTGTGCGTCCGACGGCAGCAGGCAATGCAGTGCGCGTGCGCATTGAAAACTCCGTGGGCACTGCGCCGGTCACTTTCTCTGCGGCCTATGTCGGAGTGGCTGGTATTGGTGCAACGGTCGACGGCATCAACGTACGAATGACCTTCAATGGCAATGCCTCGCTCACTCTGGCACCTGGTGCGCAGGCTTGGAGCGATGCCGTCAATCTGCCTGTAAATGCCTTCCAGCGCTTGGCCATCAGCCTGCATGCGAGCTCAGCAACCGATGCGAGTGCACACACGTTGGGCCTGACCAACAACTTCATTGCACAGGGCAACTTGGCTAATTCAGTGGAGGGGAAAGGCTTCAGTCCCGTGAATCCAGTATTGACGGGAACAGCCATCGCCGCCTACCCAGTCTACTGGGTGGGCGCCGTTGACGTCATGTCAACAATGCGTGGAACGATCGTCACGCTAGGCGATTCAATCACGGACGGCTTTTGTAGCACAACGACCAACGGTGGAACTTTGACTGGAGGCGTCGCAGTGATGGATCAATATCAACGCTGGACCGACATTCTGGCCAATCGCCTCGCGGCCCTACCCGAAGATCAGCGAAAAGCCGTTGCTAACGCGGGCATATTGGGAAATCGTGTTGTGTTAGCTGGAGGTTTCGGACCGTCGGCGTTAGACCGTTTGGACCGAGACGTGCTGGCGCTTTCGGGCGTCAGTCACGTAATTTTCTTTGAAGGCACCAACGACATCGTAGGTGGAGCTTCTTCGGCAACACTGATTGCTGGGTCACAGCAAGTATTGGACAGCCTCCGAGCACGTGGTCTGAAAGTGATTGCAGGGACGATCATCCCCCGTGGTGCCCCAACTGGAGGTCTTACGGCGGAACAGGAAAAAGTGCGGCTTGAGGTGAATGCCTGGATTCGTACTCCTGGCCGCTTTGACGGCGTGATTGATTTTGATGGGCTGATGGTCGGTGGAGGAAAGTCCACGACAGGTGCTGAGACCATCAAGCCTGAGTTCAACTGTGACAACGTGCATCCCAACGCAGCGGGATATGCCGCGATGGGCAATGCAATCAATTTGGACCTGTTCAAGAATTGAGAACTTGGATTGACGGGCCAAGTCCATCTTGAAAGTGGGCAGCAAGAAGCAGGTGTTCGAGCCTACCCAGCTGGTCGAAGATTCATGCTTCTTGGGCCACCCCTTGATTCCTCTATCAACGGAGCGCCTCTGCGAGTCGTCGTAGCAGCGCTGCGACTGCCTTTGAGTCGATCGGGGCAGAAGCGCTCTGTAGACGGGTCTCAGCGTCTGCCACGATCCCACCAGCTGCTTCCAGTACGTCACGTCCCAATGCCGTTAGCTCCGTCATTTGAACCCGTCCATGTTCAGGATGTGCAGTCCGCGAGATGAAACCTGCACGCTCAAGAGCAACGAGGATGCCCTGCATCGTTTGTGGCGTCACAAACGCGCGGCGCGCAAGCACAGCGTTCGACGCCCCGGCCTCCTTCTTGAGTAGTGTAAGAGCCGCATATTGAGGCGTGGTTAGGCCGATCTCTCGCAGTCCTGCATCGAGCCGAGCGCGAAGGGCCTGTTGGGCCAACTTCAACGCAAAGCCGATCGTCGCATACGGATCGCTCATTTCAGGGGAGACTTTTGATCTAGACATGTCAGTGTCCTTATATTAGTATCAGTGCATTGATATGCTACTTTATTTAACCAAAGGAACCCTGCAATGTCTCATCTCATCGGACCCGATTTCATCGGCATACAAACCAAAGATCTCGAAGCCGCGCGGACTTTCTATGCAGAAGTCCTTGGACTGGCAGTCGCCGCCTTTAGCCCTCCCGGCGCGGTCGTCTTCGACACAAAGCCAATTCCATTCGCTATTCGAACGCCCATTGCGGAGCTAAAAGGGACAGGTGGGCTCGGAGAGGGGATCGCAATCTGGTTCGGTTGCGACGACGCTGATGCGCTACATGAACATCTTGTCGAGCACGGGACAGAAATTGTCTTCGCACCAAAAGACGGGCCGTTCGGCCGCTACTTTGCGTTCCGTGACCCCTTTGGTTACACGATTACGCCTCATACGGTTGTGAGGTCTTGAGTGCTGCACATCAGAAGAGACCGTCGCAAGATTTCATCTTCAGAGATCACCACATTCGCGCTCAGTGATCTTCATTCCAACCCCTAAGGAAAAGCCATGGCGAGTTCCAATCAATCTCAACTTTTCGTCACAGGCGCAACTGGGCAGCTCGGGCGCCTAGTGATCCATGAACTGCTGAAGCGGGCTCCCGCACAAAGTATCGTGGCGGGCGTCCGATCGCCGGATCACGAGGTCGCCAAGCAGTTTGTTGTCCAGGGTATCGAAATCCGCGTCGCGGACTATGCGCAGCCCGACACGCTTGTCGCAGCGTTTCATGGGATAGACCGGCTGCTGCTGATCTCGTCCAGTGCGGACGATGGACGCTGCGCTCAGCACGAGAATGTCATCAACGCGGCCAAAGCTGCGAGAGTAGGGCTGCTGGCCTATACAAGCCTGCTTCACGCCGATACGTCTGCACTCGGCTTCGGTGACGACCATCGCCGGACCGAAGCGATCCTTGAGGCGTCAGGCGTTCCCTATGTCCTGCTTCGACACGGGTGGTACATGGAGAACCACATGCACCTCATTCCACCGGCGCTTCAGTACGGTGCAGTGCTCGGCTGCGCAGGCGAAGGACGTTTCTCGACTGCAACACGTGCTGACTTCGCCGAGGCCGCCGCCGTCGTGTTGACGTCTGCAGGCCAGGTCGGCCGCATCTATGAGCTGGCCGGTGACGAGAGCTATACCCTGGCCGACTTCGCTGGGGCGATCTCGGCCGCCGCCGGCAAACCCGTCGCCTACAGGGACATGCCCGAGGCCGCTTACAAACGCATGCTCATCGACATGAAGCTACCCGAACCCGTCGCCGAACTCATCGCGGACGCGGATACGGGTGCGTCGAGGGGGGCACTGGAAGACGGAGGCCGGCAGTTGAGTGCGCTGATCGGACGCCCTACCACCGCGTGGCGCCTGGTCGTTGAGCGGGCATCAAGTTCAGGTAACGTGCAATGACTTGCTGGATCGGTGTCGCGAGTCGCGACCGTGTGAAGGTGGCCATTGAAAGAGGCTTTGCCCAGGCCGGTCTCGGCAAGATGGCGCCGGTAAAACGCCTGAAGCGCTGCGACCTCCTCCTCTACTACTCCCCACGGGAAGGACTACCGCCGGGTGCACGTGATGCTTCGCCGCGAGGGCCACAGGGACAACGTCAAACGTGTCTACCGCTTGTACAGGGAAGAAGGTCTGTCGCTGCGCCTGAAAAGGCCGCGGCGCAACAAAGCGGCCAAGTTGCGCCAGCCCAAGCAGTTGGCCCACGCCATGAATGAAATCTGGAGCATGGACTTCGTGGCCGATGCCTTGTTTGATGGCCGAAAGCTGCGCATGCTGACGGTCGTAGATCTGTTCACCAGGGAGTGCCTGGCCATCGAGGTTGGCCAGAGCTTGAAGGGGGAAGATGTCGTGCGAACGCTCAGCGATGTCTGTGTCCAACGTGGCCTACCAGGCACGATCAAGACAGACAACGGAAGCGAGTTCATCTCCAAGGTGATGGACAAATGGGCCTACGAGCGCGGCGTTGAGTTGGACTTCAGCCGGCCAGGCAAACCGACAGACAACGCGGCAGTGGAGAGCTTCAATGGTCGACTGCGGCAGGAGTGCCTGAACGCGAGTTGGTTCTTGTCATTGGCGGATGCACAGACCAAAATCGAAGCGTGGCGCAGGTACTACAACGAGAGTCGTCCCCACTCTGCGCTGGAGTGGGCCACACCCGCTGAATTCGCCCGCAGTTGCTGCCTGCAGGCAGCAACTGCGATGTCAGAGAGGCCGGAAGTTTCTACTTCTGAGCGGTACTGAAACTGGGACAGGGTCAGCACTGGTCGTGATGGAGGCTTGTGGCGGAGCTCACGAGTGGGCTCGCTCGCTGCAGCGATTCGGGCATGAGGTGCGGCTCATCTCCCCGCGTAAAGTTCGCCCCTTTGTCCAACGTAACAAAACGGACGCGGCCGACGCGCAGGCCATTTGGACCGCATGCCAACAACCAGGCATGCGTTTTGTACTCGTGAAAACCGAGGCCCAACAGGTCGTCTTGTCGCTGCATCGCATTCGGGTGCAGCTCATGAAGTCGCGCATCATGCAAACCAACGAACTGAGGGGAATCCTGTACGAGTTCGGCATCGTCCTGCCTGAAGGGCATATGCAACTACTCCTGGCGCTGCCAGACACGTTGAACGAAGCAAGGCAGCGTTTGCCGGCCATGCTGATGGACAGTTTGGATGAGCAGGTGCGACGCATCAAACAAAATACTGAGGACATTGATAGGATCGAGCGCAGGCTTGCGCAGCAATTGCGCGAATCCCCTTCGTTCCAGGCCATCGCGCAGATTCCACGCGTGGGGCTACTTACCGCAACGGCGGTCGTGGCCAGCATGGGCGACCCGCAAGCGTTCAAAGATGCCAGGGAGTTCTCTGCCTGGGTTGGCCTTGTGCCTCGGCAAACCGGGACTGGGGGCCGCATCAGGCAGCTGGGTATCAGCAAGCGAGGCGATGCCTACCTGAGGACACTGCTGATGCATGCCGCACGGTCAGTGGCACTCAAATGCAAGGAAGGCAGCACGTGGCCATGGCTGACGGAAATGCTCAAGCGCCGGCCACACAACGTGGTGGTCGCCGCAGTTGCCAACAAACTGGCACGCACCATCTGGGCTGTGCTCATCAAGGGCCAGTCCTGGAACCCCAATGCATGGCAGGGCACCGTATGACGGGGCTTTGATCGGAAATTCGAAAACTACTGTTTGAGGAGAGCAAGCGACGTCAAGTGTGTGATGGGACAGACAGGTTGGACCGTGATGGGGATACTCCGATAAGAACCGAGAGCTTCAAGCTCGAGTGTTAGATGGGAACCTCATCAGCGAATGCCATCAGGGCCAGCAGGCACCGCCTGCACAACAGGCCGGATATGAGAATGCAGCCCTGCCTCCCGATCCCTTACGCATCCAAGTCACTTGTAATCCGGGCGGTGTCCATATAAGCCAGTCTTAGCAGTTGCTCTGCTCGGCAGCGTCAACCGCTCCTCAGCTTGGGATGGACCCATTGCGCGCAGCCGCACGCCACAGTTATCACGCATCACTTGTTCGTTGCTGCGTTGGACTTGGAGAATGACCACTAGCACCTGTCAAGCGTCTTTCCTCGCCTCGCTGGACTTCCTTGTCTCTGTAGGCTGAAGTAGGTCAAGTTGACCCATGGGTTGCCCTAACAGGCTGAAGAAATACTCCCCAGACTCCAATCCCGACCTGCCCCACAGCCGCAGGCTGGCGCGCTTTTTTCA
>NZ_JBWKOU010000028.1:0-64887 GCF_059416245.1 Curvibacter sp. GW821-FHT09D12 | reverse complement strand
GTGAGGCCCGATCACCTGGGGCTGACGGCGGGGGTGGTGAATGCGCAGGGGCAGCTGGTGCTGCTGTCCAAGCAGGGACTGGTGAAAGACTGATCCACGCTCCAATTTCCAGCCTCGTCAGTCGGGGCTTTCGCCACTGTTCATCGTAGCAGGGCCGTCCGAAGTCATCCACGGGATTCGAGATATGACGATTGCTCACCGGCTCAGTGTGGCCTTTGGTTTGGTGGTGATGATTCTGCTGGGGCAAAGTGCCATGAGTTACTGGGCAGCCGTCCAGTCCCAGGATCTGGTGCAGGGCCCGGTGGCGCAAGCCCGCGCACGCTATGAGCTGGCGATGATGCTGAAATCGGCAGGGAAGGCTGAAGAGCTGTATCTGCGCCGTCTTTCGGTGCAGGTTGAGCCCGACAAGGTGGAGCGAGAAATTGCCTCTGCGTTGAATGCCAGTGCAGAGATCGATCAGGCTTTGAAGAGGCTGCTGTCCCTGCCTCTGAGCAGTGCAGATGCCACAGCGTTGAAAAGCCTCCAGCAGACCCTTCAAAGCACACGTTCTGCGCGTGACAAGGTCATCGACTTGGGTCGGCAACTGCAGACCGATGAGGTCAACCAGGTCTTTGAAGACAAGCTGGATCCCTTGATTCAGCAAAGTCAAGCAGCGGCCCTTGAGTTCGCGAGGCAACAAAAGGCAGCAGAGGATCAATCGTTCGCCGAGATCGTCACACTGGGCGACAAGAGTCGGCGCATCACATGGCTCACGGCGCTGGTGGGCGCTGTGTTGGCGACATTGGCTGGCGTGCTGCTCTACCGATCAGTGACCATGGCTTTGAACACCACGGTTCACATGGCCGACCGGGTGGCAGCCGGTGACCTTACCCTTCACATCGGGGCACAGGCCAACAATGAGACTGGGCGGATGATGAGTGCCCTTGGACGGATGGTCGAGCGAATGCATGAAGCCATGGAGATGGTGATACGTTCGTCTGCCTCGATCCATGCGGCTTCGACAGAAATCGCGGCGGGAAACCTGGACCTTTCCAGCCGCACTGAGCGGCAGGCCGTTGCATTGCAACAGGCCACGCACTCGATTGAATTGATCGCCAACGCGGTGCACGAGAACGCTGATGCCTCGCAAGAGGCGCAGGTGCAGGCGCGTGAGGCTTCGCGGCAGGCGCGCTCCGGAGGTCAGCAAACAGAGCACATCGTGCAGACCATGGAGGCCATATCGGCGTCCTCCAGGCGCATGGCAGACATCCTGGGTGTGATTGATGGAATCGCCTTCCAGACCAACATACTTGCCCTGAATGCGGCGGTGGAGGCGGCAAGAGCGGGCGAGCAGGGGCGGGGCTTCGCGGTGGTGGCAAATGAGGTGCGAGGCTTGGCGCAGCGTTCCGCCCAGGCTGCCAAAGAGATCAAGGATCTGATCCAGGGCAATCTGCAGACCGTGAAAGCCGGATCTGTGCAGGTGACGGAGGCCCGCAGCACGATGGCGTCGATGGTGAAGGCCAGCGAGTTGGCGGCTGATCTGATCATCCGGATCTCCGAGGCCACGGCCCAGCAAGCTCAGGGTGTCGCTCAGATCCATGGTGTGGTGAGCGAAATTGATGAGGGCCTGCGACAGAACGCTGCCTTGGTCGAAGAGGCTGCTGCTGCTGCCGACAGCCTCAGAAGTCAGACGGAGGCCCTGGACAGCGTGCTGGCTTTCTTCCAGGTTGGTGGCAGTCAGCCGCCGTTGCGTCAACTTGACACCAAGTTCCAAGCGCACGGCAACCCACGGTCACTGGGTCACCCCCCACCTCCCCGCTTGAGCTGAGCGCTGGGGGCCTGTGTTGGCCGGCCTGTGAATGGTCGACCTTATCCCTGATCTTGTCAGACGCTGGCTTGCGCTTCGCCCAAGCGGTGGTAGGCGCGGTTGAAGTAGGCCAGTCCCTGGGAACTCTCAGAGGCCAGGCGAATGTCGCGCAATTCCGTGATGAAGATGCTGTGCGAGCCCACGTCGTGGATGTGGGTGATGACGCCATCAAAGTTGACCAGCGCGCCTTCCAAGGCGGGCGCGCCGGTGCTCAAGGGCAGCCAGGCCACCTGCGCAAAGCGGCTTTCCATCGTCACATCGCGGTTGGCAAACAGGGCCGACAGGTCCTGCTGCGCGGCCGACAGCACATTGACGCAGATCGAGCGGTTTTCCACAAAGAAACGATGCGCGAAAGACGATCGGTTCATGCAGACCAGCAAGGTGGGCGGTTGATCGGTGACGCTGCAGACCGCTGACGCCGTGAAGCCCGCCAGGCCGGCGGCTCCGTCGGTGGTGATCACGTTGACCGCACCGGCCAGCAATGACATGCCGTTTCTGAATTCAGGAATCGAAATCATGGTGAACCCCTTCAAATGGCCAGCACCAGTCGGGCAGATTTGGCGCGCGAACAGCACGTCATGATCTGGTCGTTTTCAGTCTTTTCTTCGTCGGTGAGGTAGACGTCGCGGTGATCGCATTCACCCTCAAGGACCGTGCAGACGCAGGTGCCGCAGACGCCTTCCTGGCACGAGACCGGCACCAGGATGCCGATCGTCTTCAACGCCGCCACGATGCTCTGTCCCTCTTGCACCTGCACTGTTTTGCCGCTGGCCGCGGCCACCACTTCAAAGGCGCTACCGTGGGTGTCGACGTCGGCGTTGAAATATTCACGGTGGATCTGCGCTGGGGGCAGGCCATGTTGTTCGCTGTTGCCGATCACCCAGTCCATGAAGCCCGATGGGCCGCAGACGTACAGGTGGGTAGAGGCCGTGCCCGCTGCAGCCAACACCGGAGCGATCTGGAGGCGGCCCGCGTCACCCGCATCGTCGAAATGCAGGCGCACCTTGTCGGCGAAGGGGGCCGCGGCTAGTTCTTCCAAAAAGGCACTGCTTGCGGCGGAGCGCGCGCAGTAATGCAACTCGAAGCCCTTGCCCGCCGCTGACAGGGCATACGCCATGGCGATCATGGGCGTGATGCCGATACCGCCACCGACCAGCACACTGTGCTGCGCCTCCGGGACCAAGGGGAAATGGTTGCGTGGCGCGCCGATGGTGATGACCGTGCCTTCGTTGAACCGATCGAAGACCGCAAGCGAACCGCCGCGGGAGCATGGGTCACGCAGCACGCCCAATCGATACCGGCTTTTTTCGGCGGGGTCGCCACACAGCGAATATTGGCGCACGAGGTCGGGCGCCAGATGGACGTCGATGTGGGCGCCAGCCTCGAAGCTGGGCAAACTGCGGCCGTCTGCGCTTTGCAGATCCAGCACAACGACGCCGTCGCCTTGAATCTCTCTGCGCTTGACGACAACCTGGTGGGTGGTGGCGTTCATGGTTGTTTCCTTCTCTCGATGCTCTTCAGCGCATGAAGATGCCGCCGTTGACGTCCCATGCAGCGCCAGTGCATGAATCAGCTTCAGGCGAGGCCAGTTGCACGACTTGTGCTGCGATGAAGCGCGGATTGCCCAGGCGTTGGACGGGGATGGCTGCCAGCAGCTTCTCCAGCTTGTCGGCCGGCACGGCCTTGCGCACGGAGGGCAAGTCCAGCGGGCCGGGGGCCATGGCATTGACGGTGACTCCGCTGGCGGCCAGTTCGCGGGCGAAGATCTTGGTCAGGGTCAGGATGCCCGCCTTGGACGAAGCGTAGTGCGCGCCCGAGGCCGTGCCGCCGTTCTGCCCGGCAAGTGAGGCGATGTTGATCAGGCGGCCATAGCCGTGGCTGGCCATGCGGGCGCCAAACACCTGGCAACCGAGGAAGGTCCCGCGCAGGTTGATTCGCAGCACCTCTTCAAACTCTTCAGGGGTGATCTGCATCACCGGTGTGGTCACCGTCACGGCTGCGTTGTTCACGGCCACATGCAGCTGCCCCCAGCGTGCTGTAAGGGCATCGACCGCCTGCTCGAACGCTGATTTGGACACCACATCCAGGGCCAGGCCCAGGGTGCTGTCGCCGCTGGGATCCAGCTCCCGCGCGGCACGTTCGGCGGCCACGCCGTCGCGGTCGCTCAACGCAACGCGGTAGCCGGCGGCGTGCAAGGCCTGTGCGATGAACAGGCCCAGCCCATTGGCGGCACCTGTGACCAGGGCGTTTTGTCGTTCTGCCATGGCCTGGCCTCAGAGGATGTAGCCGACGGCGGTGAGCGTGTCGGTCGAGTTGATGAGCTTGACGATCTTGCGGTGGATGCGGAAGCCCTCACCCACGCGCAGCAGTTCGTAGGTGACATCGGAGGTGTGCTCGCGAAATCGGTCCTTGCGGAACTCGCGCAAGTCCTGGGCACAACGCACCGTGACCTTGGTGCCGTCGTCGCTCAGCAGGCGCAGGCGCGATACGTTGCGCACTGTGCGCGCCACCGGGGCGGATGAGATGGCTTCGCCACCGGTCAATCGCGCCACACGCTTGCTGCGCATCTGGGCGTCGTCGTAGGCGTAGTTCAGGGTGTTCTCGTGGTCGGTCTCGTTCGGGTCGATCGGGATCACGTAGAGGCCTTCCGGTGCCCAAAGCTGGAGCCAGTCCTGGTACTCGTTGTGGTCCAGCATATCGCTTTCGGCCCAGATGAAGGCGGTTGCTTCTTGCAGCAGCGTCGTGTTCATTTTTTTCTCTCTTCCGTGACTCAGGCGGTCATCAGTTTTTTCCACTGCTGGTAGGCAGCGCGCATGCCGGTCTCGGCACTCACATCACCGGCCACACCATCGGCGGTCTTCTTTTCCGCGGGCAGGCCGCGGTTGAGCAGTACCCAGAGGTCCCGCCCGGCATGGGCGCCGGCCTGAACCCGTTCCCAGGCTTCCGAGTCGTCCGGTGTGCCAAAGCCCAAGGGGCCCTGGAAGTGCTCGTGCATGCGCAGCCGGGCCCGGTTGCCGGCCGGGGGGCCTCCGTCCATCAGAATCACGCTGTGGTGGATCTCGGTTTCGTTGACCGAAATCGGTTGCAAAACCCGAAAAAAGGCCATCGAGCAGGCAATGTTGGGGAACAGGTTCAGGTTGAAGCCCGAGCCCCCCACGGCGCGCACGATCTGTCGCACCTTGGCCTCCTCGTGGCCCTCGGCGCGCAACGCGTCGGCCAACTCGATGTACCGGTCTGGGATGGGCCTCTCCAGATCCGCTTCCAGGTCGATCAGGTCCGGAATCATCACCATCACGCTGTGGCCATTGCCCAGGTCTTCGACGTAGCCCTTGCCCCCCACGAAGTCGAGCATCTCTTCGGTCTGTTTGTCCACGGAGTGAAGAAATGAGCGATGCACCAGGGGGAAGTGGTAGGCGTCCGTGGTGTTTTCCAGCTGGATCTTCCAGTTGCCCGGAAACGTGAAGCGATGCTCGCCGCCGACCTTGATCGGAAAGCTGCCACCTTGCTTCATGAACAGGTCCATCCACTTCTTGGCGGGGCCCAGGTAGTCGCCCAGGGGCTCGATGTCGTCCTTGAAGGTGGCGAACACCATGCCGGCGTATTCCTCGACCCGCAGGTTCACCAGCGGGTGTTCCGCTTTGTCGAGAATGTCGCCATAGCTCTCTGGGTGCGGCACACCGCGAAGGGTGCCGTCGAGCGCGTAGCTCCAGCCGTGGTAGGGACAGACAAAGGTGTTGGCCTTGCCTTTCTTGTGTTCACACACCGTGGCGGCGCGGTGACGGCAGCGATTGAGCAATACCCGCACCTGCTTTTTGCGGTCGCGCACCACGATGACGGGCTCTTTGCCCACCCAGTGGGTCTTGTAGCTGCCGACCTCGGGCACCTCGCTGACGTGCGCCACCCAGACCCAGGTGTTGCGGAAGACCTTCTCCATCTCGTCATCGAAGATGGCAGGGTCGGTGTAGAGCGAGGTGTGGACCTTGTCGGACTGGACCAGGTCGCCGATGGGGCGGTGGAAATGAATCGGTTGAGCAGGAGCATTCATGGGAGTGGCTCTGTGAATTAATGATCTTGGGCAGGGACTGGCAGCAGCGCACTGCTGTTCCAGGCGCTGGTGGGGCGGCTGAAGAGGTTCTCGGTCTGGAACTGGGCGATGCGCCAGGCGCTGCCTTCAGAGCGCAGCTTCAAGGTGAGCTGCGCGGCGTTGAGGTGGGAGCTCTGGTCGGCAAAGGTCGATGTCTGCAACATCACCCAGCTCGCATCGGCGCTGAGGGCATCGGACGACACCACGATGGTTTCGGAACAGAGAAAGTGGACGTTCAAGGCGAAGTGCGCCGGGGTCCGCATGTAGGTGCGGAACATGGCAGCAATGGCTTCACGGCCCCGGTAGCCACCAAAGCGGCCGGAATAGAGCGCACCCCGGCCTTCCCAGGTCGCGTCGTCGGTGAAAAGGCCGGCCAGCTCCTGCAGCGGTGTCTCGGCGTTGAGCCGATCGCACAGTGCCATGTAGCGGGTGATGCAGGCGCGGATCAAGCCTTCGGCCTGAAGGCGCTGCACCTGCAGTTGCAGGTCGGCGATCTGCTGTTGCAGTGTCATTGCGGTGCTCAGGCCGCGTAGGCCGGAATGCTCAGCTCGCGGCCCACGCGTGCTTCGACCTTGCAGTACTTCCACAGCTTGTAGGTGCCGTCACCGACACCGATGGTGCGAAACAGGTTGCAAGCTGCATGCACCGTATCCAGGTCAGGCACATCGGCCAGCACGTAGGTCGTCCAAGGCCAGCTCGCCGACGGCCCTACCATGGAGCGATCGTCGTCGAGGTTCCCCAGAACTTTGACGCCGGGCAGGGCGGCAATGCCTTGCATCATCTGCACGAAGGCGCTCCAGATGTCCTTGGTTTCCGCCTGGGTGGCGTCGAAGAAATTCTGGTTCACGCCGATGCAAAACAGGGTGCGCAGTGGAATTTTGGTTTCAGTGGTCATGGTGTGGGTTCTCCTTGGCGATGAGGTCAGATCAGAGGTAGCCCGGCAAGGGCTTGAGGCCGAACAACATGGCGCCGGCGTTTTGGTAGGTGATGTCGCCCATGAAGGCGTGCTGTGTCACGACCAGGCTGTCTTGCACCTGGGTAGACAGTGGACAGCTGCGGTAGATGCCGGTCATGCCCGCAAGCATCTGCACGCTGCGGGTGACTTCGGCACCCGCACGGGTGGCGTGGGTGGACGACAGGCGCAGCATGCTGATCTGTTCCTGAGTGGGGGTGTCGCCCCGCAGCAGGGTTTCCCAGACCTCGTCCATGGCGTCATAGAAGAACGCGCGTGCGGCGCGCAGGGTGGCTTCGGCACGTGCAAGGTCCATCTGGACCTGCGGCCGGTCCGCGGTGCGTGGGGCGCCCGTGACAGAGGTGCGGCCTGTGGCCAGGTCCTTCAATTCTTCGATCGCTCCGCGGGCAATGCCGAGCGAGACCACGCTCAATACTTGCGTGGCGAACGACAGGCTGGGGTAGCGACAAATGGGGGCGTCCAGCGTGGACGGACTGCCGCGCACGAAGGTCCATTCTTCGGGGACGACAACCTTGTCCACCACGATGTCGTGGCTCCCTGTGCCGGTCAGGCCGATAACGTCCCAGGTGGGGTCAATTCGTGCTTTGGCGATCGGCATCACGGCCAGGCGCGGCAGGGATTGGCCCGCCAGGCCCGTCGGTGCAATGCCCACACCCACGAGGTTCGCCCCCATGCAACCGCTGGCAAAGCTCCAACGGCCTGACACCTCGAAGCCCCCCTCGACGGCCGGTGCGCTCTGGGGTGGAAACACGCCCGCGCAGAACACCACATCGGGCGAAGCCGCGTACACCTGGCGCAGCGTCTCGATGGGCAACGAGGCCAGGTAGGTGATGCCCATGCCGAAGCTGGCCACCCAGCCGGCCGAGCCGTCGGCCTGTGCAATGCGCTCCACTTTTTCACAGAAATAGCGTGGCGAACGTTCTTCGCCTCCCAATGCCCGCGGCACCAGCGCGCGGTACATGCCGTGGTGCTTGAAGCTCTCGACGACGTCGGGCGATATGAAGCGCTGCTTCGAGAATTCGGCGCTGCGGGTGCGGATGTCGGTCAGCAGATCGTCAAAAGAGGGATGGGCCACGCCGCCTGGCGAAGGGGGGCTGGCATGCGTGGTGCGCTCGGGTTCCAGGGTCAGCATCGGGGTCTCCGGTAGTGGGGTTGCTGCGTCGAAAAAGGGCTCAACGCGTTGAAGCTATTTTTTAAGTTAGCTCAAAACAACGTGAATTGGCAACTATTTAATGAAAAAAGTTTTCGCACAAGAACAGGGCGATTGAAGACATTGTTGGTGCAGCCACGAGGCGAAAATCGCACCAAAAGTGGGATTGATCGCCGCTTTTGGATCGATTTAAGGATCTTGGTCTTCGGGAATTCCCTAGGGTAAGGAAACGTATTCCATCTGTAATCTCGGCGAAAAGCATGAATGGGAACGTGAATCTGGCATGAAATATGCAGAACTTGCGCCACCAAAATTCAAACTCTCCACCCGCACTACAAAGAGGTTCTCCATGGTTCTGAAAAGCGTTTTCCCCGCCTTGATCGCCGCTGCCGGCGCCCTGTGCTTTGCCGGCTGCGCGCTCGCTCAGGTCAAAATCGGCGTTGTGTCCTCGGCCAGTGGTCCGATTGCCTTGGTCGGCATTCCCCAGAAAAACACCGTGGCGTTGTTGCCCAAGGAGGTGGCGGGTCAGAAGATCGAGTACTTCTCGCTGGACGACGCTTCAGATCCGACGGCTTCGGTTTCTGCCGTCAAGAAGCTCATCAACGAGGACAAGGTCGATGCCTTGATTGGCCCGAGCGGATCGCCCAACGCCATGGGGGTGATCCAGTTCGCCGCAGAAGCCGGTGTGCCCATGTTTGCGCCCGTTGGCACGGCAGCCGTGGTGTTGCCCATGACCGAACAGAAGAAGTGGGTGTTCAAGACCACGCAGAACGACGATCTGATCGCCAACGCGTTGGTGGACCACATGAAGGCCACCGGCATCAAGAGCGTCAGCCTGATCGGCACGGCCGACCCCTATGGCGAGAACTGGGCCAAGGTCATGACCGAGCTGCTGGCGGCAGCCAATATCAAGCTGTTGACTTCGGAGAGCTTTCAGCGCCGTGACACCTCCGTGACGGCGCAGGCACTGAAGACCCTCGCAGCCCGCCCGGAGGCCGTGCTGATCGCTGCACCCGGGAGCTCGGCCGTGTTGCCACAGACCACGCTGTTCGATCAAGGCTACAAAGGCAGGTTCTACCAAACCCACGGTGCGGCGCTGGACGACTTCCTGAAACTGGGCGGCAAGAAAGTGGAGGGCACCATCCTGGCTGCCAGCGGCATGCTGGTGCTGGGCGACATGCCAGCCAGCAACCCCATCAAGGCCATCGCCACCAAGTACGTGGCCGACTACGAAAAACTGTATGGCAGCAAGCCAGCCACCTTTGGCGCCAATGTGTACGACGCCGGTCTGTTGCTGCAGGCGGCTATTCCGGCCGCCTTGAAGAAGGGCAAGCCGGGCAGCCCGGAGTTCCGCTCTGCGCTGCGCGATGCGATTGAGCACACCAAAGAGCTTGCTGCCACCCAAGGTGTTTACAACATGACCGCAGCGGACCACAGCGGCTTTGACAAACGGGGCCGCGAACTCATCACGGTGAAGAACGGTCAGTGGGCCGCCTTGAAGTAAGCCGCCCACAGTTGATCGACATGGATTCACAGATCGTTCTATTGCTGGGGCAGGATGGCCTCACGAGCGGCGCCATTTACGCCTTGCTTGCGTTGTCCATTGTGCTGGTGTTCAGCGTGACACGCGTGCTGTTGGTACCGCAGGGCGAGTTTGTCACCTTCGGCGCCATGGCCATGGCGGGCATGCAGGCGGGGCAGTCGATGGCCCTGGCCTGGCTGTTGTTGGGACTGGCCGTGGCACGGGCCGTGGGCGGCCTCTGGACAAGGCGTCAGTGGCCGGGTCCTGGCGACTGGCTCATGCTGGGCTATGCCGCGGTCCTTTGGGCGCTGTTGCGCCTCCTGCCACTGCAAGCTTTGCCGATGGTGGTGCAGGCACTGCTGACGCTCGCGCTGGTGGTGCCCATGGGGCCGTTGCTGTACGACATCGCCTTCAAGCCGATTGCGTCCGCACACTCCCTGGTGCTGCTGATCGTGTCGATTGCACTGCATGGTGTGTTGGTGGGGCTGTCGCTGCTGATGTTCGGCGCCGAAGGTGCGCGCAGCGAGCCGTTTTCCGAGGGCGGCGTGGAGATCGGGCCGGTGATGTTCAAGTCACAGGCGCTCTGGGTCATCGCCGCTTCCATGCTGCTCATTGCAGCCCTCTATGTGTTCTTCGATCGAACGCTGTACGGCAAGGCGCTGCGTGCAACCTCGGTGAATCGACTCGGGGCGGAGCTGATGGGTATTTCGCCTGAGTTCGCAGGGCAGCTCAGCTTTGGCCTGGCGGCTTTCATTGGTGCCCTCTCGGGCATTCTGATTGCGCCGCTGACCACGCTGTATTTCGACAGCGGCTTTCTGATCAGCCTCAAGGGCTTTGTCGGTGCAGTGACCGGCGGGCTGTTGAGCTATCCGATCGCTGCGCTTGGCGCCACGTCGGTCGGCTTGGTCGAATCGTTCTCGACCTTTTGGGCAAGTGACTACAAGGAGGTGATCGTGTTCACACTGATCTTGCCTTTCCTGCTGTGGCGCTCTTTGACAACCCGCCATTCCGAAGAGGAAGCATGAGCGCCATTTCTACCCCTACCCTTGAACACGGCACGGCCCGTTGGCATGGAGCCTCCCGTCTGCGAAGCATTGGCTTGCTCTTCGTGGCGGTGGCCCTGTTGGCGCTCGTGCCTCTGTTGCCAAGTTTCTATGTCACCTTGTTCAACAACATCGGCCTCGCGGCATTGGTTGTGCTGGGCATCGTGCTGATGACCGGAGTAGCCGGCCTGACCAGCTTTGGCCAGGCCGCCTTTGTCGGCATTGGGGCCTACACAACGGCCTGGCTGGCCAGCAGCACAGCGTTGCCGGGCTGGTTGGCCTGGGCTGGCGGCTCGCCGCTGGCGGCGCTGCTGATGGGGACCTTGGTCACACTGTTTGTGGCCGGCCTGTTGGGGGCCATTACCTTGCGCTTGTCCGGCCACTACCTTCCGCTGGGCACCATTGCCTGGGGGATTGCTCTGTACTACCTGTTCGGCACTTTTCAATCTCTGGGGGGCTATTCCGGCTTGGCCAATCTGCCTGGATTGCGTCTGTTTGGTGTGGCGTTGGAACGCGGTGAGCAAATTTTCTATTTGATCTGGTTGCTGGTGTTGCTGGGAGCCGTCGCTATCCGAAACCTGCTGGACTCCCGCTCGGGGCGCGCCATCCGCGCGCTGAACGGCGGACAGGCCATGGCCGCCTCGATGGGCGTCCATGTGTTTCGTGCCAAGTTGACCGCTTTTCTGTTGGCCGCAGCGATGGCGAGTGTGTCGGGTTGGCTCTACGTCTATACGCAGCGCTTTGTCAGTCCGACCCCTTTCAGCATCAACGCCGGCATCGATTACCTGTTCATGGCACTGATTGGCGGTGTCGGTCAATTGTGGGGCGCCATCGTTGGCGCCGGGCTGTTTGTCTTGGCAAAAAACGGCTTGGAAGACCTGCTGCCCAAGCTGTTTGGCAGCACCGGCAACTATGAGGCGATTGTGTTCGGGGCCCTCATCATCTGGCTGATGCACCGAGCGCCGGTTGGCGTGGCGGGGTGGTGCCAGACCCATCTGGGGCCTCGGCGGGCCACGTTGCCGCGGATCGATGAAAGCGCTGCCGCGTCGCTGCCGCGACGGGAGATGCCCAGCCGTGGCAGTGTGGTGATGAAGGCACGTGGGCTGAGTCGCCGCTTCGGGGGCCTGGTCGCCAACAAGGAGATCGACCTGGACTTGCGTGCGGGTGAAGTCTTGGCCGTGATCGGCCCGAACGGCGCAGGCAAGAGCACATTGTTCAATCTTCTTTCGTGTTGTGATGTGCCGACCTCTGGTGACATCGAATTCCTGGGTCAGCCGGTACAAGGCTGGGATGCCCGGCGCATTGCAGCAGCGGGTCTGGCGCGTACATTCCAGCACGTGAAGTTGCTGCCCAAGATGAGCGTGCTGGAGAACGTAGCCATTGGTGCGCACTTGCGTGGTCAACAGGGCCTGCTGGCCAGTGTGATGAGGCTGGACCGCCGTGAAGAGGCGAGCTTGCTGGCCGAAGCT
Organism: Curvibacter sp. GW821-FHT09D12; assembly: GCF_059416245.1. Classification (NCBI taxonomy): domain Bacteria; kingdom Pseudomonadati; phylum Pseudomonadota; class Betaproteobacteria; order Burkholderiales; family Comamonadaceae; genus Curvibacter; species Curvibacter sp. GW821-FHT09D12. The sequence continues at coordinate 52,800 of NZ_JBWKOU010000028.1, read as the reverse complement.
CGCCGCCAACTGGAGCGCGTGGGCTTGGGCGCCCATCTCGCAGCGGAAGCCGGCAGCCTTTCTTTGGGCCAGCAGCGCTTGATTGAAATTGCCCGCGCGCTTTGTTGTGACCCTTGCGTGCTGCTGCTCGACGAGCCCGCAGCCGGCTTGCGCCATGGCGAGAAGCAGGCGCTGGGCGCGTTGCTGCAGAAGCTGCGCGAAGAAGGCATGACCGTGCTGCTGGTCGAGCACGACATGGACTTTGTCATGAACCTGGTTGATCGCGTGGCGGTGGTGGTGTTTGGCGACAAGATCGTCGAAGGCCTGCCCGCTGAAGTCCAGTCGGACCCGCGAGTCCTTGAAGCCTATCTGGGAGTTGCGCTATGAATGCTGTGCTCAAACCGGCGGTGGCCGAGTCACCGCTGCTGGATGTGTCCGATCTGCATGTGAGTTACGGCAAGATCAGTGCGGTGAGCGGTGTCTCGCTGCGGGTGCGGAAGGGTGAGATCGTCACCGTGGTGGGGCCCAACGGTGCAGGCAAGACCACGCTGATGTCGGCCATCATGGGGGTGTTGCCATCAAGTGGACGCATCGTTGTCGCAGATGAAACCGGCTCGGGCCGTGATGAGGGCCGCGGCATCGCCAGCCGCGTGCGCAGTGGCATCGGCATGGTGCCTGAGACCCGCGCCTTGTTTTCAAGTATGTCGATCGAAGACAACTTGCGGCTTGGTGCGTTCCGGTTTCGCAAAGAGCCCAAGGCCCGACATGCCGAAGCCTTGGAGGAGGTCTTCACGCTGTTCCCGCGCCTGAAGGAGCGCCGCCAGCAAGAGGCTTCGACGCTCTCTGGTGGCGAGCGCCAGATGCTGGCCCTGGGGCGTGCCCTGATGGGCCGGCCACGACTGCTGCTGCTCGACGAGCCCAGCTTGGGTTTGGCGCCACTGATCGTTCGTGAGATCTTCCGCATCCTCGTGCGCCTGCGTGAACAGGGGGTCTCGATCCTGTTGGTGGAGCAGAACGCGCTCGCCGCCCTCAAGATCGCCGACTACGCCTATGTCTTGGAGTTGGGGCAGGTTGCGATGGCGGGCCCGGCAGACCTTGTGGCTGCCGATCCGCGGGTCGTGCAGGCCTATCTCGGTAGTCAGGCGAAGCATCAAGCGATGTTGAGCTCATGATATTTGCAACTGACCGATTCGAAAGCTTGATTCAGACATGACCCGCCATATTCACCCGCGCTCCAGTGCGGTGGCCATCCATGCGGCCATCGCACGCCGCGAAACCACGGCGGAAGCCGTGCTCCTGGACAGCCTGGAACGCATCGCCAACGCCGAACCTGCATTGCAGGCCTGGAAGCATCTGGATCCCGCCGTCGCATTGCAACAGGCCCGTGCGCTGGATGCGCGCATGGCCACTGGCTCAGCCGCAGGCCTGCTCGGCGGCGTACCGATGGGCGTCAAGGATCTGATCGACACAGCAGATATGCCGACCGGGTACGGCTCTGCGGTCTACGAGGGACATCGCCCCGCAGCCGATGCAGAAGTCGTCCGGCTGGTGCGAGCCGCCGATGCCGTCATTGTGGGCAAGACCGTCACCACCGAGTTCGCCTATTTCACTCCTGGACCCACGGCCAACCCCTGGGACACTGCGCACACGCCAGGGGGGTCGTCCAGTGGGTCCGCCGCCGCTGTGGCCAGTGGCATGGTCCCACTGGCCTTTGGATCGCAGACCGCGGGGTCGTTGATTCGCCCCGCGTCCTATTGCGGTGTATTTGCCCTCAAGCCAACCCATGGCCTGGTCAGCGGTGCGGGTGTGAAGGCGTTTGCGCCTTCGCTTGACACCATGGGCTGGCTGTCCAACGGCACGGAAGATCTGGAATTGATGCGTGCGGCACTCGCGGGTGAGCGCTTCGAGCCTTTGCCAGACGCTGTCGGCATGCGTCTGCTGAGCTGTCGTACCCATGAATGGGACTGCTCCGATGCGGGCGGGGGGCAGGTCTGGGAAAGGGCGCACAGCTTGCTGTCGGCCGCCGGGGTGCCGGTGAGTTCCCTGAACATGCCCGCGTCGCTGTCGGGCCTGTTGCAGGCGCAAAAAACCGTGATGGCGAAAGAGGCTGCGCAGAACCTGGGCCGCGAGATCAGCGAATACGGTACCCGGGTGAGCGAGCACATTCGCGATCTGGTTGCCCTTGGCCATGGCATCACCCAGGAGGCTTACGCCGCAGCGAAGGCCTTGGCTGAGCAAGGTGTGCTTGAGGTTCTGGCCTTGATGGGCGAGGCCGATGCTCTGCTCGTGCCCGCTGCGCCGGGCGAAGCGCCGCTCGGGCTGAGCGCCACAGGCGACCCGGTCTTCAGTCGGGTGTGGACGCTGCTTGGTCTGCCTTGTGTCAACGTCCCGGGGCTGTTGGGTCCTGGGGGGCTTCCGGTGGGGCTGCAACTGGTGGGGCGCCCGCGCGAGGAACGCAAGCTCCTTGCCGTGGCGCAGTCGCTGCACCGGGTCATCACCGCGTGATTGCTGCGACCTGGACCTAGGCAGGGTCCGGGTCTGATGCCACTGCGTCCAGAATGGGATGATCGCCGCCGTTGAGGTTGCGGAACACGATCCGCAGCGATTCATTCAGTCTCTCGAGCTTGGCAGGTGTCAGGCCATCGAAGCTGCGCTCGAACAGGCCGTGGGTGGCATCTTTCACCCGTCCCAGGGCGACTCGGCCGGCGTCCGTCAACGACACCATCGTCACCCGGCCGTCACTTTTGGACGTCTCCGTACTCACCAGACCCTCGGCCTTCATGCGGTAGACGATCTTCGTGGTGGTGGAGAGTTTGCCCACTGCGTGCACGGCGATCTCGGAGACGCTGCTGACACCTTGCTCCTGAAGGATGGCCAGGACCCGGTAGGTCGGTACATCGCAATTGACGGCCTTCAGCACGCGTTCAATTTCCTGCGTGTAGAGGGTGTTCACTCGGGCAATCCAGTAAAAGGGCCAATCGGCCCGATGAAATTCGGGGTCGGATGGATTGGAGCGTTTGGAAGAGCGCACAGCCGTGATTGTCCGGGTTGAAAACTGACTTGGATCTTAGCGGATGGCGTGCCCGGCAAAGCCGGCGGACGCATTTGTTTGACCGGAGTGGGGCGCCCAAAGGCCGTGCCCACGCGGCGGGCGGATTACGCCATCGATTGGCGTGCAATGTCTTGAGCCTGATCAACCGGGGTGATTGCCCTCGGCACCACATCTTGGCCAGGTTTTGGGCGGCGTCTGCCATCGCACCGGACGAGGCAGGGCCGCATGGCGGCCGCTGTCGGCAACAAACGTCGATGGGTTTGTGTGAGGCCGAGGCTGCCCGTTTGTCAGCAGGCTGAGCGAAGCGTTGCGGCCTGCCCTGGCACTTCCGGGAGGCACGACCCAGGGTTTGAACCGGATCGGCACAGTACGAAGCCCGGGCCACTGTCAGCCGCGTGCGCCGTTTGCCACGGTGGTTGAGCCACACGTGCGCCACCTCCCCTTTTGAGGTCTTTTGGCCATGGTGCCGCGCGGACTCGCGCCGCCCCATGCCGCCACGGTGCCCCTTTTGTGCCATCAGCCATGGTGATCAGTAGCTTTTGTTGATTGCTTGAAAAAATATCAACATACGCATATCACAAAAAAATGCAAAGCAAAAACACAAATTTAAATCTTGACAATCAGTGTATGTAATTGCTAAATTTCGTCTATGCGATAAAGTGGCAAACATGACCACTGAAAAATACACCACTGGCGCAGACCTGCTTTTGGCCGAACTGGCCGCTCAGGGCGTGGATACTTGCTTTGCCAACCCTGGGACCACGGAACTGGACGTGGTTCGATCCATGGAGACGCAGGATGCGGTCCGTTGTGTGATCGGATTGCAGGAAAACGTGTGCACGGGCGCCGCTGATGGCTATGGCCGCATGCTGGGTCGTCCTGCGGCCACCCTGCTGCATCTGGGCCCCGGATTTGCCAATGGCATCGCCAACCTGCACAACGCCAAGCGTGCCCACACCCCGATCGTCAACCTCATCGGCGATCACACCAGTTGGCATTTGCCGTTCGATGCGCCCTTGAGCTCCGACATCGAGTCCCTGGCCCGTCCTGTGTCCGGCTGGGTGCATCGCATTGACAGCGTGTCCGATGCCGCACCGGCTGCGGCGCAGGCCGTGCGGCAGAGCCTGGCCCATGGCGGGCAGTCAGCGACGCTGATCTTCCCGGCCGACTATCAGTACGGCACGCTTGGCACAGAGGCCGGCGCCAGCGAGTGCGAGGCCGCGGCCGTGTCGTCGCCTTCGCATTTCGACCTGGCCGCATGCGTGCAGGCGCTTCGCCAAGCCAAGTCCCCCATGTTCTTGCTGGGCGGTGGCGGTGCCTTGAGCGGATTGGGTGAGCGTGCTCAAAAGGCCGTGGCCCGCCTGTGCCAGGTGCTGCAAGGCCGCGCCTACGCAGAGACCTTCCCGGCTCGCTCGGAGCGTGGGCAGGGCTTGCCGGTCTTTGATCGCCTGCCGTACTTCCCGGAACCCGCCCGCCAGGTGCTCGACGCATCCGATCTGGTGGTGCTGGCAGGGGCGCTGCCACCGGTGACCTACTTTGGCTACGAGGGCCATGCGAGTGAGATGGTCAACAAGGACCGTCTGCTGCTGCTGAGCCAGCCCGGCGAAGACGCGGCCACCCGGCTGGAGGCGCTGGCAGAGGCGCTGGCAGCACCCGCTTACGTGGCGCCACAGGTGCCGATGCCGGAGCAGCCCACGGGTGAGTTGACGCCCCAGAAGATCGCGGCCGTTCTGGCGCGTGAGCTGCCAGACCAGGCCATCGTGTCGGTCGAAGGCGGAACCTGTGGGTATCCCTTTTATGCCGCTTCTGCCGCGGCCCGTGTGCACACCACCTTGACCAACACGGGGGGGGCCATCGGTCAGGGCCTGCCCGTGGCCATGGGGGCCGCCATCGCCTGCCCCGAACGGCGCGTGGTCGCCCTGGTGTCTGACGGCAGCACGCAGTACACGATCCAAACCCTGTGGAGCATGGCGCATGAAGGGCTGAATGTGGTGGTACTGGTGGCCGCCAATCACCAATACGCCATCTTGCGCAACGAACTGCGGCGTGGCGGGGCCACGCTCGGCGATCGAGCCGCTGCCATGACCAGTCTGGAGAACCCACGCATCGACTGGGTCTTGCTGGCGCAGTCCTACGGCGTCAAAGCCTCGCGTGCCCAGACGGCCGAGGAATTGGCTGAGCAGTTTGCCAAGGCGGTCACCGCTTCCGGGCCCAGCCTGATCGAAATGGCGCTGTGAGCCCAGGCTTCAACAGCGTCATCCCAACCAACCGGGCGCCAGTTGCGCTCATCCATCACCAGGAGCTAATGTGGATCTGAAACTCAAAGGAAAAGTCGCTGTGGTCACCGGCGGCAGTCTGGGCATCGGCCGTGCCGTGACCGAGGCACTGGCCGCCGAAGGCGTGCGTGTGGCGATCGTCGCACGCAGCGCGGGCCCTCTGCAGGCTGCGGCCCGCGACATCAGCGAACAGTACGGTATCGAGGTGTTGGCCGCACCGGCCGACGTGAGCAGTACCGAGCAGGTCGAGGCCATGATTGAACAGGTTGCGCAGCACTTCGGGCGCATCGACATCCTGGTCAACGGGGCGGCCCATCCGGGCGGTTTGGTGCGCAGCGAAATCGAGCATGCCAGCCCTGAAGGCCTGCTGGAAGACATCAACATCAAGGTGGTGGGCTACATGCGCTGCGCCAAGGCGGCGGCAGCACACATGAAGAAGAACGGCTATGGCCGCATCATCAACATCGGCGGCCTCACCGGCCGTGGCAGCAAGCAGCTGTCGGGCATGCGCAATGTGGCCATCTGTCACCTGACCAAGACACTGTCCGACCAATTGGGCCCCTCGGGCATCACCGTCAATGTGATTCACCCGGGTGTGGTGGAAACCCCCCACATCCATGAGCTGTACGCCAAGGAAGCCAAGTTGCAGGGCCTCACGCCCGAGCAAGTCGAGGCCAATTACGCCAAGGTGACCCCGATCCGTCGCGTGCTCCAGCCGCAGGAAATCGCAGACACCGTGCTGTTCCTGGCTTCCGAAAGAGCGGGCGCCATCACGGGCGAATCGATCGCTGTCGACGGTGGCATCACCCGCGGCATCTTCATCTGATGGCTCATTCAACCCCAAAGGAGCACCCATGAAGGGAACCATTCTTGTGGCCACTGCGGGCCAGGGTATTTTGCGCAGCGTTGACAACGGTGCGAGTTGGCATCGCCTGGGGCTCAAGGAGGCCATCGAGTTCGACGGCACGGTGCGAGCCCTGGCGGTGGATCCCTCTGCCCCCAGTCGAGTGCTGGCGGGCGCCGATGCTGGTTTGTGCCTCAGCACCGATGGTGGTGCTCATTTCAGCCGGGTCAGCTCACCCATGGATGGTCAGACGGTCTGGGCGATCGCTTTCGACCCGGTGGACCCGAAGGTCGTCTACGCCGGTACCGGGGCGCCCTCTCGCGCTTTCACCTGCCGCTCCCGTGACGGCGGCTTGAGCTGGGAGCGGCTGGGTGTCGAGCTTCCGGAGTTTTGTCAGGGCGTCAACCGACCCCGGATTCTGACGATGTGCGTCAACCCGGTGAATCACCACGAAGTGTGGTTCGGCGTGGAGGAGGGCGGCGCCTGGCGCAGCACCGACCAGGGCGACCATTGGGAACGGATGGACGTGCCCGGTGCAGGCATCAACAATTCTGACATCCATGCCATCACCATCCTGCCAGCCACGGCGCAGGACCCGATGCGTCATTTCGTGCTGACGGTGAACTCGGTCTGCGAAAGCACTGACGGCGGCAAGTCGTATGTCCACAAGCCTTCGCGAGAACGGTTTGACGGCATGTACTACACCCGCACGGTCCAGGTGACCGGGGCTGGAGGGCAGGCGCTGTTGCTGGCCATCGGCGATGGCACACCGGGCACGCGCACCAAGATCTACCGCTCGGAAGACCGCGGCCAGACCTGGCGTACGACCTTGCTGCACACCGCGCCCAACTCAACGGTCTGGGCTTTCGGCTCGCATGCGTCCGACCCCGACCTGGTCTTTGCCGGGACCAAGTATGGCGACCTGCTGCGTTCTACGGATGCCGGTCGTACCTGGTTCAAGGAGTGGCGCGAGTTCAGTGAAATCACCTCGATTGCCTGGACACCGTTTGAGGCCCCGGTCCATGCGCATCCGCAATCCATCAACTGATCCCTGGGAGCTTCATGTCTACGCCACTAACTGAAGTACGACCCCGCATCCGACGTACCCACTTGGCGTTGTTCGTCAAGAACCCCTTCGAGACCGCCTCCTGGTACGAGGACGTGCTGGGCATGGAGGTCACGGCGCGGGGCGATCGGTGGGTGTTTCTCTCATTCGGGCAGAAGCACCACGACATCGCTCTGATCCAGGTCGACCCGGCCAGTCCGACTGCGGAGGTACGGGGCGACATCAACATGCAGCACTACGGGCTGGAGATCGAGGGGTCGATGGACGACCTGCGCCGGCTCTACGGCATGTTGCTGCGCAAGAACGTGCCGGTGGTGAAGACCACGGACCACGCGGTGGGCTATGGCCTGTACTTCACAGATCCGGACGGGCATCGCTTCGAGTTCTTCCTTGAGACCGTTCACGACGACGAAGAGGGCAAACGCTTGCTGGGTGACTACGACGCCCCGAGCCTCCCTTTTGATCTGACGCCACTTTGAATCCATCCACTTTGAATTGAAAGCCTTTCCATGAGAACCCCCAATTTCGGTGCCTTCCACATCCGCAAGTGGTATTTGCAGGTCGAAGACACCTTGGCCGGCGAGACCGGCGCGCCCGCGGACGGTGAACCCTTGCGCAAGTTCGTGCTGGCGGCATGCATTCACAACCCCTATGCCGGTCGCTATGAAGCAGACCTCAGCGCCTGGATCGAAGGCTCTGTGGCACTGGGCCAGGAGTTCGGCCGCCGTATCCAGCAAGCTGCCAACGGGCAAGCCATCGAAAGCTATGGCAAGGCGATCCTGGTTGGCATCGACGGTGAATACGAGCATGGCAACGCCCTGTTGACCAACCCCGCCGCCAATCCGATCCGCGACGCGCTGGGCGGCGGCAAATCCTGGGTGCCGTCCACGGGCAAGCGAGGCAGCCCAGGCACGGTGCTGGACATTCCGCTGGCACACAAGGACGCACTGTATGTGCGTTCTCACTATGACACGGTCAGCGCGCTGTTCAATGACGGTCCGAATCGAGATGAGGTGATCGTGTGCTGGGCGTTTGCCACGCGTGGTCGTCTCAACGCCCGCCTGGGAGGCTTGAAGGCGGCTGACGTCAAGGGCGTGGACGGACTTGTCTGATCTGAGGCTGTGATGGAACGTCGCGACTACACACTGCCTCTCAATGGGCTCAATTTTCATGTCACGGAGTGGGGCGAACCCAGCGCGCATCCGCTGGTGACGATGCACGGCATCCGGGGCTATGCAGAGACCTTCGCCGGTGTGGCCGCGGCGCTCCAGCCCGGGTGCCGTGTCATCGGCTTTGACCAGCGTGGCCGCGGACAGACGGATTGGGATCCCGCGTGGAACTACTACACCGATGCCTACGTGGCCGATCTGGCGGCGCTCGTCGATCACCTGCAACTGCCCCGCTTCGACCTGCTCGGGCATTCGATGGGAGGGATCAATGCGTTGGTCTATGCCGCGCAAAACCCGGGTCGGGTGGATCGGCTGGTGATCGAGGATGCCGGCCCAGGTGCCTTCGACGTCAGCGCTGGTGCGACCAGGATCCGCAAGGAACTGGCGACCACCCCGAGCCATTTCGAGAGCTGGGAACTGGCTGCAGACTTCATGCGGGCGCTTCGTCCCACCGTGTCTGAGGCGGCTCGGCAGCAGCGCCTGCAGCAGATGCTCAAACAGACCCCCGAGGGGCGATGGACCTGGCGTTACGACCATGCCGGCATCGCCGCAACGCGGCTTGAGCCTGATCCGGCGCGTGCGGTCGACCTGCGCCCCTGCGTGCAAGCCATCCGATGCCCCGCGCTGGTGGTCCGTGGCAGCCGTTCAGACTATTTGCAGCCGGAGATGGTGAGTGAAATGTTGCGCCTCAACCCGACGCTGCAAGCCACCGAGATTGCGGATGCAGGCCATTACATCCATGACGATCAACCCGAAATTTTCAACCAGGTGGTGCGGCAATTCCTGTCGCGTCAGCCTTGATCGCACTGCAGTCCTGACGTCTTTTCTGCTCGACGGAAACCCGAACAAATGATTTACGAACTGAGAACCTACACCCTGGTCCCTGGCGGCCTGCGGGACTACGTGAAAACCTACAACGAACTGGGGCGCGAGGTCCAGGTTGGCATCCTGGGGCAATTGGTCAGCCTGTTGCAGCCCGAGAGCGGCGACCTCAATGAACTGAAGTTCCTGTGGGCATTCGACAACTTCGAAGAACGAGCCCGACGGCGTGCCCAGTTGCTGCAAGACCCGCGCTTCACGGAGTTTCGCAAAGCGGTGCGACACCTGTTGATCCGCCAGGAAAACCAGTTGCTGAGCCCTGTTTGACATCCCTCGAATCACGATCACCCCCACATGACCCAAGATAAGAAAGAAATTCCGGTCCTGATCGTTGGCGCTGGCCCTTGCGGGGTCACCATCGCCAACCTGCTGGGCAGCTATGGGATCGAGACCCTGCTGATCGACCGAAGCCCGGCGATTCTGGATTTCCCGCGTGCAGTAGGCCTCGACGATGAAGCCTTGCGTACCTTTCAGGCCGCTGGCTTGGCCGAAGACATGCTGCGCGACATGATCCAGAACGTGCCCATGCGCATGTACACGGCCGCCAAGCAGTGCTTTGCCGAAATCTTGCCAAGCACGCGTGAATTCGGCTGGTGCCGTCGCAATCTGTTCTCGCAGCCGCTGGGGGAAGCCACCCTGCGCAAGGGGCTGGCTCGTTACCCGCACGTTGAGTTGGCACTGGGGGTGGAGTTGATCTCTTTGGTGCAAGATGACCAGGGCGTGGACGCGACTCTGCGCCAGGCCGATGGTGGCTTGAGCACGGTGCGCGCCCAGTATCTGGTGGCTTCGGATGGCGCACGGAGCACCGTGCGTGAAGGCATCCTCAAGGTGCCTTACGAGGGCAAGACGCACCCGCACAAATGGGTGGTCATCGAGTGCGAGGACGACCCCCTCGATGCCCCTTACACCGCGCTGCATTGCGAGCCCCGCCGGCCCTATGTCTGCCTTCGCCTGCCCTACGGCCTGCGGCGCTGGGAGTTCATGCTGTTCCCGGGCGAGGACGGCGACCAGATGCTGACGCCTGACAAGGTGCAGATGTTGCTGAGCCTTCATGTAGAGCACCCCGAGCGACTCAAGGTGATCCGAGCCCGGGTGTACACCCATAACTCCCGGGTGGCCAAGGATTTTGTGATTGATCGGGTTTGCCTGGCGGGGGACACGGCCCACATCACGCCGCCCTGGATCGGACAGGGCCTGAATGCCGGCCTGCGCGACGCCTTCAACCTGGCCTGGAAGCTGGCCTGGATCGTGCGCGGCCGCATGAAGCCCGAATTGTTGGCCAGCTACCACGACGAGCGCCATGCCCACGCCCAGGCCATGATCGATCTGGCAGACCTCTTCGGGTCGGTGCTGTCGCAGCGCAATCGTGCGCTGGCCTGGCTGAGGGACCGCTTTTTTCTGGCGATCAAGGATGTCCCGCGCGTGCGCGACTACGTGCTTCAGATGAAATTCAAGCCCATGCCGCGCTTTGTCAAGGGTGTGGTGCTCAACAGCGGTCATGCCGGCCACGACGAGCTGGTGGGGCGCATGTTCATTCAGCCTGTGGTCGAACAGATTTCGGGTGAGCCGCGCAAGCTGGACGACGTGATCGGTGGGTGCTTTGCGCTGGTCAGTTGGCGGTGCAACCCCTTGGCGCAGATGAGTCCCGCGTTGGCGGAACAGCTGCGACTGCTCAAGTGCGATCAGTTTGTTGCCGTCAGGGCCCGCAGCAGCGCGTGGGAGGTGAATCGCTGCACAGGTGAGGCACCGATGGTCAATGTCATTCAGGACACCGAGAACCTCCTGGGCACTTGGTTTCAGGCCCGAGGTGTGGACTGGGTGTTGATACGCCCTGACCGCTTTGTGGCTGCTGCCGGCACTGCGGCGGGTGCAGCCGAACAGCTGGCTGAGTTCTGTCGCACGGTGGTGCGTCAGGCTTGATTTTTTCCATCGCGTCGTGACTGCAGGGTCGTGTCTGCAGGGTCGTGTCTGGTCGCGCTCAGGCGGCGGCCGACATGGCTGTTTTCCGTGTTTCGTTCCAACAAGAAAGCCCCCCCATGAACCGCTCGAAATTTTGTCTTCTGAGTGCCTGCCTGATGGCGCTCGGTGCCACCTCAGCGTTGGCTCAGTCCTGGCCGCCGGCCACCGTGCGCATTGTGGTCCCCTACCCGCCAGGAACAGAACCTGATGTGCTCGCCCGCGACCTGGGCAATGCCCTCAGCAAGCAGACCGGCAAGGCCTTTGTGGTGGACAACCGCCCCGGGGCGAACGCCATCGTCGGGACGGAGGTGGTGACCAAGGGTGATGGTGACGGCAGTACCTTGCTGATGGTGGACCGCCTGGCCGTGGTCACCAATCCGGTGCTATACGCCAAGATGCCTTACCAGTGGGAGATGGCCCTGAAGCCGGTATCCGATCTGGCAGGGGTCAACCTGTTCGTGGGGGTGCGTGAGGGTCTTCCGGTCAAGAACTTTGCCGAGTTCCTGAAATACGCCAAGACCGCACCGGGTGGTGTCAACATCGGTACAGGAGGCAATGGCCATGTCAACCACATCGGCATGGAGATGCTCAAGCAGGCCCATGGCCTGAATTTCTCCTACGTGCCCTACCGTGGTGTGGCCCCCGCTGTGCTGGGCTTGTTGTCGGGCGAAGTGGATGCCGTGATGGCGGGTGGCATGGTGATGCAGGCCCACGCCAAGAGCGGCAAGATTCGATTGTTGGCCATGGGTGACACGCAACGTGCCATGTACCTGCCTGATGTGCCAACACTGGCGGAGGCCGGAGGCAAGCCCGGCACCATTCCCTCGACCGTCTTCGCCTTGTTTGCCCCCGCCAAGGTGCCCGATGCAGTGGTGTCGCAGATCAACCAGGCCGTGGTCAAGGTCATGGAGTCGCCTCAGGTCCGTGGGACCTATGCCGTTCGGGGCATGGATGTGGCGACCACAACGCCGCAGCAGACCCTGGCAGCCATGAAAAAAGATGCCGTGCGCTACGGAAAAATCATCCGTGAGGCTGGCATCAAGCTGGAGTGACGCACGCTCCCCCTGGGCCTTTGCCGCCGATGCGCGGCAGATCCTCCGCTCCATCCATTCTCTGAGCACCATGTACCCACCACTTTCTCTCTACATCAACGGCCGATTCCTGAGCGCCCAAGGACGTGATGTCCAGGCCATCCGGGATCCCGCCACGCTGGAGCCCCTGGGTGAACTACCCTGGGCCACCCCTGAAGACCTGGATGCCGCGCTTCACGCTGCAGACCTTGCTTTTCAGACCTGGCGCTGCAGTTCGCCCATGGAGCGCTCCGCCGTTTTGCGTCGGGTGGGCGGGTTGGCCCGCGAACGCGCAAGCGACATTGCGCGGGCCATCACGCAGGACAACGGCAAGCCCTTGGCCGAAGCGGTGGCCGAGGTGCTCAACAGCGCCGAGCACGCCGAGTGGGCGGCTGAAGAGTGCAGGCGCATCTACGGCCGCGTCGTGCCGCCCCGCAATCCCCTCGTGCGGCAGTGGGTGGTGCGTGAACCCGTGGGTGTGTGCGCGGCCTTCAGCCCGTGGAACTTTCCGATGGGCCAGGCCATGAAGAAGGTGGTGGCCGCCATTGGCTCTGGCTGTACCGTGGTTCTCAAGGGACCCGAAGAGTCGCCCAGTGCGGTGGATGCCCTGGCCCACTTGTTCCATGACGCCGGATTGCCGCCCGGCGTGCTCAATGTGGTGTGGGGCGTGCCTTCTACCATCTCCAAGCACCTGATCGAGTCGCCTGTCGTGCGCAAGATTTCGTTCACGGGTTCTGTGCCGGTGGGCAAGCACCTGGCCGCCCTGGCTGGTGCCCACATGAAGCGTGTCAGCATGGAGTTGGGGGGCCACTCCCCCGTGCTGGTGTTCGATGATGCCGATGTCGAGCAGGCGGCCACCTTGCTGGCCCGTTTCAAGGTGCGCAACGCCGGGCAGGTGTGCGTTTCGCCCTCGCGCTTCTATGTGCAGAGCCGGGTGTATGACCGCTTTGTGAGTACCTTCACCGAAGTCATCAACTCGGTGACGGTGGGCCATGGCCTGCAGCCGGAGTCGCAAATGGGCCCCCTGGTGCACGCACGACGTCTTGAGGCCGTGCAGTCCTTGGTGGATGACGCCACACGCCAGGGGGGCGAGGTGCTCAGCGGTGGCGGCCGTCTCCCGGGGGCCGGCCACTTCTTTGCTCCGACGGTGATCACTGGCCTGCCTGACACGGCCCGGGTCATGAATGAGGAGCCCTTCGGTCCCATTGCGCCCATCACCCGATTCACTGATCTGGACGAGGTGCTGCGCAGGGCCAACAGTGTTCCGTTTGGTCTGGCGTCTTATGTGTTTACCCACTCGATTCAAACCTCCACGCGCGTGGCCAATGGTTTGGAGGCAGGCATGGTCAACATCAACCACTTTGGCATGGCGCATCCCGAGCTGCCTTTTGGCGGCATCAAGGACAGTGGTATTGGCAGCGAGGGGGGAACCGAGCTGTTTGATGGTTACCTGGCAACCAAGATGATCACCCAGATCTAAAGCCTGCCGCTTCCCATGCCATGGGCAAGGCTTCACCGCCCGTGCTCCTTATCCAATGTTTCGCGGCCTGTTCTCCAGGTTTTTCCCCGGGGCATCGCGCCTCGGGGGCTTTCTCTACTCTCAATGGCGATGCTGAATCTTCAAAATCCTTTCCTGCTGCGCGACCAATGCCTGATCAATGGTCAGTGGATTTCCTCTGAAAATCGAATTGATGTGCGCAACCCTGCCACCGGCGTGCGCGTGGGCTCCGTGCCGCGCCTGGGTGCCGCCGAAGCTGAGCAGGCCGTGCTGGCGGCCCAGGCGGCCTGGCCCGCCTGGCGAGCCCGCACGGCCAAAGAGCGTGCCGCGGTCCTGCGCCGCTGGTATGAGCTGATCCAGGCGAATGTCGACGATCTGGCGCGCATCATGACCGCCGAGCAGGGCAAGCCCTTGGCCGAGGCCCGGGGCGAGATTGCCTATGCCGCCTCATTCATCGAGTGGTTTTCCGAAGAGGCAAGGCGGGTCTATGGCGACACCATTCCGGCGCCCTTGAGCAGTCAGCGCATCGTGGTAACCAAGGAGCCGATTGGTGTGTGTGCCGCCATCACGCCCTGGAATTTCCCGGCCGCCATGATCACTCGCAAGGCAGGCCCGGCCCTGGCCGCGGGCTGCACGATGGTGCTCAAGCCGGCCTCGCAGACGCCCTTGACGGCCCTGGCTTTGGTGGCGTTGGCCGAGCGTGCAGGCGTTCCCGCGGGTGTCTTGTCGGTGGTGACCGGCTCGGCGGGCGACATCGGTCGGGTGCTGGCCACCCATCCCGCGGTCCGCAAGCTGAGCTTCACAGGTTCGACGGAGGTTGGGCGCACGTTGATGAAGCAGACCGCGGACAGCATCAAGAAGGTTTCCATGGAGTTGGGCGGCAATGCACCCTTCATCGTCTTTGACGATGCTGACCTCGATGCGGCGGTCGAAGGGGCTATGGTGTCCAAGTACCGCAATGCGGGGCAGACTTGCGTGTGTGCCAACCGCCTGTATGTCCATGCCAAGGTCTATGACGCCTTCGCTGCCAAATTGACGGCTGCGGTGCAGACCTTGACGGTCGGCGACGGCATGACCGAGGGGGTGCGTGTGGGGCCCCTGATCGACGAAAAGGCCCTGGCCAAGGTAGAGGAGCACGTCGCAGATGCACTTGCCAAAGGGGCTCGTGTTCTGACAGGTGGGAAACCCCACTCGCTCGGGCGCTCCTTCTTCGAGCCCACCGTTCTGGTGGATGTCACCTCGGACATGGCGGTCGCTCGGGAGGAGACCTTTGGCCCGCTGGCGCCGCTGTTCCGCTTTGAATCAGAGGACGAGGTCGTAGCCCTGGCCAATGACACTGAGTTCGGTCTGGCCAGCTATTTCTACGCTCGTGATCTGGGGCGGGTGTGGCGGGTTGCAGAGCGCCTGGAATACGGCATGGTTGGCGTCAATACAGGGCTGATCTCCAATGAGGTGGCCCCCTTTGGCGGGGTCAAGCAATCAGGGTTGGGGCGTGAAGGCTCGCACTACGGAATGGATGATTACCTGGTCATCAAGTACATCAACATGGCAGGCATCCAATGAACACGGCGCTGGCTCTGCGGTGTCGGGCGCACATTGGCGCGCGCGGCGCCTGGCTGCGCACCGGCCTGGTGGGGCTTGGCTTGGCACTGGTAGGTTGGGCTGGCGTGCTACGCGACGCCGGCGCTGTCGATCTGGCCTTTCCCCAGAAGACCATCACATTGGTGGTGCCCTTTGCCAGTGGAGGGGGAACGGATGCGCTGGCCCGTCTTCTGGGAACGCAGCTTCAGCAGGTGTTGGGGCAGGCGGTGGTGGTTGACAACCGGCCTGGTGCCAATGGCGCGGTGGCCTGGCGCAGTGTCCAGCGGCAGCCGGCCGATGGCTACACCTTGCTACTGGGCAGCCATTCGACGCACGTCATTGCGCCTTTGGCTGCACAGCCTTCGCAGAGTCCCCAGGCGGTGATGTCGCAGTTTGCCATCGTCTGCATCGTGGGCCAGGCCCCATTGGTTCTGGCCGTTCGGTCTGATGCCAAGGAGCGCGATCTGGGAGAGTTCGTGCAGCGGGCCAAGGCGCAAGGCCTGAGCTACGGCAGCTTCGGGGTGGGATCCTCGGGCCATGTCATGGGCGAGGTGTTGGCCGATGCGGCCCATCTGCAGTGGGTGCATGTACCCTATAAAGGCTCTGCTCCTGCGCTCACGGATTTGCTGGGCGGGCACCTTGACAGCGTGTTTCTCACGGTCTCAGCCATCGGCTCCGGCGTTGAAAGTGCTCGAATTCGCCCGTTGGCCGTGACCGGCACCCGTCGATTCCCATCCTTGCCTTCCACCCCCACCTTTGTCGAATTGGGCTGGCCCCAAATGGCCGAGTCGGGTTGGTTTGCGCTGTTTGCGCCCACCGGCACGCCGGCCGTGGTCCAGGAGGCCTTGGCCAAAGCCTTGCGTCAGGTGCTGCAGTCGCCCGAGCTGCGGTCGCGCTTGCTGGCGCAGGGAGTGGAGCCGATCGGCAGTACGCCTGAGCAGGCACGGCGCATCTGGGCGGAGGCGTTTCACCAGGCCGAACCGGTGGTGAAGCGCACCCACATTGAGTTTCCCTGAGGCCGGTGTCCTGTCGGGTTTCCATAACGCTTGGGCCTTGAATCGGCCCTGAAAGGGCAGTATGTTGCTGAGCAAGCGGCTTTGCTTGAAGAGTCTGGGTCTTGCAGGGGTGGCTGGGGTGAGCCCCTTGATGGCGCAATCGGTGTCGGGCAAGCCGGTCACCGTGATCGTTCCTTTTGCACCGGGGGGCGCCATCGATGGGGTCGCCCGTCAGTTGTCTGCGCCCCTGGCCCAGTTGCTGGGACAGACCTGGGTGATCGAGAACGTCACAGGCGCCTTCGGCACCCTCGGGACGCAAAAGGTCGCCCATGCCGCTGCCGATGGTCAGACGCTGCTTTTCGCGGTCAGCAGCCCGCTCAATGTGGCTCCTGTGCTCACCCCCAGTGCGGTGCGCTATGACAGCTTTCGCGACTTCCGGGCCTTGGCCGTGGTGGGTCAGATGCCCTTTGCCGTGGTGGGGCGCCTGGGCTTGCCGGCAGACTCGCTGGAGGGGCTGATCCGCTGGGCGCGCGCCCACCCCGGGGTGTTGAACTTCGGCACCGATGGTCGCGGCTCCTTGTTGCACATCTCGGGTGAGCTGATCCATCTGCGCACAGGCCTTGATTGGGTGCATGTTCCCTACAAGGCGGCGCCCCAGGTCGTGACCGATGTGGTGGGCGGGCAACTGGACCTGGCGATCCTGCCCGTGGCTTTGGTGCAGCAGCACGTGCAAGACGGCCGAATCAAAGCTTTGGCCGTGACTTCTGCGCAGCGGATCGGTGTGATGCCCCAGGTGCCTGCACTGTCTGAACTGCCGGCCATGAAGGGCCTGGCCCTGAGCTCATGGTTGGGGTTGCTGGCGCCGGCTGGTCTGCGGCAGAGCGAGGTTGATCGGCTGCAGCAAGCCATCCGCAAGGTGACCGATGGCGAGCCTTTTCAGCAGATGCTGCAGTCACGGGGCATCGAGCCTCAGCTGATCGTGGGGGCAGATTTCGAGCGCCTGATGCGCAGCGAACGAGGCCTGATTGTCGACGTTGTACGGCAAAGCCATATGGCGGTCGAATGAGAGACTGTCCTGTCTGTCGGGCACCGTTTTCATGAATCGACACTGTCCAGCACAGTACTTTCGTTTGGTGCGATCACTCGTCCATGAGTTCTTCATTGATGAAAATAAATGTATTAATATGGCAATAAAATAACACTTTATTGTGCGATAGAATCCAATAGGCAAAATACTGCAATATATCGGACGGCCTTGTCCGATTGCTGTTCAATGGTTCCGACTGTTCAGGTACTTCGATATCGTTGGCAGCGCTGGACTGTCCTGCCAATGCGTTCTCATTCTTAGCCTTCCCGAACCCACCATGAACAGCTTGCGCCGGATGCTGGATGTCTTGGGCCTGTTCAGGCCTGACCAGTCGGTGATCGACATCGATGTCATCTGCCGTGAGCTGGGCTATACCCCAGCCAGTGCCTACCGGTACCTGCGTGAATTGGGTGCTGTGGGTTTGTTGGTGCGCTTGCCTCGTGGCTACGCCTTGGGGCCGCGCATCATCGCGCTGGAGCATCAGATGACAGCCTATGACCCCATGCTGCAATGGGGTCGCGACCTGGTCGACGACTTGGTCACCCAGACGGGGCTGGACGCCCTGATCAGCGAGTTCCATGGTCACTCTGTCATCAATGTGCTGCTTCAACGGGGCAGCGATGCCGGACCGGTAGGCGGTGGGCGGGGCTTGCCGATCGACCTTTTCCACAGCGCCACCTCGCGCGTCGTGCTGGCTTACCTGCTGCCGCGCCAGATACGGCGGATCTACGATCTGCATGCTGAAAGTGCCCAATTGCTGCACTTGGGGCTGGCCTGGAAGGACTTCTCCCGCAGCCTGCTGGACATCCGCAAAAAGGGATATTGTCTGAGCCGGGGGGAGCTTCACCCGGATCGCACCGGTGTCGCCGCACCGGTGTTCGATGAAAAGGGCAGGGTGCTAGGCAGCATCACCCTGGTGGGGCGCAGTGAGCGCTTTCAGGCCTTTCAGGAAACCTTTTTGTGTGATCTGGTCGTGCGGGCCGCCGCCCGATTGACGGATCGCATCGTGGCCCAATAGCGGCAACATGTCTGAAGTCGGGGGCCTGGGTCAGGCAGGGGGCCGTTGCGCCTTCTTTGGCGTTTTGTCTCGGGCTTCGACTGCAGTTCGATTACGCTTGTCGATCTGACCTTCAACCCTCCCACAGAACGATAAATTGATGAATAGCCTTCGACGCATGTTGGATGTTTTGAGCCTGTTCAAGCCCGAGCAGGCCGTGATTGATGTGGAGTTGATCTGCTCCCAGTTGGGCTATGCACCGGCCAGCGCCTACCGCTATGTGCGTGAGTTGAGCGACGTCGGTCTGCTGGTGCGTCTGCCCCGTGGCTACGCTCTGGGTCCGAGAGTGATCGAGCTGGATCGCCTGATGACCGAGTACCACCCGCTGTTGTCCAGCAGCCGCGATCTGACTCAGCACCTGGTGGAGCAGACCGGGCTCAGCGTGCTGATCAGCGAGCTGTATGGCTCGACCGTGATTTCAATTTATCACCAGCCCGGGGCCAGCGTCGATCCACTGAACTTTGGGCGCGGGCGACCCATGGATCTGTTTCGCAGTGCCACATCCCGGGTGATCCTGGCCTACCTGTTGCCGCGCCAATTGCGCAAGATATTCGATGCCCACACCGATCACCCTGGCGTGCAGCGCATTGGAGGCGACTGGAAGGTCTTCTCCAAGACCATGCTGCAGATCCGCAAACAGGGGTTCTGCATCAGCGTGGGTGAACTCGATCCTGAAAAGACAGGCCTGGCCGCGCCGATCTTTGATGAGAAGCAGCGCATTTTGGGCAGCATCACCCTGGTGGGCCCCAGCGAGCGCTTTGCAGCCTTCAACGAAGAATTTCTTGCAAATCTGGTCGTCGGGGCGGCTGCGAGCATCACGGCACATATTTCAGCGGCTTGATTGCTGCCTGAGGCGCCACACCTTTCAGCCTTTGCTCTGGAAATGGCCCTCGAAGGCCACGTCTGCCAGCGGCAGGCGTTCATTCGGACTTTCGCGGGCGAGCAGCGCTTCGGGCAAGCGATCCTGGCGTCCGGGTTTCCCGACCGCAATCACGGTTTCGATGGCGTGGGTCTCAGGCAGTTGAATGGCAGCGCGCAGACGTGGTTCATCAAAGCCCGCCATGGCGTGGCTGGCCAAACCGGACAAGGTGGCCTGAAAGGCCAGGCTGGCCCAAGCTGCGCCGCAGTCGAATGAGTGCCAGGCGTTGGGCGCCGCCGCGGGCTTTCCTGGAAACACCGCCTGCTTGGCGGACACCAACACCAGAAGCGCTGCCGCGTGCTGCGCCCAGCCCTGATTGAACTCCACCAGCGATTCGAGAATGGGGCGCCAGTGTGGTGTGTCGCGGCGCACATGGATCCAACGCCAGGGCTGAGCGTTGTAGGCCGACGGTGCCCAACGCGCTGCTTCAAGCAGCGTCAGCAACTGCTCTTCTGTGATCGGTTCACCGGTGAAGGCCCGCGGTGACCAGCGTTGGGTGAACAGTGGATGGATGGGGTGTTCGGCTTGTCGGGTAGATGACACAGGGAGGGCTCCGGTAGGTGATGTGACCTGCAGCATGGCGCACAGGTCGGGTGGGTTAGGGGGCGGTTTGGGCGGGTTGATTGCGGTGGGCGCGACACTGTGCTCACTGCACCCGGATGCCGCGTTCGCGGATGAGCTTGCCGACACGTTCTGAATCGTGGGCAATCTGCGCGTCCAATTCAGCCGGCTTTGATGCCGCCGCATGAAGCCCCCGTTTGGCGGTCCAGGCTTGCAATTCAGGGCTGCCCAGCACTTTGAACAGGCTGGCATTCACCTTGGCCAGTATTTCGGGCGGCGTGCCCGCTTTGGCGTGGAGGGTGTAAGAGGTGGAGAGCAGCATGTCGGCGCCGCCAGCTTCGAGGATGGTGGGGACCTGGGGTGTGATGGGTGCTCTTTTAGGCGCGCCCACCGCGAGCAATTTCAACGTGCCCTTTTCGACATGGGGCAGCAGTGCCTCGACCCCGCCCGAAGTCACTTGCACTTGGCCTCCCAGCATCGCCGGGATGACCTCCGCAAGGGCCTTGTACGGTACGTGCAGAAACTCCATCCCGGTCCGGGCCTGAAGCAGTTCCATGTTCAGATGCATGATGCTGCCCACCCCTCCCGTGCCAAAGGTGACCTTGCCTGGGTTGGCCTTCACGTACTGAAGAAACGAGGCGAAATCGGTCACCGGCAACTGAGCGCTGGTGACCAGATACAGGTTCACATCGGCAATGTTGCTGACGGAGACCAGGTCTTTGCGGACATCAAACGGCAGCGGTTGATAAAGCAGCGGGTTGACCGACAAGGTCAGGCGATCCAGCAGCAAGAACGTGTAGCCGTCGGCAGGGGCTTTCACCACCGCATCAGTGCCGATGATGGCGTTGGCACCCGGCTTGTTGTCCACGATGAAGCTGGTGTTCAGCTCTTTGGCCAGCCCTTCAGCGACCAATCGGGCCATCACATCCGGGCCAGTGCCGGGGGGATAGGGCACCATGATTTTCACCGGCCGCGCAGGCCAATTCGTTTGCGCCACGGCCGATTCAGTCCATGCCGTGGTGGTGGCGAGCAACAGGCCCAACACGGCCCATTTCTTGAGTGCAGCAAGCATTCCAAGTCCTTTGTCAATCTTCCTGGAAGACACTGGCTTGAGCTGATGGGCCAAGCAGTACGGGTTGTCATTCGTCTTTCTTTTGACGAATGGCGAAATGCAAAGTTATCACAATGAAATAAAAAAGCAAAACAAATAGAAAAATATTTGAGTTTGTGTTGTTGAAGTTTTGTTTTGAGAAATGATCGCTTTTGGTGAGGGGTTTTGAAATTTCGTTTTGGCTGCACTCCTTTGGTGCCTGGACCGGTGTTCCCGCATGCCAATCTGGGCTATCGGCTCCAGGAAGGTCGGCCTAGACTTTGCGTCAGCCCTCAGACCAATGGACGCGTGAACGACACCGGAATCGTTCGCATGACACCCGCGAACAGACCTCACTTGCTGATCAAAATACCTATGGATTCACGCACCCCTTCGATGCCCCGCCTGCCCGATGACGCCACGGGCCTGCGCTCAGGAACCCTGAGTTCGTGGTTCATCACGCTGTTGGTGATCTCCGCAGCCAGCCCGCTGAGTGTGGTGGCCGGTGGCTTTCCCATCGGGATGATGTTGGGCAATGGCGCTGGAACGCCCGCACTGGTGGTCCTGGCCCTGCTGCTGCTGCTGATGTTTGCTGCGGGCTACACCGCCATGGGCACCTGCGTCACCAGCGCCGGTGGTTTCTACGCCATGGTCTCGCGTGGGATTGGCGGTTCGGCAGGCGGGGCTGCAGCATTCATCGCCATTCTGGGGTCTTTGGCCTTGCAGTTTGGGCTGTACGGCCTGCTCGGCGAGGTGGTTTCTGAGTCATTGCGTGCCCAGTTCGACCTCAGCGTGCCTTGGTGGGCGATCGCCATCGCGGCGATTGCCTCTGTCGCCTACTTCGGGTTTCACCAGATCGATTTTTCGGCCAAGATCCTGGCCTGCTTCGTGGTGGCCGAGTACGCATTTGTGCTGCTGTTGGACGTGCTGATTCTGAACCGTGGCGGTGCCGATGGCATCGAGTTTTCGTCATTTCAGCCTGCGGCCCTCAGTGCCGGGAATCCCTCGATCGGGATCCTGTTTTGCTTCGCAGCCTTCATCGGTTTTGAGGCCACCACCATCTACAGCGAGGAGGCCAAGGATCCGAAACGCAGTATCCCGATTGCCACCTACTCGGCCCTGATACTGGTCGGGTGCTTCTATTCGTTTTCGCTGTGGTGCCTGGTGATCGGCACGGGTTCCGAGCGCGTGCAGGCGACGATTACCGGGCTGAGTGATCCGACCAATTTCCTCTACCTGCTGTCCGACACCTATGCGGGCCATTCATTGACCGTTCTCTTGCGCGGCATGTTCATCATCAGCATCTATGCGGGATTGATCGCGTTTCACAACTCTACCGCCCGGTATTTCTATTCGATGGGTCGGGAACGCCTGCTGCCCAGGCGCCTTGGCTGCACCCACCCACAGTACAAAAGCCCCCATGTGGCCTCGCTGTTGCAGACCGTGCTGTGCCTGATCGTGGTGGCCTTGTTTGCTGTGTTCAAGGCCGACCCCGTTCTTCACCTTTTCTCGTGGCTCAGCAACATCGCGACCGTGTGCCTATTGCTGTTGATGATGGCGACAGCGATCGCGGTGATCGTGTTTTTTCGTCGCGATGCGCATGCTTTCACCCGGTTTCGAATTTTCTGGATGCCGCTCGCGGCCCTGCTGGGTCTGAGCTTTGTGTTTGCTCTCGCAGTGCCCAACTTTCAAGTCTTGACAGGGGCCAGCCAGACCTTGTCTTGGGCTCTGCTCGCCTTGTTGCCCTGTGCAGGGCTCGCAGGATGGGGCGCGGCTCTGCGCTTGAAGTCCTTGGACCCTGTGGCCTACGCCACCTTGGGACATGACCGAAGGTAAGGGGCAGACCCGTTCTGCTTGTGCCGTCGTTGAGCCCCTGATCGGACAAGCCAGAACCCGCTGCGCCGGGTCGGGCGGGTAGCGTTCGGCCTGAAGGTCCGGTGTCGCGTCGTGGGTGACGCCCTCGTCGGTGATCGGCCGCTGGGTGTTGCTCCATTGGCACCACAGGGCTTTCAACTGCTCGAGTACCTCGGGGTGTTGGCGGCGCGGGTTGATGAGCGCATCCACGCCACGCTGGCGGCTGAGGCCACAGAGGCCTGTCATCCTTGCCCTATCCATTTGCGGTGACGGCCGCGTCGCCCTTCCTTTGCTAAACGATCGGTTGACCAGGTGCAATATCCAGCAGGTTGAGTGTTCACTGGCAAGCGTCAGAGATGTGGTGAGAAGCAATGGCCCGATCAGTCGTGGGGCCTGGTTCGCCGGGCATGCGGAGGAGCGCTGACCAGGCTCCAGGTGCCGAGCCTCGTTCACTTTCAACCACGGACTCGGGCAGTCCCTGCCCATCGTCAGAACGGCGTGCTGCCTGACAGACTGATGCGTTTGAGCACCCGGCGCTCCGAGGGGTCGAACACGGAGCGTCCATGCAGCGTGATCTGGTTGTCCCAGTAGACGATGTCGCCTACCTGCCAGCGATGGGTGTAGGCAAATCGCTCCTGTAGCAGGTGCTCGCGCAGGCGGGCGATCAGGGCGGCGCCTGCCACCGGGTCGTAGCCCACCAATTCGACCTCGGTGCTTTCATCGAGGTACAGGGCCCGCAGGCCGCTCTCGGGGTGGGTGCGCACCAGCGGGTGGGCCACCCAGGGCGTCAAGGCCTCGATGTCGGGGCTTCGGTACAGCGGGCGCCTGCCCTCCGGCATCGTGCCGCTGGCACGCCATGAGAGTCAGGCCGTGTTGCAGGCCCTGTACCGCCACATCGAGCGCAACCTGGCCTTTCAGGTGCGCGTGCACTGGGAGGCGGGCACGCTGCTGTTCTGGGACAACTGGGCCACGGTGCACCACGCCGTGTGGAACTATTCCCCCTATGAGCGCTGGGGCGAGCGGGTGTCTGTCTCGCAGGGCCACGGCCCGCAGGCCTGATTTCGGCTCAGACGCGCCCCCTCCAGGGCCTCAGCCTGGCCTCGCCACGATCTGGCCCGAGAAGGTGATCAGGCTCCCGTTTTGCTTGATCTTGGCCAACACAGGGTCCCAGACCAAGGTGGCATCGATGTCGCCACGCTCCCTGGCGGCCAGGATCTCGGGGGCGCAGGTTGAGGATCTTCACGTCGCGCATGTTCACGCCGGCGTCCTGCAGGGTTACCAGCGCATGGAAATGGCTGGTCGAGACAAAGGGCACGCCGAGCTTCTCGCCCTTGAGGTGGGCCAGGCTCTGGATCCAGCAGCCCTGGCGTGCGATCAGTGCCTCGGCTTCGTGAGTGTGGTCGAAGATCCAGAAGACCTCGATCTCGACGCCTTGCGGCACGGCGGCGGCCACCTGCGAGGAGCCGGCCTCGCTGATCTGGATAGCGCCTGAGGCCAATGTTCTGCCCCTGGATGGTTTTTGACGACCTGACAGCCTTCTTTGCGCCCATCCTGCGCTCATCCTTCTGCATCCGAACTGCCCGCTCACGCGGGGAGTCTTGTTTTCTGCATAAGAAGCGTCGCAAATATTCGTTTTTCAACACAGCCTGGGCACGAACAATGGCGCCACCATGATCCGTGTCAAGACAGGCTGAGCTGGCGTTGCTGAAGCTGCTCAGGCAGGCTGTTGCGCGCACCGGTCAGATCGGTCCAACGATTCTTTCCAGGAGTGCCAATCATGAGCCAGACCTTGCGGCTGCCCGATGGGGCGCTGGCCCAGGCTGCCCCGTCCCAGGGGGCGACTGTTGCGGGTGCCTTGCCCGGCGGGCAGTTGCAACTGTTGCGGCTGTTGCAACGGGCTGGGAGGGCGCTGCGCCCCTGGTTGTTGCCCTGGCCTATGCCCTTGCTGCTGCTCTTGCTGTGGTGGGTGGCCGCCCGGCAGGGTTGGGTCGCCCCCCAGGTGCTGCCTTCGCCCGAGGAGGTGGGCACCACCCTGGTCGAGCTGGTGCGCAGCGGCGAAATGGCCGACAACCTCTGGATCAGCGCTCAGCGGGTGCTGTTCGGCTTTGGTGTGGGCGCTTCGGCCGGTTTGCTGCTGGGCGTGGGCATGGGCCTGTCGTCGCGCTTCAAAGACTACGTTTACCCCTTGTTCAAGGCCTTCAGCCAGGTGCCGGTACTGGGCTGGCTGCCGCTGCTGATGCTGCTGGTGGGCATTGACGAGGCGCTCAAGATCATCCTCATTTCCAAGGCCGCGCTGGTGCCGGTGGCCCTCAACACCGCCAAGGGCATCGAAAACGTGCCCAACCGCTATGTCGAGGTGGCACGGGTGTTCGGCTTCACGCGCTGGCAGCTCCTGTCGCGGGTGGTGTTCCCGGCCGCTGCCGCGCCGATCTGGAATGGCATCCGCTACGGGCTCACCCATGCCTGGCTGGCGCTGGTGGTGGTGGAGCTGCTGGCCTCGTCCGAGGGGCTGGGTTTCATGATCGTCTATGGCCGCCAGTTGTTTCAGCTTGATGTGGTGATGGCGGCGGTGATCGTTGTGGGGGCGGTGGGCTTTGCGCTCGACAAAGTGCTGGCCCTGGTCGAGGTGCGCCTGCTGCGCTGGCGCCGCGTTGGCTTTTGATGCAAGGGCGTCGCATGTCTGAACCCGTGTCCATTTCTGTTTCCCCAGGGGCTGCGCGCCGGCGCTTGCCTGGCCTGCCCCGGGCCTTGCGCGGCTGGGTGCTGCCGCTGCTGCTCCTGCTGCTGTGGTGGCTCGCGGTGTCGCTGGGTTGGTCCAAGTCGCCCTTGCTGGTGCCGGTCAGCCAGGTCTGGCACACCGCGGTCGAGCAGACCGTGAGTGGCGAACTCTGGCGCGCCTTGCGCTCCAGCCTGTGGCGCGATCTGCTGGGCTTTGCCATTGGCGCCAGCGCGGGCCTGATCTTCGGAACCGTGCTGGGCCTGTCCCGCCTGTTCGAGAGCCTGCTGGGCCCGAGCTTTCACACGCTCAAGCAGATCTCGCTGTTTGCGTGGATCCCGCTGCTCTCGGTGTGGTTTGGGCTGGGCGATGCGGCCAAGGTAGCTTTCCTGTCGCTGGCCGCGTTCTTTCCGGTGGTGCTCAATACCTTCGAAGGTATTCGCAGCGTGGCGCCCGAGTTGATCGAGGTGGGCCGGGTGTTTGAATTCTCGCGTTGGCAGATGCTGCGCCGTGTGGTGCTGCCCTCGGCCCTGCCCTCGGTGTTCGCCGGCATCCACCTTGGTCTGATCTATGCCTGGCTGGCCACCCTGGGCGCTGAGTATCTGCTGGTGTCAGGCCAGGGCATTGGCAACACCCTGATCGATGGGCGCGAGCACTTCAAGATGGACCTGGTGCTGTTCGGCGTCATCGTGGTCGGGCTGGTGGGCTTTGCCCTGAACTGGCTGGCCAGCCAACTCGAGCACCGCCTGCTGGCCTGGCGCGGGCGCTCGGTGGCCCAGTACGAATAAGAAGCTTGCCACGTGCAGCACAACCCCTGTCATTCTCACTTTCCTGGACCAATTCACCATGGCACATGCAGGAACCCTGACGCTGCAAAACGTCAGCAAGCAATACGAGGTCAAGGGCGCTGCCCTGCCGGTGTTGCAAGACATCTCGCTTTCGATCACCCCAGGTGAGTTCGTCAGCATCGTGGGCGCCAGCGGCTGCGGCAAGTCCACGCTACTGCGCCTGATCATCGGGCTGGAGGAGGGCTACCAGGGCCAGATCCTGCTTGACGGCCAGCGCATCAAAGGCACCAGCCTGAACCGCGGCATCGTGTTCCAGGAGCACCGCCTGTTCCCCTGGCTCAATGTGCGCGACAACATCGGCCTGGGCTTGCTCAATGCCGATCTGACCGAAGGGCAGAAGCGCCTGGCTGTCAACGAGCATATTGAGCTGGTTGGTTTGAACGGCTTTGAGACCGCTTACCCGCACCAGCTCTCGGGTGGCATGTCGCAGCGCGTGGCGATTGCGCGCGCGCTGGTCAATCGGCCCGACATCCTGCTGCTCGACGAACCTTTCGGCGCACTCGATGCCCTCACGCGGGCCCACCTGCAGCAGGAGCTGCACCGCATCTGGCAACAGGAAGGCATCACCATGATCCTGGTGACGCACGATGTGGAAGAGGCCGTCTACCTGGGGGACAAGGTGGTGGTGATGGAGCCCCGACCCGGCCGCATCCGCCGGGTGCTGCCTGTGCCCTTGCCGCACCCGCGCGACCGTGTCAGCTACGCTTTTACCCAGCTCAAGGAGTCGGTGTTGCACGAGTTCTCGGGCCACCCGGCTGCCGAGCTGATCGAAGCCCCATTGCGTCAAGAAGCCCCTGCCGCTTCCCAGTGGCAATTTGCCGTCTGACGCCATGCTGAGCTCCCAAGCCCCCAAACTGGCTGCCGCTGCTGGGTCTGCCCCTCGCCGTGCCTTCTTCCGCCGCGCCACCGCTGCCCTGGGTGCCGTGGCCGCCGCGCCCATCATGGCGCAGACTGCGGTACAAAGCGCCGTGCCCGCCGAGACCGGCCCATTGGCGGTGCCCGACTGGAGCCGCCAGCCCGGGGAGCCCGTGCTGTGGCACCCCTATGGCCAGCCCTCCGAGCACGAGCGCCACGTGGTGCGCCGCAGCCGCGGCAATGCGCCTTTCCCGGGGGCGGCTTCCTCGATGACGCCGCTGGCCGATCTGTTTGGCATCATCACCCCCACCGGGCTGGTGTTCGAGCGCCACCACGCCGGCATTCCGCAGATCGACCCGGAGCAGCACCGCCTGGTGATCCACGGCTTGGCCAAGCGGCCCCGCGTGTTCACCATGGACGATCTGGTGCGCTTCCCGTCGGTGTCGCGCATCCACTTCCTCGAGTGTTCAGGCAACACCGGCACCGAATGGCGCACCTCCACTTCGGCCAATGTGCAGCTGTCCCATGGCCTGCTGTCGTGTTGTGAATGGACAGGCGTGCCGTTGTCCGTGTTGCTCGACGAGGTGGGCATTGCGCCCGAGGCGCGCTGGATCCTGGCTGAAGGGGCCGATGGAGCGGCCATGTCGCGCAGCATCCCGGTGCAAAAGGCGTTTGAAGACGCGCTGGTGGTCTATGCCCAGAACGGTGAGCGCCTGCGCCCCGAGAGTGGCTACCCGCTGCGCCTGTTCCTGCCCGGCTTTGAAGGCAACATGAGCATCAAGTGGCTGCGCCGGCTCAAGATCGGCACCGAGCCCTTCCAGACCCGCGAAGAGACCTCCAAGTACACCGATTCGCTGCCCGATGGCACGGCGCGCCAGTTCACCTTCCT
Source organism: Curvibacter sp. GW821-FHT09D12 (assembly GCF_059416245.1). Taxonomy (NCBI): domain Bacteria; kingdom Pseudomonadati; phylum Pseudomonadota; class Betaproteobacteria; order Burkholderiales; family Comamonadaceae; genus Curvibacter; species Curvibacter sp. GW821-FHT09D12. The sequence goes on along the minus strand of NZ_JBWKOU010000028.1, from coordinate 24,556 downwards.
GATGGAGGCCAAGTCCGTCATCACCCGGCCCTCGCCTGGGCAGGTGCTGCGCCAGCGCGGCTTCCACGAGATCAGCGGCCTGGCTTGGAGCGGTCTGGGCCGTGTCAAGCGGGTGGAGGTGTCGGTCGACGGCGGGCGCCAGTGGCGCGAGGCCCAGTTGCAAGAGCCGGTGCTCAACCGTGCCTTGACGCGATTCAGCCTGGGCTGGCATTGGGACGGCTTGCCGGCCATCCTGCAAAGCCGGGTGATCGATGAGACCGGCTATGTGCAGCCCACCCGCGAGCAACTGATTGCTGCACGTGGCCTGAACTCGCTCTACCACTACAACGCCATCCAGAGCTGGCAACTGGCCGCCGACGGGAGTCTGAAGAATGTCCATGCCTGAGCGCGCTTTCACCCTGCCCTGCAGCCCGGCCCTGCGGCGGCTGGCACTTACCTGTGCGTTGCTGCTGTCCGTGGGCATGGGCGGCGTCTCGTCTGTCCAGGCCCAGGGCACGCCGGGTGGCGCGCCCTACGGCTTCGGCACGGTTGCCAGCCCGGCGGCCATCGCAGCCTGGGACATCGACATTGACGCCAAGGGCAACGGTCTGCCTCGCGGCCAGGGCAGCGTCGCCGAAGGGGCCCGACTGTACGCCGAGAAATGCGCCGCATGCCACGGCGACCATGGTCAGGGCAAGCCGGCCGATGCCTTGGTGGGTGGCAACGTGTCGCTCAGCGATCAGAAGATCACGCCGCTCAAGACGGTGGGCAACTTCTGGCCCTATGCCACGACCTTGTTCGACTTCATCCGCCGCGCCATGCCCTACAACGCGCCGCAGAGCCTGAAGCCCGACGAGGCGTATGCGCTGACGGCCTGGATCCTCAACGCCAACGGCGTGCTGCCTGCCGATGCGGAGCTGGATGCCCCGCGCCTGAGCGCACTCAAGATGCCGAACCAGGCGGGCTTTGTCAGTGATGCCCGGCCCGACGTCAGCAACTGGGCCTGCCGCACCTGTCGCTGAGGCGGATTCCGCCTCGTTTCATCTACGCTGCATCGATGCCCCGCAGACCTCGGTCACGGGGCTTTGGGCTTGGTGTGCCCGTCAGGGGGCGGCCCGCACTTCGTCATATCCAAATCTGAAAACCTGCGTTCACGGCTGGCCGGGGGCGTCTTACCTTTGAAGGCAGAACACCCACATCCGCCAACCAAGGATCGCACCCATGACATCCGAAAAATCGCCCCGGCGATGGCTGAACGCGCTGCTGGCGCTGTCTGTTTCTCTGCTGGCCGCCCTCGGCTCTGCCCAAGCCGCCGGCCCTGCGCCAAGCGCCATCCGCATCGGCGTCGCCACCGGCGGCGTGGGCAGTCCGCCACGCACGGGGGGCTCCACCGTCGGCATCGTCAATGCCCAGGGCCTGATCGAGAAAGAGTTTGAGAAGGACGGCATCAAGGTCGAGTGGATCTTCTTCAAGGGTGCCGGCCCCGCCGTCAACGAGGCCCTGGTCAACCAGCAACTCGACCTGGCCTGGCAGGGCGATCTGCCCTCCATCGTGCACCGCGCCAACGGCGTTAAAACCCGCATCGTGCTGGGCACCGGCGTGCGCACCGGCCTGTACCTGGGTGTGCCGCCTGACTCCACCATCAGCCGCATCGAAGACCTCAAGGGCAAACGCGTGGCGGTGTTCAAGGGCACCAACCTGCACCTGGCGGCGGTGCGGGCCTTGGCTGCACATGGCTTGCGTGAAAGCGATGTGAAGTTCATCAACCTCGACCCGGCCGGCACCCAGGCAGCGCTCACCACCAAAGACATTGATGCCGCCTTCAGCTATGTCGACCTGTTTCGCCTGCGCGACAGCGGCCTGGTCAAGGTGGTGTGGTCGGCCGCGGCGGACTCGTACCGCTTCACGCGGCAGACCGTGTTGCTGGCCACCGAGGCCTTTGCCACCGAGCACCCCGAGTTGGTGCAGCGGGTGGTGAACGTGGTGGTGCGCACGGCGCGTGAGTACTCCGAGGAATCGCGCCGAGGTGACCTGTTTGCCCAATGGGGCAAGGCCGAGCTGCCCGAGAAATCATGGCGCGAAGACTTTGTGGGCCAGCCCTTGCGCGTGCGCCTGTCACCGCTGCTCGACCCTTTCCTGGTGGCCCGCTACAAGGATGCGGCCGACGAGTCGTTCAAGCTCAAGCTGATCCGCAAGCAGCCCGAGATCGACAGCTGGTTTGACCGCCGCTTTCTGAACACCGCCCTCAAGGAACAAAAGCTTGACGGCTATTGGCCCGAGTACGCCGCCGACGGCAACCTGGTGGGCAGCCAGGGCGTCAAGCACTGACCCAAACCTCAAGAACGGAGATCTCATGAGTCAAAGAAAACTGCGCCTGGGCGCCTTCGTCATGGCCACGGGCCACCATGTGGCCGCCTGGCGCCACCCCGGGTCACAAATCGATTCGGGCGTCAACATCGACCACTACATCGAGGTGGCCAAAACAGCGGAGCGCGGCCTGTTCGATCAGGTCTTCGTGGCCGACAGCCCGGGTTTGTGGCACCGCGGCGATGATGAATCGCTGAGCCGCCAGGGTCGGGTCTCGTACTTCGAGCCGGTCACGCTCTGGGCGGCGCTGTCAGCGGTCACGAAGCACATCGGCTTTGTGGCCACTGCCTCCACCACCTACGAAGCCCCCTACCTGCTGGCGCGCAAGTTCGCCTCGCTGGACCACATCAGCAAGGGCCGCGCCGCCTGGAACGTCGTCACCACCAGCGCCGACAATGTGCACGGCAACTTCGGCATCGAGGCTCACCCCGACCCTGCCGTGCGCTACGAGCGGGCGCATGAGTTTGTTGACGTCGTCAAAGGGCTGTGGGACAGCTTTGACGATGATGCCCTGGTGCGTGACCGCGCCAGTGGCGTGTATGTGGACCCGAACAAGATCCACGCGCTCAACCACGTCGGCAAATACTTCAAGGTCAAGGGCCCGCTGAACATCGAGCGCCCGCCCCAGGGCTACCCAGTCATCGTGCAGGCCGGCTCGTCGGAAGACGGCAAGGAACTGGCCGCCGCCAGCGCCGAGGCCATCTTCACCGCCTGGACCAGCCTGGCCGAGGCCCAGGCCTTCTACCGCGATGTGAAGGGCCGCCTGGCGCGCTATGGCCGCCGCCCCGAGCAACTGCTGGTGTTGCCCGGCATCTCGCCCGTCATCGGTCGCACCGAGGAAGAGGCCCAGGCCAAATGGGCCGAGCTGCAAGGCCTGATCCACCCCTCGGTGGGCCTGGCCACGCTCGAGCCTTTCTGGCCCCGCGAGGAACTGCAGCGCTGGGATCTGGACGCCGTGCCCCCCTACTACCCCGAACCACCCAAGGGTATCAACAGCCGTGCCCATGTGGTGATCGAGCTGGCCCGACGCGAGCGCTTCACCGTGCGCCAGCTCTACGAGTACCTGGCCGGCGCCCGCGGCCACTGGGTGGTGGTGGGCACCCCCAGCACCATCGCCGACCGCATGCAGGAGTGGTTCGAGAACGGCGCGGCCGATGGCTTCAACGTGATGCCCCCGGTGCTGCCCCAGTCGCTCAACGAATTTGTCGACCTGGTGGTGCCCGAGTTGCAACGCCGCGGCCTGTTCCGCACCGCTTATGAGGGCCGCACCCTGCGCGAGAACCTCGGTCTGGAGCGTCCCGCCAGCCGCTACGCGCAACAGGCCAAGGCGGCCTGAGCCACCGCGACCTCTCATGTTGTCCCGCCTTCCGTCCACGTCCATCGATCAGGAGAACCCACGATGAGCAACACCGTTCTGGAACCCACGCACGCCGCCTCAAGCTCGGCGTTCTTTGAACTGCAGCCCCTGGCGGGCAAGCTTGGTGCCGAGGTGCGTGGCCTGCGCCTGTCGGGCGATTTGGCCCCCGCCACCTTCGCCGCCCTCAAGCAAGCCCTACTGCGCCACAAGGTGCTGTTTTTCAAGGGCCAACAGCACCTGGACGATGCTTCGCACCAGGCCTTTGCCCGCCTGTTCGGGCCGCTGGTGGAACACCCGACGGTGCCCTCACGCGATGGCACCCAGATCCTGGAGCTGGATTCGGCCCATGGCGGTCGGGCCGACTCCTGGCACACCGACGTCACCTTTGAGGTCGACTACCCCCAGGTGGCGGTGTTGCGCTCGGTGGTCATCCCGCCCACCGGCGGCGACACTGTCTGGGCCAATACCGTGGCGGCCTACAACGAACTGCCTGCCCCGCTCAAGGGCTTGGCCGATCAGCTCTGGGCCCTGCACGGCAATGACTACGATTACGCCGCCACCCGCGCCAAGCCCGACGCCCATGGCGCCCAGAAATACCGCCAAGTGTTCACCTCTCGCCTGATCGAGACCGAGCACCCTCTGGTGCGTGTGCACCCCGAGACGGGCGAGCGATCCTTGGTTTCGGGCCATTTCATCAAACGCTTCGTGGGCTACAACGGTCAGGACAGCCGCAGCCTGCTGGAACTGTTCCAGAACCACATCACCCGGCTGGAGAACACCGTGCGCTGGCGTTGGAGCGAGGGCGATGTGGCCATCTGGGACAACCGTGCCACCCAGCACTACGCCATCAACGACTATGGCGACCAGCACCGCGTGGTGCGCCGCGTCACCGTGGCCGGGGATGTGCCGGTGTCGGTGGATGGGCAGCGCAGCCGTCCGCGTCAACCGGTCAATTGAGGGTTCGAGGCGCTGCTAGCGCCTCGAATTCGACAAGCGTGCGCTGTTATGGGCGCGGGCTCAAGCCCGTACCCGTTGCCCCCTGTCCGGCGCATAGCGATCGGCCTGGATATCGGGCGTCACGCCGTGGGTAAACACCTCGTCGGTGATGGGCAACTGGGTGCTGTCCCATTGTGCCCACAGGCTCTTGAGATGTTCAAACACCTCGGGGTGCTTGTGGCGCAGATTGGCACGTTCGCGCTGGTCGTTCACCACATCGAACAGGAATTCGTTGTCGTTGATCTTCAGATACTTCCAGTTGCCTTGGCGTACGGCACGCTGGCCCTGCGACTTGTAGCGCCAGAACAGCGTGCGCTGCCAGGGGCGGCGGTCTCCGGTCAGAACGGGCAGGATGTTCTCGCCGTCGCTGGGGTAGTCAGGGTGAGGCTGAAGGCCCATGGCGGCCAGCAGGGTGGGCAGCCAGTCCATGGTGATGGTGACCTGCTCGTTGACCTGTGGGGCCAGGCACTGGGGCCAGCGCAGCAGCGTGGGCACGCGCAGGCCGCCCTCCAGCAATTCGGTCTTCTGCCCCGTGAAGGGCCAGGTCTTGGAGAAGCGCTCGCCACCGTTGTCACTCGTGAAGACCACGATGGTGTTGTGCGCCTGACCCGATTCGTCCAGCGCCTTGAGCACCTGGCCCACGGCGGTGTCCAGTGATTGAACCATCTTGCCGTAGGTGGCCAGGTTGCCGCCGTCGTAATGGAACAGGTCGTTCAGGCTGTGCGACACCGCCTCGTCCTCAGGCCCCACCCAAGGCCAGTGCGGCGCAGTGAAGTGCAGCGACAGAAAGAAGGGCTTGTCGGCCCGGGCCTGTTGCTGCACATAGCGCGAGGCCTCATCGGCCAGGATCTGGGTGTAGTACCCCACGCGTTCCACGGGCACATCGTCTTCCCACAGGTCCCGCGGCACATGCTCGCCCACGCCCGGCTTGTGGGTGAAATAGTCGACGACGCCACTGTAGTTGCCAAAGAACTTCTGATATCCGCTCTTCAGCGGCCCGAAGTGCGGCATGGCGCCCAGGTGCCATTTGCCGATCAGGGCTGTGTGGTAGCCGGCCTCGGCCAGCAGCGAGGGCAGGGTGGGGTGCTCGGGCGGCAGACCCAGGTAGTGGGCGGGTTTGGCGATCGGCTCTTCCAGGCCGCCACGCAGGCGGGTCTGGTAGCGCCCGGTGATCAGCGCGAAGCGGGTGGCCGAGCACACGGCCGAGTTGGAATAGGCCTGGGTGAAGCGAACCCCCTGGTCGGCCAGCCGGTCCAGGTGCGGCGTGGGGTAGTCGGTCTGGCCGTACACGCCCAAATCGGCCCAGCCCAGGTCATCGGCCATGATGAAGATGATGTTGGGGCGGCCGTCGTGCTGGTTGGCGTGGCTCATGGTAGGGGGCGTCCGTTGCGGTCCAGGGCGGGCCAGAACTTCTCGGCCTTCAACTCCTTCAGGGCGGCTTCGACAAACTGCGGGGCTACCCAGGCGTCCACGTCCACGTTCTGCTTGATCAGGCCCAGCTTGAGGCCGTCTGCCACCACCGATTTGTAGACCGACACCGCCGCCTCGTCGATGCGGGGCGAATGGCGTGACTTGAGTGATTCACCATCGAACTCGGCCTTGTACACCGCTTCACCCTGGCCACTCTGATCGCCCCACAGCTGCAGCAGGGCGTTGCGGTTGGCTTCGTCGCTGGCCCATTGCGAAGCGCGAATCAGCTGCTTGACCAGGCGTGTGGTGTGGGCCGGGTAGCGCGTGATGAAGTCATCGGTGGCCAGCAGGCCGGCGTAGATACTGAAGGCTGGGCCCTTGCCCTTGGTGCTGACGGGCAATGTCACGCCCTTGTCCAGCAGCAGGTGCAGGTCTGCGCCGCCAAACGTGGCATCGATGTCGCGGTTGACCACGGCGGCCTTGGAGCCGGGCCAGTCGAGGTTGACGACCTTCAGGTCTTTCTCGGTCAGGCCGGCCTCGGCCAGAAAGACATCGAAGGGGCGCTGGTAGGCCGTCCCCTTGAGCACCGACACCTTGCGCCCCTTGAGGTCGGCAAAGCTCTGGATGCCCGCCCCCGGTGCCACCGCCAGGTAGCTGTTCGAGTTGCGTCCCACCACCGCGATCAATCGGGTGGGCAGGCCGCGCGACTTGCCGATCACCGAGGCCAGGTCGCCCAGGAACACCACATCGAGTTGCTTGGCCGCCACCGCTTCGTTCACAGCTGGGCCGGCGCCGCGGAAGGTGGTCCATTCGATCTTGATGTGCTCGGCCTTGAATTCTTCCTCCAGCCAACCTCGGGCCTTCAGCACCGCGAGCGGATTGGCCCCCGGAAAGGGCTTGGTGCCCGTGCCCAGTTCGGGCGAGCCGATGCGGATCATGGCGGGGGCGCTTTCGGCATGGGTGAACGTGGCGGCTGCGGCCAGCAGCAGGCCAGCGCTGGCGATCAAGGCTCGACGGGTCAGGGCCAGTCGCTTGGAGGGGGTCGAGGGCATGAAATGGGGGCTTGAAGTCTTTGGAACATCGGGGCGGCCTTCAGGCGCGCTCCCGTCATGGCGGAATGTTATGAAAACCCGACTTCATAGCCAAAGAAGTTTGATGCATAAGCTAGCACTTCCAACACATGCCCCGTCGTTTTGTTCTGGAAGGGGACACCTGTGGCGATCATCACCGCTCGAAACCCGCCCGATGAGGTCCACCGAGGCGAGCCAGCGGGCCGGGTGTCGGCTCGGATGGATGCGCAGGTCATCCAAACGCTCTGTCTGCCGGCCCTCGCTTGCGCCCGATCCTCGATCGTTGCACATGCCGTGACCTGGCCTTTCAGCAGGCTGGCCTGGCCGTCTCCATCCCTGGCAGGCGTGACGACCACCCTCAAGCCTGCCGCCGAAGCGCAGTGGCTGGTCCCCTCAGCGCAGCGAGATCCCTGCCGTGCGAATCGCCCGGCTGTAGCGCGGGCGCTCTTGCTGCAGGCTGGTGGCCAGGTCGGCGGCGCTGCCGCCGGCCACTTTGAAGCCCATGTCCTCAAGCTTGTTGCGCAGCTCGGGCGAGTGCAGCACCGTGTCGATGTCGTGGTTCAGTTTGGCCACCACGGCAGCGGGTGTGCCCGCCGGCACGAAGTAGCCCTGCCAGCTTTCCACCGAAAAGCCCGGCACGCCGGCCTCCGCCATGGTGGGCACCTGGGGCAGGGCGGGCGAGCGGTAGTTCGTGGTCACCGCCAGGGCGTGCAGCTTGCCGCTGCGCACATGCTCGGTCACGGCGGCCAGCGTGATCAGGGTGGCCTGGGTGTGCCCGGCCAGCACATCCAGTGCGGCTGGGGCCCCACCCGAATACGGGATGTAGCGCACCTTGGCGCCGGTCTCCTGGCTCAGGATCTCATGGGCCACGTGGGCGATGCCGCCGTTGCCCGGCAGGCCCAGGGTGAGGGTGTCGGGTTGGGCCTTGGCGCGTGCCAGGTAGTCGGCAAAGCTGTTCAGGCCGCTGTTCGGGTTCACCACCAGGATCTGCGGATTCACCACCGCCTTGATCACCGGGGCAAAGGCTTTGTTGGCGTCGTAGGGCAGTTCGGTGAACAGGATGTTGTTCAGCGTCAGGCCCTCACCTTGCTGCAGCAGGGTGTAGCCGTCGGGGGCAGCCCGGGCCACCTTGGCGGCACCGATGTTGCCGCTGGCGCCGGGCACGTTGTCGACCACCACGGGCTGCCCCCACCGCGCGGTCAGCTTCTCGGCCAGGGCGCGTGTCAGCTTATCGGCACTGCCGCCGGCGGCCACGGGTACCACGATGTGCACGGGCCGGTTCGGGAAGGCCGGGGGCTCGGCCGCTGGGGTGGCCGCAGCGGCGGTCAACAGGCCCAGGGCGGCCAGCAGGATCAGCGGGGCGCGCAGCAGGCAGCGGCGGGGCAGGGTGGGGGTGGCATGCATGGTGGGCGCTACTCTAGGCAGGGGTAGCGCTGCCGTGAACGAAGTTCTTCGGCTAAGCATATGCGCACCAGGCGTAGAACCGGGCGCGCAACGGGGCGCGCGGGCCGGCGCGCATATGGTTAGCCGAAATCATTCCTTGGGCGAGCCGGCGGGCGCTTTTAGCCTTGCGCGACCGCAACCTTGCGTTGCCTTGCACCCACCCTTGCACCTGTACTTGTATCTGAAAGACCCATCGCATGAGCCAGACCGACCTCAGCCTCGACTTCAGCGGCAGTGACCTCGCCAGCCGCCGCACCCGTGCGGTGCTGGATTTCATCGCCCATGCGCGCCGCACCGTGCTCGACCCCCAACAGGCCAGCGATGCCCAATTGGCCGAGGTGGCCCAGGCCCTGGCGCAGTTGGGCCTGCGCCGCGAGCTGTTCCCAGAGGCGCACTTTCCGCTCAGCGAAGAGGTGCCGGCCCGGGTCTACCGCCTGTACGAAGACCTGGACGGCCACTATGCCCTGTACGTGTCGGCCGGCCAGCCGGGCAAGGCCCAGCCGCCGCACGACCATACCACCTGGGCCATCATCGCCGGCATCCAGGGCCATGAAGAAAACGTGCTTTACCAGCGCAGCCCAACGGCCGACCCGGCACGTGTCAGCCTGAGCCCCCTCCGCACCGTCGACGTGGGCCCTGGCAGCTACATCACCCTGCAGCCCACGGATGTGCACACCATCGAGCTGGTGGGGGCCGAGACCGGCCTGCACCTGCACTTCTACGGCCTGGGGCTGGACCGCCTGCCCGGGCGCGTGGTGTTTGAAAGCCGCAGCGGTGGCAGCTACCGCACCTTTGCGCCCCCGGCCCTGATCCGCCACCCGCTGATCAGCCCGGCGGCCCTGCGTGAGGCCCTGCTTGACGGCGAAGAGATCGCCTTGCTCGACGTACGCGAAACCGGCGTCTACACCCACGGCCACCTGCTGCTGGCCGCCTCGGCCCCGCTGTGGCGGCTGGAGCTGCTGATCGACCGCCTGGTGCCACGCCGTGGCACCCGCATCGTGCTGGTCGACGGTGACGAGTCGCTGGCTCATGAGGCGGCCCGCAAGCTGGTGCGCCTGGGCTATGCCCAGGTGTCGGTGCTGGAGGGCGGCTCCGAGGCCTGGGCCGCCGCCGGCTTCGAGATCTTTACCGGCACCAACGTGCCCAGCAAGGCCTTTGGCGAGGTCATCGAGCACGACAAGCATACCCCCTGGATCGACGTGGCCGGCCTGAGTCAGGCGCTGGAGAAGGGCCAGAACCTGGTGGTGGTGGACAGCCGCACCCCCGAGGAATTCGGGCAGTTCAGCCTGCCCTTTGCGCACAGCTTGCCCGGGGCCGAGCTGGTCTACCGCATCCATGAGCTGGCGCCCGATCCCGACACCCTGGTGGTGGTCAACTGCGCCGGGCGCACCCGCAGCATCGTGGGTGCCCAGACGCTGATCGACGCCGGCATCCCGAACCGCGTGGTCTCGCTCAAGGACGGCACCATGGCCTGGCTGCTGGCCGGGCAGAGCCTGGCGCACGGGCGCAGCGCGGCCCTGCCCGAGCCTTCGCCCCAGGGCCTGGCCCGGGCGCGTGAGCAGGCTGCCCGGGTGGCCGAACGGGCCGGTGTACAGCGCCTCGACGCAGCGGGCCTGGTCCGTCTGCAGCGCCACCGCCATGAGCGATCGCTGTACCTGTTCGACGTGCGCACCCGTGATGAGTACCAGGCCGGCCACCTCGAGGGCTGGCGCTGGGCCCCGGGTGGGCAGCTGGTGCAGGCCACCGATGAATACGTGGGCACGCGCCGCAGCCGCATCGTGCTGGCCGACTGGGACGGTGTGCGTGCGCTGACCACGGCCGCCTGGCTGGCCCAGCTCGGTGGACATGAGGTCTATGTGTTCACCCCGCCTGCCCAGGCCACCACGGTGACCGGCCCCGAGCCGGTGCGTGTGCTGGCCTCGCAACCTGCCGCAGCCCGGCTGTCGCCGCTGCAACTGCAGGCCTGGCAACAGCAGGGCGACGTGCAGGTCTTCGATGTCGATCGCCGTGCCGAATTTGAGCGCCGCCACATCCCCGGGAGCCGCTTTGCCGTGCCCGACCGGCTACAGGAATTTGCCGGTGGTGCCGACGACCAGACACCGATCGTCATCACCTCGCCCGATGGCGTGCTGGCGGCCACCGTGGCGGCCGAGCTGGCCCGGCGCCTGCTGGCGCGCACCGTGCGCAGCCTGGCCGGCGGCACCGAGGCCTGGGCCGCTGCCGGCCTGCCCCTGCAAAGCGGTGCCGACGGCGTGCTCACGGGGGACGACGACCACTGGTACAGCCCTTATGCCCATGCCGACCTGGCCCAGCGCGATGCGGGCTTCAAGGCCTACCTCGATTGGGAGCTGGGCCTGGTGGCCCAGCTGGAGCGCGAGGGCGATATCGGCATCCAGCTGATCCCGGCCTGACCCGCCGGCACCCACCCCTTGGAGATCTCCATGACCCACGAAACCTTTGACCTGAACCCAGCCCTGACCGCCCGCTACGGCAACCCGCAGGCCACGCTGCCCACCCCGCCCGCACAGGCCCAGACCGCGGTGCTGCAGCACCTGCTGGCACACCGATCCGTGCGCGCCTACCTGCCCGACGCCCTGCCAGAAGGCACCTTGGCCCATCTGGTGGCCGCCGCCCAATCGGCACCCACCTCATCCAACCTGCAGGCCTGGAGCGTCCTGGCCGTCACCGACCCCGAGCGCAAGGCGCGCCTGTCCGAGTGGTCGCGCGATCAGGCTCACATCCGCCAGGCGCCGCTGTTCCTGGTCTGGCTGGCCGACCTCTCGCGCCTGGATCGGCTGGCCCAGCGCCTGGGCCAGCCCTCGGATGCCAACCAGTACCTGGAGCAGTTTCTGGTCGCCAGCATCGACGCCTCGCTGGCCGCGCAAAATGCCGTGGTCGCCGCCGAGGCCCTGGGCCTGGGCACCGTCTACATCGGGGCCCTGCGCAACCGCGCCCCCGAGGTGGCCGCTGAACTGAAGCTGCCGTCGCACGTGTTTCCACTGTTCGGCCTGTGCGTGGGTCACCCTGATCCAGCCCAGCCCGCGGCCGTCAAGCCGCGCCTGGCGCAGTCGGTGGTGCTGCACCACGAGCATTACAGCCCCGAGGCCGAAGCCGGCGAGGTGCCGCGGTACGACCAGTCCATCCAGGCCTTTCAGCGCGATCAGGGCCTGCCCCCCGTGCCGTGGTCGCAGCAGGCCAGCCAACGCGTGGCCGGGCCGCAAAGCCTGTCGGGGCGGGATCACTTGCGGCGCTTCATTACCTGGCAGGGGTTTGAGCTGACTTGAAGCTTCTCCTGGATGCCGCCTTTGGAGCCCGGCCCGGCGCCGGGTTTTTGATTGGATTTGATTTTTAAGGTGAATGCTGGTTGATTATCTCCAACCATGGATATGCAAAATAATGATCACCCCATTTTGTCGTCTGTCACAAAATAGATCCGGAGCACAGAAATCGATTGGGTCTTTCATCGATCCAATGGAGGGGATTTTTTCCTTGTGCTTCTGCGATGTCTCCTAGCTCTGACTTTCGTCAGTTGAATCCCTCGGTCAGTCGATGACTGGGGGTTTTTTTTTGGCATGAAAACCACACGCAAAAAAGCCGCCACCCGAAGGTGGCGGCTTTGGCATTCAAGCGGGTTTGGAGAAGATCAGAAACGCACGCGGATGCCGGCGTCAATACCTGTGGAGGATCCATTCACGTTGGCGGCACCGTTCACGCCACCAAAGCCGGCCGAGCTGAACGAGGCAGCATTGAGGCTGGCGCCACCCGAATTGCTCACGCGCGACACGGTGCCGTAAACAGCGGTGCTCTTGGAGAAGTTGTACACATAACCCACGGCAAACTTGTTGGCCTTGCCGGCGCTGTCGAGTTTGGCGCTGCTCAGTTGGGCCAGCACATTGCCGGCGCCCACCGGTGCATTCACGCCCAGCGACCAGCCCTTGACGGCCTTGGTGTTGCCCAGGCTGATGAAGTCGTTGTACTTCTGCTGTGAGACTGTGGCCAGCAGTTTGGCCACGCCGAAGTCGTACGAGCCGCCGAAGTTGGTGTCGGTGTAGTTGCCGAAGGTGCCGAAGGCACCTAGGCTGTTGGTGGCATTTCCGAACGACTGGGCACCGTTGTTGATGTACTTGGTCTGGCCGTAGGCGGCTGCCACGTCGAACGGGCCCTTGGCGAAGCCGGCGCGCAGACCGTAGTAGCGGCCGTTGTCGGACGAATCCACGGTGGTGCCCGCACTGTTGACCTGGGTGGCGGTGCTGGCCTGGTTGCCGAAAGCGACCGTGCCTTGGCCGTAGAAGCCGCCCAGGTTGGTGGGCAGCAGGTAGCTCACGCCATTGGAGGCCCGCACAAAGGTGGCGGCGGCACCGGTGTAGTTGGTGATGATGGCGCCCACGCTGCCGGCCCCAAAGGGATCGAAGACGGTGTAGTTCCAGAAGCTGGGCACGATGTCGCGGCCCAGGCGTACTTCTCCGAAGTTGCCCGACAGGCTCACGGTGGCACGGCGGTTGAAGGTCAGGCCGCCGGCGGCCACGGCGCCTGTGGAGGTGGCGCCGTTATTGGTGTTGGTACCGCTGCTGCCGATGCCGCTGTTGGCTGCAATGGCGGCTTCCAGCCAGAAACTGGCGGCCAAGCCGCCGCCCAGGTCTTCGGTGCCGCGAAAGCCCAGGCGGCTGGCTGTGTTGCCCGATGGGGCGATGCCGCTTTGGCGGCCAGCGTTGCTTTTTACGCTTTCAAAGGCCAGGTCCACCACACCGAACAGGGTGACGGACGATTGCGCGTGGGCGCTGGCGCCCAAGGCCAGGGTCAGCACGGCGGCGGTAGAAAGGGCGGAGCGGACAAATCGAATCTGCATGGGTTTTCCTGATGGAGTTAATAGGTGAATCGAGGTGAAAGGTGATTTCAAGACCTGAACCCGGTCATGGGGCAGGGGGCGTCGGCCGATTAATTTCGGTCATGGGGCCTCTGTTCAGGTCTTAGGTTGTGACTCTAGAGAGCCCTCGGCCTGGCCCATATCAGGAATTCAAAGAACCATCGATGGATATTTTCGGCACACATGGGTTTTTGAAAGTCGCCTGTCATTAAATGGCTGAGTCTTGGCTTTTCAGATTAATTTGATGTGAATTGCAAGTAATCAAAACTGCATGCATGTGAAATTCAAATGACATCAGCTGGCCCCCTTTCTTCATCAGATATCGATATTCGAACCGGCTGTAGTCAAATCACCACAGTCTGGCTTTTGCCGCACCATGAAAAATGCCGGCCAGGGGCCGGCATGGGGCGAGTGGCTGGGCACCGTGCGGCCGCTCAGTCGCTCAGCAGTTCGCGCAGAAAGCCTTCCGGTCCGTCCAGGCGGCGGGCCGGCCGGCCCAGGGTTTGTGCCACGGTGTCGGTCACCGGGGCGGCCACACCGCTGCTGATCCAGTGATAGAACTGGGCGTGCACCTGTTGCAGGTAGCTGGGGTTGGGGGCCACTGGGGCCGGCGCAGGGGCTTGCCACCGGATTGGTCGGCCGGCCAGCGCGCTCAGGCGCTGGGCCAACTCGGCGTGGTTCAGGGCCTCGGGCCCGGTCAATTCAAGCGGTGTGCTGGGCAGGGCGCCCGGGTGGAGCAGGGTGTGCACGGCCACGTCGGCGATGTCGCGGATGTCGATGTACGACACCTGGGCCTCACCAAAGCCGCCGCCCAGCACATCGCCTGCCCGCAGCGCGGCGGCCAGCGGGGCCAGCACCACTTGGGCCCAGGCGTTGGGGCGCAGCACGGCGTGCGGCAGTCCGCTGTCGGCCAGGGCCTGCTCGACCTCACGGTGGGCGTCGCCGCTCCAGGTGCGGCCGTGCTCTAGGGTCCAGGCCGAGCCCGAGAGCTTGACCAGCCTGGGTACGCCGGCCTGGCGTGCCGCCTGCACAAAGTGGCGCTGGTGCCGGGCCAGATCGGGGCTGATGGGGGAGAGCAGAAACGCCGCCCTCACTCCGCTCAAGGCGCGCTGCAAGGTGCCCGGCTCGCCCAGCTCGCCCTGGCTGAGCTCCACACCGGCCTGGGCCAGGTGGACGGCCAAGGTGTTCTGCCGGCTCAGCACGCGCACTCGCACGCCCTGGGCCAGCAGGCCGGCCACCACCAGGCGACCCAGGCGTCCGCTGCCGCCACCCACCAGCACCGGACGCGGGTCCGGGTGGGGCCGTGGCGGGCTCATGCCGCCTCCGGCACGGGGTGGCTGAGGCTCTCCAGCGGCGTGGCGTCGACCCAGCCGGCCACATCAAAGTCGGCGACCAGAAAGCCCTGCTGCAGCAAGAAGCCCTTGAAATGGTCGACCGCGTCGAGCAACTCGGGTGCCAGGCTCAGACCCAGATGGCGATGCACCTCGGGCCCGTTGCTGGCCAGCACGGCCTCTTCGGTGCTGCCAATCTCGCGGGCCACGAAACGCAGCGTCTCGTCGGGGTGAGCTGCGGCCCACTCGCCGCTGCGGCGCACCACGGCCAGCAGGCGTCGCACCAGATCGGGCCGGTCGCGGGCCAGGGCTTCATCCACCGTCAGCAGCCGTGGGGTGCCGTTGTTGATGCGCACACGCGGGTCGGGATGACGTCCGGTCTCGACCACCGTCTGGGCGCCGATCAGGTTGGCCACCACGATGCCCTCGGCCCCCTTCACGAACACGGCATCGACCTCGCCGCGTTCCAGCGCGCTGATCTCGGCGAAGTAGGGGTGGCGACGGCGCAGGCCATGCAGGCTGGCGTGGCCGGGGCCCAGCAGCACGGGCTCGGTGATCGGCAGATCCACCGGAACGATGTCGCTCCA
This sequence comes from Curvibacter sp. GW821-FHT09D12, assembly GCF_059416245.1. Classification (NCBI taxonomy): domain Bacteria; kingdom Pseudomonadati; phylum Pseudomonadota; class Betaproteobacteria; order Burkholderiales; family Comamonadaceae; genus Curvibacter; species Curvibacter sp. GW821-FHT09D12. Next base: position 9,152 of record NZ_JBWKOU010000028.1, on the reverse strand, counting down.
ACTCAGGCCGGCCGTGCCCAGCGCCGAGTAGAGGCCCTTGAGCGCGGTGGCCCGGTGGAAGTCGATGGTCTCGCCAGCGCGCAAGGGCACGCCCAGGCGGCGGCCGGCCAGGTCGGCCGCGCTGCGCAGCGTGCTGTCGCGCCGGGCGATCACCGCCTGGAACTCATCGGTCCAGGTCAGGGACACCAGCCGGGTGGCGGCGCCCTGGGCGCGCGCCCACAACGGCGGGATGTTGCCACCTTGTCGGAACGACCAGGCCAGGTGGTGGCTGAAATGGCTTTCGCGGATGGCCTTCAACGGGCTGTCGATGATCGATTTGACCTGCAGGCCCAGGGGCTGGAACTCGGCCTCCAGCCAGCCCAGGCGGGCGGCGATGCCCAGCGGCGAGGGCACGGGGCAGCGGGTGTACCAGAGCACGGTGCCAGGGGCGTCCGTGCTGGTGTCGGCCGGGGTGGCCTCGGTGTTGCTCATGGGGTCTCCGTTCAGGGTCTCAGGCCGCCAGCCACACATGGGCCAGGTTGCCGGCCACGCCCAGCGCACTCACGGTGTGCTGGTGCACACGGGGGCTGGACACGGTCAGGTTGTCGGGCGCCACCAGGGTGATGTCGGGCAGGTCGCGCACGATGGCTTTCTGGATGGCTATCCACTGCGCCTGGCGTTTGGCCAGGTTGGTCTCGATCGCTGCGGCCTCCAGCCATTGGTCGACCTCGGGGTTGGCATAGCCCGAGCCGTTGGAGAACGGCAGGCCGCGCTTGAAGTTCTTGGACCAGTACAGGCGCTGGATGCCCACCGTGGGGTCGAAGGTATTGCTCATGCCGCCGAAATTGAAGTCGAAGTCGCGGTCGGTGTAGATGCGCTTGATGTCACACCCGAACAGAGGTCAATGGACATCCACACCTACAAGTTGAAAGTTGGACATGCGTATCAATTCTGGACACACTGAATCTGTCATGAGGCCGCGAAGCGGCCCCCCCTTGGCATCTTTCCTGGAGGCAGTCGACAGCACTTGGGCTGTCGTGTTGCGACACGCCACAACCTCGCTCTTAAACCGAGCTAAACGGCGCATACCTCGCAAGCTCCTCAGTTTGCAGACTTGCTACTTTTTAATGTGCATTACGTGCCCGACATAATTTCTTTTTTTCTAAAGTGGGTTTATTTATATTCGGGGGTAAGCTGTGGCGCGACTTGAGTTTATTAATTTTCAACCGTGGCATTTTGATTTTGATAAATTGAATGAATTCCTTGTCATTGATAAATTTAGGAAGTCTGCTAGACAGCTTCCGCAAATATATTGGGATGATGGCACTGATTGGCCGGAGGTGAATTTGTGGGCACTTCATAAAACAACAGCTGATGGCAAGAAGAGTCAAACAGTCCTTGCACTTATGCGGCACATGAAAGCTTACGCCGAATATCTAGAAAATAATGGGCTTGATTGGCGTAGTTTTCCGATGGTCAAAGAGCTTCGGGTCTTAGTTAAATTTAGAGGCTATTTAATAGGGGCAATAAAGAATGGCGATATATCGTCAAGTACTGCAAGTGCTCGTATGTCTGCGATCATTCAATTCTATAGATATTGTCTTGCGAATGATTTCGTGAGTAGTAACGCGGAGATGTGGACGGAGAAGGTAGTTGTCGCGCGTTGGCAGGATACGGCTGGATTTGGGAGATCAATGTCACGTGCAACATCTGATTTAATTATCCCAAATAGAGGAAAGACTGGATCTATCTTGGAGGATGGATTGATGCCTCTCTCTGCTGATTCGGTCATTAAATTGCTTGAATTTGTGGTTAAGACGCAAACGATTGAGGTTTGTCTTATATTGAGCCTTGGATTTTTTACTGGGGCGCGAATTGGGACAATTATCGGAATTCGTTGGGAGAATATTTATATCGCCCAGCCAGATCCGTTTGTGGAAGGTATTTATCTTCTTCCTGTGGGACCAAAATCTGGTGTTCCAACAAAGAATGATGTGAATGGTCATTTAATGATTCCGACTCAGCTTCTTAATGATTTGAAAAAATATTGCGAATCGGAGCGGCGATTGCTTAGGCAGAATCTCGCTATATCTGAGAATAAATCTCTAATTTTTTTGACCCGTTTGGGTAATACGTACACCGTTAAGACAGTTGACCGTTTGGTAGAGAATTTAAGGGCCGCCGCTCTGGCGGCTGGCTTTGAATTCATGAATAATTTTAAATTTCATCAAACACGTGCAACATTCGGAACTTCCTTGATGCAAATGGCGTTAGATGTACTGCGCCCAAGTGATGCAATAGATTTAACGCGAAGGGCGATGCTCCATGCACATGAGGCGACGACTTTTCGATATGTAAAATTTATTCAAGATGCAAAAGTAAAGTCCGCTCTTGCAAATGAATTCACTAGGGTTTTTGGCGGGCTGAATAAGTTGAGTTAAATGGGGGCTCGTATTTTAAGGAAACTGCTATGTTGGATTTTCCGTCCCTTAGTTATGGACGTTTCGTAACCCCATTTGATCTGACCCCTCTTTTGTATTCGGGTGGTGCTAGGGCGAAAGCAAATAAGGTGGCCTCTATGATTGAGAAAGGTGAGTTGGGAGTTTTGCTGAAAGAGCGGATACCTTTGGTTGAAAAAATTCATCAAGAGCTTAACGGTGTTTTGGTCGGCGGTGGTAGCCGGATGACGCTGAATGGTAAAATTCAGGCCTTTAGATGTTTCTTTTCTTGGGTGGATCAGCAAGGCCTTGTACTTAATATTAATGATGTACAGCAAATATATCTGCTCTGGACTGATTCTGAGGTTGATAGAGTCCGGTCAGGTGAGGGATTAGACGAGCGTGGAACTTACATGCGTGCCGCAGCTGTTGGCAATACTCTCATGACTGTTCTTGATGGATGGATTCCATTAATTAGTTTGTCACGATTGAAAATACCTAAGAATCATTCTAGGTCAATAAGCCCAAAGTCTGAGAAGCAGAATCTGCGAAATACATTTCGTTTTGCAGGTGCACTTGTTAAGATTTGTGATGCTTTTACTGCTGACGCCGTTCTTATAGATGATTTACCGTTATGTGTTCATTTTGCAGATGCGCAGAAGCTGGAATTCTGGTGCAAAATGCAGCCTAGTTTCCGTGTTCAGGCACTGAGGGAATGTCGCGGGATTGAAAGGCGTTATCCATTATTAAATATAAGAATAGAGGCTGAATTATTGATTTTTATATCTCAAACTGGAATGAATCTGGCTCAGTCGATTCGATTGCAGATTCGAGATTTTCAATATGTCTCGTATTTGGATGGGTATCGTGTTCGAGATAGAAAAGAGCGTAGAGGTGGAGATGTGATTTTTGAAATATTTTCTGAATATAAGCAGCATTTCGAAAGATACCTCGCATGGAGAAGAAGCATCTTTGGCGAAAGCACGCTGCTATTTCCATTTGTCAAGAAACATGGTGCACTGCAAGATTCTCAAATGCTTTTGAAGAGAGTGAGAGATATCTGCTCAAAACTCAATATTATCTTTGTTCCGCCTCAGTCTCTTAGGAAAACTAGAGTTAACTGGTTGCTTCGAAGGAGCTCTGATCCTGATATCACTGCCGAAATGGCACAGCATACGAAAAAGACACTTTTAGATCAATATGAAAGGCCAAGCCAACAGCGCGCAATGAGTGAAGTCATACAGTTTTGGTCAAAATACGATCCATACTTGGCATCACAAGGTGCTATCGCTCCCGGAGAGTGTGACGGAAAAGCTGTGACTAAGCCAAATATTCCTGATGGTGCACCTGTTCCTGATTGTATTCGCCCATCGGGGTGTATATGGTGCGAGCACCATCGTGATATCGATAGCATGGACTATGTATGGGCACTTATCAGTTTTCGCTTTCTCAAAACTATTGAGCTTTCAAGATGGAGAGGGCCTGTTGAAAGCCGGATGCCTCATCCGGTGGATCTTGTCATTGATGGAATAACAGAGAAGCTGCGCTGGTTTTCTGATTCAAGCCCGATTCGAAAGAAGTGGGTTGTAGAGGCCGAAGCGAGAATTGCTGAAGGTTATTATCATTCATCTTGGGTAAATTTGATCGAGAATGCAGAAAAAACATCATGAGTTTACTAATTGAATCTTTTGGGCTCCGTCTTTCAAACATAGAAATTTCCACTGCTTCACGGTGTTATCGTCCACCGCATTGGCCGCCTCCGAAGGACTGGGTTGTTAGTGTCGATAAGTTGGGTAATCCTCTTTCATATTACGGTGATAGCATTTGGGATTTTTCTCCTTGGGCTGGCAAGGTATTTAGGATTGATTTAAGTGGCGACAATGCGAAGCTGGGGATCAGGCCTCAGAAAATTGAAGGTAAAAATCTGGATATTCTTCGTATGGTCGCTGCTTGGTTCTTGTGGGGGCCGGATGCACTTCGCGAGATTAGAACCTTTAAGACTAATTTCGTGATATTTAGACGTTTTGTTTCATTTTGTAGTGAAAACAATGTGCAAGCGGATAGCTTGAGTAGATTTCCAGCATTGCTGGATCAATATATTTCAATAGTCCCAACGTCGGTGTTTTCGAAGAATTTATATATTTTCCACAAACTCTGGGAGCGTCGAGAGGAAATTGGCATAGAGTTGCTGGACCAACGAGCGCTTGCCAGGTTGGCTGAATTGCAGTCAAAACACGAAGTGGTTCAAACTGCGTATATTCCTCCTAGAATCTGGGGGTATCAGATGCGCAGACTCCGGCAGTGTATCGATGATTTCAATGCGCATCTTGGTGCAATTGAAGATTGTTTTAATTTTTGCTTGAATGCTTATTCATATAATTTTGGTTCCCTTGAGAAAGCTCTTGATAGAAAAGGGATTAAAAATCAGGCTAGGTTGCCATTTCAGGATGGCGACAACAAATATCGTTCTGTTGCAGCAGATGTTGTAGTGCATGGAAGCTTTTCCAAAACTCTTGAACGCCACGGTCTAGAGGAGTTGTTTAATCGATGGATTCCGCGTCCAAAGGTCGGCTGGACAATAAAGCAGTTTTCCACTTATTTTTCACTTGTTCAATTGGCTGGGCGAGCTTATTTGACGAGCTTCACTCTACAAAGGGCGGACGAGTGCCAGTCCTTGCGTTCAGATTGCCTGCTTTGGGAGGATGATCCGAAGTTAGGTCGTATTCCAATGATTTGTGGGGAGACAACAAAAACTAATAAAGATAGTGATGCCCGATGGCCTACAAGTCCAAGTGTGGAGTTCGCAATGAAAGCGCTAATTTCGATCGCTAAAATGAGGATGCGTTGCGCAGTATCTGATCCATACGCAAAGCCATCAAGTAGTGATCAGGTAAATCCTCGACTATTTGATCGCGCTTATGAGCCCTGGGGTGGTCGTAATGATGCGTCTATAACATATGCTCTTCGGCCAACAAATAAAACTTATAAAAAAGAGCTTTTGAGATTTCCTAAGCTTTTCGATCCCGAGGTTTTGAAGATTAAAGAAGATGATTTGCGGACTGCATTGTTATTGACGCCAAATCTAAAGCCTGAGGATGGGTACTCCATTGGTGCGGTATGGCCATTTGCATGGCATCAGCTTCGCCGTACAAGTGCTGTTAATATGTTCGCATCAGGACTTCTATCTGATTCTTCACTTCAATTTCAAATGAAGCATGCATCCCGTTTGATGCCACTATATTATGTGCGTGGATACAATCGTCTCCCTGTTAGTGAGGGTGTGGGTGCTGTGGTTGTAGCTGCTATGTATGAGGTAATGAGTCATCGATTAGTCCAATTAACTAGTGAACGATACGTATCACCATATGGTACTGAAAGAAAGGCGGAAATCATGGTGAAACTAATTGGAGAGAAATCTGCCCAGCAGTTGTCTGTTGCGGGTAGTCGTGGGGAAACAGCTTTTCGCGAAATGCGGTTGGGAGCATGTACTAGGATTGGACCATGCCCATATGGAGGTATTGAGTCTGTTTCCCGCTGTGGAGGTGGTGATGGCAAGGGGCCTTGCGCAGATGCGCTCTTTGATCGTGATAGGCATGCATCAGTTCGTGATCAATTAAGATTGACTAAAATTGAAATGAAAGGACTGAGTAAGACGAGTGTCAAATTCAAAGCATTAAAAGCTGAAATCATTGCATTGGAGATTTTTATTAATGCTCTCAAGTAAAGACCAAAAATCCGTAGAAACGCGCTTGCGTGAAGCTTTTCTAAGATTGAAGAAAAATCAACCAGTGATATTGCCGCCAGGGAGTCGCATAAGTAAAAGCAATGTTGCCCGTGAGGCTGGATATAAAGACCCCAGCTCTTTTAGGCGCGAAAGATTTCCTACACTTGTTTGGGAAATACAGGCGCACGAGGAGATGGTCGCGAGCGCACATCCATCGGCCTATTATAAAAAAAAGCAAAGACGTATTGAAAAGGCATCGTTTGATCAGAGATTCGAGCAGGTAAAGGCGCAAAGAGATGAAGCTCAAAGTAAGCTGATTAGCCTTCGAAGGGCATATCTTGAGTTGTTAAAAGAAAATAACGAGCTCAGGACAAATTTCGATAAAATAAATCCTGTTGTGAAAATACTATGAGGGCTTATGAGATTGGTATCTGTTTTTGCCACGTCATAAAAATTATTTCATTATTTCCACGCTATTAATTTTCCTTCTGAGTAGTTTTTAATGAACTGGCTCAGTTCGCCGGGAAATAAATTGGAATAAAACTTCGGTCAGGGCCGGGTTTCTGTCTTCCCCCCCCCCCCCCCGCGTCAGAATAGTTGTCTACAGGGACTTTCCAAGTGGTTCAAGATGAATTTCTTGATATGGTCCCAGTTGATGGACGTATCGATCGAACTGCTTGAAACAAGGAGCAGACTGCACATCTACAGTCGGGCTTGTCGCATAAAGTGCGGCCCCAGATACAGACCGCTTAACAAGGCTCCATTCGACTTGCGTGCTACACATGGTGTTCACCGGCAACTAGTCGAGCTTGCCTGCTGCCGGTCTGACCTGTTCAATGCATCTTCGATTTCACATCTAAACAGGAAGTGCTGTTCTTCAGGGCTCGCCAGTGTTCAGAGGCATTGGTTAACCCGTTGATAGATATAGGGAAAGTTGTGCGCCAGTGAAAGAAATCGTTCGGGCGAATTTTCGTAAGCAACCGGCTAAGTCATCTATCCAGAGCCCTGGCCATAGGGAATTCATTTCCACGCCCATTAGCGCGGACATGAGGCCACTTCAATTTCTGTCTTGAATTCAGCCTTCGCGTACACCAGTCCATTTGTGGGGCAGTAATTCCGCAATCCGGCTGGCCTTGTGCGTAGGCAGTCGGGTCAGCACATCGCGCAAGTAATCGTACGGGTCAAGTCCGGTGAGTTTGGTGCTCTGGATCAGGCTCATGATGGCCGCTGCTCTTTGGCCTGCTAGTTGGGTGCCCGCAAACAACCAGTTTTTTCGATTATGTGAAGCTTCACATAATCGAAAGGCATGGCTCTTCGCCGGCAGAGAACTTGCTGGCCAGCGCACGGCCATGGCGATGAGCCTGGTGCAGTCGGCACGATTCAAAGGGCACGATCCCTGGGCCTACCTGCGCGACGTGCTGCAGCGGCTGCCGACGCAGCCGAACAGTCGGATCGAGGACTTGCTGCCGCACCGACGGCAGCCATCGTGCAGCGCAGCGCCATGACCTTGCTCACGCAGTCCGTGATGGGTCGGGCGAACATCGACGTTAACCGCATGAGCGCGCAGGACAAGGTTGCACTGGCCGACGACATCCGGTCCCGGCAGCCAAACTTGCTCGCCTCAATCCTCGTGTTGCCCCGCTACGGGGTCGATCTGCTACAGCTTGAGGTGCCAATCCACGTCTTGCTGGTTGTGTTCCAGGCAATGAAGCACTGCGGGTATGCCTTGCCAACGATCTCTGAGGACGTCCAGGAAGCCTGCTTGAAGCGGCTGACGGCGATGATGAGGTTCACCGAGGGCGTGCCGCCAAACTTGGTTGAGCTGATGATCGCGAAGATTTGCGTCGACCACCCGGAGCGGCACCTGCTCGTGTTCGTGTACGGCCACCTCGGCGAGCACGACCTGCTGCGCGTGAGAACCGACGCCGAGAAGTACCTGCTGCTGGCCTGCCTCAACCTCGTTGAGTGCGTGGCCTACATCGGAGCACAGCTGCAGTCCAAATGAGCTGCGTGCGGTCTGTCAAGATGGGTTGACTGGACGCTCACGCTGCGGCGGCTGCACCAACGCATCACCGCCGGCCGGCAAGGGGCGTGAAGGGGCAGCGGATGGAGAATGCAAGCAGCGGACGAAATCGCTGCTACCCCTTGAACGTCTGCTGCTCTGTCTACCCAAGCCTGCACTGAGAAATCCAGAAGCGGGACATTCCAAGCACGTAGCCCACGCGTCAACAATTTACGTTAGCCCTGCGGATCGAATTTTCGACTGGTCCGGATAGTCACGGTCAGGATGCTGAAACCCTCCGGTCGTTCTTCCTCGTCAACACCGTTGGGCGGTGGCCCCCCGCCGCCGCCGAGGGGAAACTTCGGATGGTCTTTGACGATGTTGAAATGAAGCAACTTCTCGATACGCAGCATGTCCACTGCACGTTCGATGAAGGAGGTTGCTATGCCAGCAAGGATCGTCTTGAATGAGTTGGTGTAGGAGCCCGAACTGATAACCCTTGGAATCGTTATCTTCGTGGACTTGAACCGAGCAACTGGTGGCTTGCTTTCGCAGTACGAAACGAGATCGTCTATCAGATACTTCCACGCGATATTTCCAGGCAGATCCAGACGTTCGCCGATCGGTACGGTCCCCGCACTCAATCCGGCCATCGCCAACATGGAAGTCCCCAAATGAGACGCGCTCCCGGCGGCAGCACCAAAGGCTGTGGGCCACAGGAGCATGTAGGGCTGCTTAGGCGGCTGCTTGGTCCTCGGAATGAGCAGATAGCGACCATAGGCTTTCAAGCCAGGATTGGCTGCTGTGACGCCCGGGAGGAGGTAGCTCGCACGGTGGGCATTGATCCGTGTTCCACCCGCGGAAGCTTTTGCGATACCCGTCGTGACTTCGATCGGTCCGCAACAAAGCTCAAACAGTTTCCGCTCTTTTTCTGTAAGCGTCCTGGCAAGTCATCTACCCAACCCTGCGCCGCCGCCTGAGGATCCAACCCACCAATCACTCCCCTTGG
>NZ_JBWKOU010000027.1:0-65346 GCF_059416245.1 Curvibacter sp. GW821-FHT09D12 | reverse complement strand
CGCGGCCGGCGTTGGTCTTGACGTTTTCGTAGGCGAGGTCGAGCACGCCGAACAGCGTGACCGAGGACTGGGCCAGGCTGAGGCCGCAGGCGCTCATGGCCGCCAGGGCGACAAAGGTTTTTTTCATTTCAAAGGTCTCCGTTGTGGTTGGGGGAAATGGGCATGCAGGCTGGCAGGGTGGGGCAGGGCTCAGGCATCGGGTTTCACGCCGGCCTCGCGGATCACACGGCCCCACTGGGTGCTTTGCTGTTGGAGCCAGAGGGCGTAGTCCTGAGGGCTGTTGTCCAGTGGCTCCAGGCCTTGCTGACGCAGCAGCTCGCGCACCTCGGGCTGGCGCAGAACGCCTGCCACGGCCTGGTTGATCCGGCGCACGGTGTCGGCCGGTGTGCCCGCGGCCGCGAAAACGCCTTGTGAGATCCAGGCCTCGAAGCCGGCAAAGCCAGCCTCGGCCACGGTGGGCACCTGCGGCAGTTCGGCCATGCGCTGGGGTGAGGTGACGGCCAGGGGCTTGAGCTTGCCTGCCTTGATCAGACTGGCCACGGTGGCGTAGCCGGTGAACACCAGGCTCACCTGGCCGCCCACGGTGTCGTTGATGGCCGGGCCCGAGCCCTTGTACGGAATGTGGTTGAGTTGCAGGCCCGTGGCCAGCTTCAGCAGCTCGGCCGCGAGATGCGGCGTGGCGCCGTTGCCTGATGAAGCAATCGACAGCGAGCCGGGCCGGGCCTTGTCCAGCGCCAGCAGATCGGCCAGCGATTGGGCGGGCAGGCGGGTCGGGGCTACCAGCACCAGTGGAAACTGCGCCAGGTTGATGACGGGCTGCAGATCGTTGCTGCCGTAGGGCAGCTTGGGAAACAACGCCGGGCTGATGGTGAGCACACTGGCATCTGCCAACAGCAGGGTCTGTCCGTCTGGGGCCGATTTGGCCACGTAGGCCGCTCCCACAGCGCCGCCGGCCCCCGGGCGGTTGTCGACGATGACGGTTTGCTTCAGCAGGTCCGCCAGCCTGGGCTGCAGGATGCGGGCCAGGTTGTCCGAGCCGCCTCCGGTACCAAAGGGCACCACCAGACGCAGGGCCTTGTCCTGGGCCCGCAAGCCGGGGCTGGCGCAGGCCAGTCCGGCCATCAGTCCTTGCAAAAGAATGCGTCTGCTTGTTTGCATGTGAAACCGCCTTTCAGAAAGCGCCTCGTTTCAGGCGCAACGCCCCCTCCTGGCCGCTCAGGCGGCCTGGATTCGGACAGCGTGACCCGGTGGCCCGGGCCGGAATCAGGTCTTCAGGTGTTGCGGAACCGGGCCGCCACGGCATCAGCCCCGGCGATCAGCAGGTGCAGATCGGTGCCCACGCCCACCATCGTGGCGCCGCCTTCGAAGTAGTGCTCGGCCTTGCCATCGGCGGCCAGCACGCCGGCGGCCTTGCCGGCGGCACGCGCAGTCTGAAAGGCCTGGGCAATGGCAGCTTGCACGTCGGGGTGACTGGCCTGACCGCGATGCCCCAGGCTGGCCGCGAGGTCCGAGGGGCCAATGAACACCGCATCCACCCCCGGCACGCGGCAGATGGCGTCCAGGTCATCCAGCGCCTCGCGCGACTCGATCTGCAGCACCAGGCCAATTTCGTCGTTGGCGCGTGCCATGTAATCCTTGTAGCGGGTGTAGTTGCCGGCCCGGGTGCTGCCGGCCACGCCGCGCAGTCCCTCGGGCGCAAAGCGGGTGTACGACACGGCTTCGCGGGCCTCGGCCGCATTGCGGATGTTGGGAATCATCAGGTTCGGGGCACCGGCATCCAGCGCTCGCTTGATCCAGCCCATGTCCAGAATGGGCACCCGCACGATGGGGGCCACGGGCCGGCCGCGCACGGCCAGCAATTGCTGGCCCACATCCACCAGGTCGGTGGGGCTGTGTTCCATGTCGAACAGCAGCCAGTCGAATCCCGAGTCGGCCAGCACCTCGGCAATCGGATGGTGGGCAAAAGTGATCCACAGGCCAACCTGGCGGCGGTTCTGTTGCAGGGCCTGTTTGAAGGTGTTGGTGGGCAGAGAGCTGGGGTTCATGGCGGTGTTGGGGGTGAGGGTGGTGCGGGGCGGGATGGGCTTGTTGGTTTTCAGATCAGGGCGGCGTAAAGGGCCCGCATGTCGTCACGGCTCAGGGGGCGCGGGTTGTTGTCCAGCAGGCGGGTGACCTTGGCGGCGCCATCGACCAGGCCGTCCAGTTCGGCCGGCTGGATGTTCAGGCTGCGCAGCGAGTCGGGTACGCCCAGGTCGTGGTTCAGCTCGCGCAGGGCCTGCACAAAGGCACTGGCGGCGTTGCTGTCGCTCAGGCCTTCGACCGGCAGGGCCATGGCCCGGGCCATGGCGGCAAAGCGCGTCTCGCTGCCGAGTTGGTTGAAGGCCATGATCGAAGGCAGCAGGATGGCGTTTGACAGGCCATGCGGCATGCGGTATTTGCCGCCCAGCGGGTAGGCCAGGGCGTGGACCGCGGTGGTGCTGGAGGTGGCGATGCACACCCCGCCCCAGTAGGCCCCCAGCAGCAGGTCGGCGCGCGCGTCCAGGTCCTTGCCCTGGTGCACGGCGCGGCGGATGCTGCGGGCGATCAGCCGGATGGCCTCCAGGGCATACAGGTCGCTGAAGGGGTTGGCCTTTTTCGAGCAGTAACACTCGATGGCGTGGGTCAGGGCGTCCATGCCGGTCGAGGCCGTGACGGCGGGCGGCAGGGTCAGCGTCAGGCGGGCGTCCAGGATCACCGCATCGGGCATCAGGCGGGCGCTGACGATGCCGACCTTCAACTCGTCTTCAGGCACCAGGATGATGGAGTTGGGCGTGGCCTCCGAGCCGGTGCCTGAGGTGGTGGGCACCATCACGGTAGGCAGGCCGCGGGCGCCGATGTCGGCCTTCTTGCTCAGCAGCTCGCGCAGGTCCAGTGGGTGGGCCAGCAACACAGCGATGATCTTGGCCACATCCATGGCGCTGCCGCCGCCGATGCCCACCACCAGGTCAAAGGGGCCGGCGGCGCGGGCCGTGGCCTCAATGGCCTGCACATCGGCCACGTCGGGTTCAGGCGGTGTGCTGGCGATCAGGGTCACGGCGAGGCCGGCCGCTTCGAGCTGCTGGCGCGGGGCATCCACCAGGCCGGCGGCGGCCACGCCCTTGTCGCTGATGATCAGCACGCGGCGGGCCTGAAAAAAGCCTTGCGCCAATTCGGTCAGTTGTTCGATGCTGCCGGGGCCGGCAATGACGCGGCCCGGGTTGAGCAGGGCGTAGGGGGTGGAACTCATGGTGTCTTGTCCTTCAGGTCGTTTGCTTCACCCAGTCCGGCATCACCCGGGCATGGCGGATGTGCTGGCGGAACACCGTGTAGGCCAGGTGCAGCGCACCATCGGCCGTCTGGTGCAGCGAGGGGTAGGAGTACTCGCGGTTCAGGCGCTGCTCCGAGTTGTTGCTCAGGCAGTGGCCGTCCCCTTCTTCGAGGGGGCGCTGCCAGGGCCAGCTCAGGCCGTCGTCCTCCGACAGGGCCAGCGTCAGCGGGGCGCGGGGGGCGCCCCAGAAGGCGCGCCGCGCAGGGGGCTCGGCGGCGCTTGGGCTTGGGCTGGCAGCAGGCGGTTGGTGTTCGTCCAGTTCGTCGTACAGCGATTCACGCCGGGCCGTCGCATCCAGGGCGCTGCTGGCATTGAAGATCATGGCCAGGCGGCCATCGGCCAGGCGCAGAGCCTGAATGGACGAGTTGTTGTTCGGCAGCGCCGTGGGCTGCGGCGCGCTCCAGCTCAGGCCGCCGTCCTCGCTGGTGGCGCGGTACACGTGGTCGGCCCAGCGGCTGCGGAAGAAGGCCAGCAGACGCGGGGCGCCGCCAGAGGCCGGCACGATGCTCATGTGCACGCAACCCAGGCTGTCGGGCACCTCGATCGCCTGCCAGCTCTGGCCTTGATCGGTGGAGCGCAACACGGCGCTGTCGTCCAGGCTGCCATCCCAGGCCTGGCCTGGCAAGGGGCGGCAGCGGAAGGTGGGCAACAACCAGCTGCCATCCGCCTGCACCTGAATGGGTTGGCGCACAAAGGTGCCGGCCGGCGCGGCGGCCAGGGTCTCGGTGGGGCCCCAGTTCAGGCCGTTGTCATGCGAGATGCGGCGGCGCACCAGGGCCGTGTCCTGGTTGCCGGCCTGCTGGGCGGTGTGCAGCAGCCACAAAGTGCCGTCCGGCAGCGGGAACAGGATGGGGTTCTGCTCGGAGCGCTCCGGGTCGTCCGACAGTTGCACGGGCGTGCTCCATTGCGTGCTGCCCGGTGCCAGGCGCGACATGAACACGCTGATGTCCGAGCGGCCTTCCATCGAGCCGCCGAACCACACACAGGCCAGCGTGCCGTCGGGCAGCGCCATCAGGTTGGCGGCATGGGCCTGCACCCGGGCCGACGGGATGTCGGCCACCAGGCGTTGCGGGTCGCTTGGGTGGGGGCTCAGTTGACCCGGGGTCATGGTGTCACCTCGGCAGCGGCCTTCACTGCGCGTTGGCCTTTGATGAGTTTGAAGGCGTATTCGGCCGCTTCGACCAGGCTGTCTGCACTGGCCACCCCTTTGCCCGCAATGTCAAAGGCGGTGCCATGGTCCACCGAGGTGCGCAGGATCGGCAGGCCCAGGGTGATGTTGACCCCGCTGATGGCCTGCCAGGCGCCGGTGGCCGGGTCCACCTGAAAGCCCATCAGCTTGACCGGGATGTGGCCCTGGTCATGGAACATGGCCACCACGGCGTCGAACTGGCGGGCCCGCAGCTTGATGAACACGGTGTCGCCGGGCCAGGGGCCCGAGAAGCCCCGGTCGGCATAGTCGCGCACCACGGGGGCCACGATCTCGTCATCTTCCTTGCCCAGGATGCCGCCCTCACCACAGTGGGGGTTCAGGCCGGCCACGGCAATGCGCGGGTTGGCGATGCCCAGCGTGCGCAGGGCCTGGTGGGTTACGTCAAACACCCGGCGCAGGCGCTGCGGTGTGATGCGCTTGGGCACATCGGCCAGGGCGCAATGGGTGGTCACGTGGGTGACGTGCATGTCGCCGTGGGCCAGCATCATCACCGCGTCGCGTTGGCCGGTCAGGTGGGCCAGCATCTCGGTGTGGCCCTCGAACAGGTGGCCGGCCAGGTGCAAGGCCTCTTTGGACAAGGGGCCGGTGACGATGGCATCGGCCTCGCCAGCCTGCACCAGCTCCACGGCCTTGGCCACCGCCCGGTAGGCCCATTCGCCGCCCACCGCGCTGATCTGGCCTGTGACCACGGGCGTGTTCACCGGGCCGACGTCGACCATGCGGTAAAAAGGCCGGCCGTGGTCATCAGGCGCCAGGCCCATGCGCAACTCGGCTTCGTGCAAGGCCTTGGCACTGCCCAACACAATGAATTCGGCCAGGCCGTTGCGGACCAGTTCTGCCATCTGGCGCGTGGCCTTGGCCGTGATCTCGGGGCCGATGCCCGCCGGGTCGCCCATCGTGAAAGCGAGTCGTATCGGTGCAGTCATGGTGTCAGTCCTTCGAGGGTAGATGGGGGATCAATCCGGTTTGATGTTGGCGGCCTTGATCAGGCGGCCGATGCGTTCGTATTCGCCGGGCAGGAAGCGGGCCAATGCGGCGCTGTCGCCCGTGGAGACGGTGATGCCCACGCTGTTGAGGCGGCTCACCACGTCGGGGTTCTTGAGGGCGGTGGCCAGGGCGGTCGAGAGCTTGGCCACTACGGGTTTGGGGGTCTTGGCAGGTACAAAAATCGCGTACCAGGCCGAAAAATCGAATTGCGGGTAGCCCGACTCGGCAAAAGTGGGCACCTGGGGCAGATCCGGCAGGCGCGCGCTGGCCCCCACGGCCAGGGCCCGCACCTTGCCGGCCTTGAGCAGGGGCATGCAGTTGGTGGCCGTGTCGAAAATCACCGGCACCCGGCCACCGATCAGGTCCAGGATGTGGGCATTGCCCCCCTTGTAAGGCACGTGCGTCATCTTGACCTTGGCCTGGTCGATGAACATCTCGCCCGCCAGGTGCAGGGGTGACCCATTGCCCGACGAGCCATACATCACCGCAGTGGGGTCTTTCTGGGCGGCGTCGGCCACGTCCTTGAGGGTCTTGAACGGCGAATCCAGGTAGGTGATGGCGATGATGGGCGCGCTGCCGATCAGGCCCACGGGCTCGAAATCCTTCAGCGGGTCGTAGTCGGCCTTGAGCAGATTGGGGCTGGCCGCGTGGGTGGCCAGGCCGCCCACCAGCAGGGTGTGGCCGTCGGCCGGTGCCCGCGCCACCACGCCGGCGCCCAGCAAGGCGGCGGCGCCGGGGCGGTTGTCGATGATGGCGGTACCACCCAGGGCGTCGGCCATCTTCTGCCCGATCAGGCGACCCAGCATGTCATTGGCGCCCCCTGCCGGGTAGGGCACCACGAACGTGAGCGTTTTGCTGGGGAACGGGGCCTGCGCCCAGGCAGCGCCTGCCATGGCCGACACCATCCAGGCCCCAGCACTGGCTGCCAGAAGAGAACGGCGTGAAGCTTTTTGGTAGATCATGATTTGTCTCTGGTGTTATTAAAGCAAAATAAGGCCAATTCAGGCGTTCTTGGGCCCTTGAATGCTTCAAATTACGCCACAAAACGTCAAAAAGAATCACTGTCGTTTACCCTGATGAAGAAATCAGTCACGATCAATCATCATTCGCAGGCATTTCTTGTCATACCTTCCAAAATCCACCATGAACACCGAGTCGGCGCCTTCGCCCCTGATGCCCGTGCAGCGGCGCCAGCACATCATTGACTTTCTGCAGCGGCACGGCGCCGTCACCATCACCCAGCTGGAGCAGGCCCTGGGCGTATCGTTGTCCACGCTGCGGCGCGACCTGGACACCCTGGCCGCTGAGGGCGTGGTGGACCGCACCCATGGCGGTGCTGTGTTGCGCCAGCATGTGGCCAGCTATGGCACCTTCGAGCCCGAGACGGCGGCCGCCGCCGAGTTGTCGCCGCGCGAAAAGGCGGCCATCGGCCAATTGGCCGCCCAGCAACTGCTGCCTATGCAAAGCGTCATCTTTGACAGCGGCACCACCGTGCTGGAGGCGGCCCGTGCCGCCGTCAAGCGCGCCATTCCCCTGACCGCGGTGACCAACGACCTGGCCATTGCCCAGGTGCTGGGCCAATCGCCGCACATCCAGGTTCATGTGCTGGGGGGCACCTTGCGGCCCAACAGCCCCACGGTCATCGGTCAAGCCCTGGTGCATCAGGCCAGTGCCTTCCAGGCTGATCTTTTGCTGATGGGGGCCCATGCGGTCACGCAAGACCTGGTGTCAGAAACCTCGGCCGAGGTGGCCGCTGCCAAGCAGGCCTTGATGCGGGCGGCGCATCGCCGCGTGCTGCTGGTGGATTCGTCCAAGTTCCGGCCGCGCGCTTTCATGCAGTTTGCCCGCCTGCAAGAGGTTGACCAGCTCATCACCGATACCGGCCTGCCGCCTGCGGACGAAGAGCGCCTGCGTGCCTTGCCGCTGCAGCTCAGCCTGGTGCAGGCATGAGCCGGTTGCGCATCCTGGCCGATGACCTGACCGGCGCGCTGGACTGCGCGGCCGCCTTTGGTGCCGGGGTGCCGGTGCACCTGGGTCAGCCCGCTTCGGCCGCAGCCCCCGGTCTGGATGTCGTGGCCACCGCGACCCGCGATGTGGGCCTGGCGCAGATGCAGGCGCTGCTCGCGCCCTGCGTCCCGTGGCTGCAGGGTGCGGACATTGCGTTCAAGAAGGTGGACAGCCTGCTGCGCGGCAACACCCTGGACGAGGTCGATTGGCTGGCCCGGCAGGGGGGCTTTCGAGGCCTGGTCATGGCCCCGGCCTTCCCCTCCCAAGGCAGGGTCACCCGGGGCGGGCAGCCCTGGTGGGTGCGCGCTGGCCAACCCGATACCGCGGTGGCCAGCAATCTGGCCGATGGCTTGCGCGCCCGTGGTTGGGTGGTGCACACCGGCCTGCAGCCGCCGGGGCCTCAAGCCCCCTGGCAGGCCTGGATTCCCGATGTGAGCAGCGATGCCGCGCTGGACCCGGTGGCGGCGTTGGCCATGCAACTGGCCTGCGACGGCCCAGCCTGGCTGTGGTGCGGCAGCGCAGGTCTGGCGCAGGCCCTGGCGCGTCAGGCCCCGGCACCGCAGGTCTTGACCGATCAGCCCAACATCGCCAACACGGCGGGTGAAACCGGGCCGCTGCTGATGGTCAGCGCCAGCCACCATGCCGTGTCGCGTGCCCAGTGGCGATCCTTGCGTCAATCCCACTGGGGGCCGCACTGCCATGCGGGGGTTGAGGCCCTCGATTGGCGCGGCGCAGGCTCTGAACCCGCTTTGCTGCTTGATTTGTGCGCGCCAGAGCCCTTGAGCGCCGAGCAGGCGGCCCAACTGCTGGCCCGCCAGGCGGCCGACATCGCGCAGCAGGCGCCGCGGCCGCACACCCTGGTGGTGGTGGGCGGCGACACCCTGCTGGCGCTGTGCCAGGCCCTCGGGGCCCGGGGTCTGCAATCCGACATGCCGCTGGCCCGCTCGGGCTGGGGCTGTGCGCGCCTGGTGGGGGGGCGATGGGACGGGGTGGTCTGCCACAGCCGCTCGGGTGCCTTCGGACCTGAATCGGATCTGTTGGAGGTGGTGGCCCGGCTGCAGGGGTGAGGGGCTGCCTTGCCCTGGATGGCCGATGCAGGCCGAGGGCTTGCCTGGAAAGTGCTTCAGAAAATCGGAAAGCAGCCGAAAACGGCAAAGCGTTTCTGATTTTTCATGCACATATCAATTTTTGCCACGATGCCCAGGCCCACCGTTCTGGGCTTGTTGCGATGGGGGCAGCCGGCATTCGGGGCCCTGATCATGGCCACCATGTGGCTTCTCGGGTGGACCTATCTGCAACAGGACCAGCAGCGGACCGAGGCCGAGGCCTACCGGCGCTCGGAGGCCTCTACGCAGGCCTATGAGTCTTACATCCTGCGGGCGTTGCAGCAGATCGATCAGTTGGCCGGGTTTGTGGCCGCCAACGCCCCGTTGACGAAGTCGGATGAATCGCTGACCACCTTGCTTCAGCAGGCCTTGCAACACCAGCCCAGCCTGGGCAGCCTGTACGTGACCGATGAGCAGGGCGAGGTGGTGGCCGCGGCCTTGAGCAAGGGCAAGTTGACGGCTGCAGGCTCGGCCGCCGATCGACTGTATTTTCAGGTTCACAAAGAGAAGCGAGTCCAGGGCCTGTACGTGGGCCAACCGGCCATCGGCCGGGTCAGCCGCAGCTGGGTGGTGCACCTCAGCCGGGCGCGCTTTCATGCCGATGGCACGTTTGCCGGTGTGGTGGTGGCCACCGTCAATCCCGAGTTTCTGGTGGATTTCTACAACGAGGCCCAATTTGGCCGGCGTGGGCTGGTCAGTGTGACGGGGCTTGACCAGGTGCTGCGGGCCCGGCGCAGCGGCGATGCGCTGCAGTTTGGTGACCATGGCGTTCAGTCCACGCTGACAGGGCAGGTCGAAAAATCGCCCCAGGGCCAATTTTTGGCGCAGAGCCATATCGACGGGGTGTCGCGCTACCTCTCTTACCGGGTTCTGCCCCAATACCAGCTGGTGGTCTATACCGGATTGGCTTCCGATGAGGTCTTTGCCCATTTTCAGATCAGGCGCCAGCGCTTGATCGAGTTTTTGAGCGTGGCCACGGTGCTCATCTGCCTGGTCACGGCCGGCCTGACCCTGTTGGTGGTCCGGCTTGAGCAGTCGCGGCGGCGCGCCAGCCTGGCCGAAGAAAGGTTTCAGGCCGCGGCTCAGGCGCAGTTGGATCCTTTCATGATGCTGGCTGCGATCAGGGGGGCCGACGGCAGCTTGCGCGGCTTTCGCTGCAATCTGGCCAACCCCCGCGCCCGGCAGTGGATGGGCCCACAGACCGTGGATCCGGTCGGCGAAACGCTGGATCAGTTGGTCCCGCCGTCGTTGGGCCCCCACCTGCACCCGTTGTACGCAGAGGCCCTGAGCACGCGCGTGGCCATCGAAGACGAGTTCACCTGGCTCGGCGCGCAGGGCCAGGTGCGACGGGTGGTGCAGCAGATCGTGCCGGTGGGTGATGGCCTGGCCATCACCTTGCGTGATGTCACCCAGGCCCGCGACCGCGAGCAACTGTTGCAAGCGCAGCGTGCCGCGCTCGAGCGCAGCGAACGCCAACTGCTGGCCATCACCAACAACGTGCCCGCACTGATTGCCTGTGTGGACCGCCGGCAGGTCATCAACTTCGTCAACGACACTTACCAGCACTGGTATGGCCCGGACGCGCCACCGCCCGTGGGCCAGACCCTGGCGGCCCACTGGAGCCCGGCCTTGCGTGAACAACGGCTGGCCTATGTGGAGCGGGCCCTGGACGGAGAGCGCGTTGAGTTTCTTGACACCAGCGAGACCACCAGCGGCCTGCGCACCCTGCAAAACATCTACATCCCAGACTGGAGCAGCGACAGTGTGGTGCAGGGTGTTTACCTGCTCAGCTTCGACATCACCGACTTCAAACGCACCGAGGCAGAGTTGTCGCAGCTGCTGTACCAGGACGCTTTGACCGGGCTGGACAATCGCCTTCGGCTCAACCAGGTCCTGCCCGAGGCCATTGCCCGCGCCAGACGCTCTGGCAAGCACATCGGCCTGTTGTTTCTGGATGCCGACAAGTTCAAGACCATCAACGACACCCATGGCCATGCCGTCGGCGATGACGTTCTGAAAAAAATCGCCCGGCGGCTGAAGCAGGCGGTGCGCGAGACCGATCGGGTCGTGCGTCTGGCGGGCGACGAGTTCGTGATCCTGCTGGAGGAGCTTGCCAGCCCACTGGAGGCGGACCGCGTGGCCGCCAAGATCGTCGAGCAGTTCAAGACCCCGCTGGCCCTGGACAAGATGGCCCTGCAGGTCACCGTGAGTGTCGGCGTGGCCTGCAGCGATGGCACCACGGCAGACGACGGCAAAGAACTGCTGACGCTGGCCGACACCCAGCTGTATGCGGCCAAGGCGGCGGGGCGCAATGCCTATGCCTCAATCAGGGCTTGAGCGCCGAGCCATGGCTTAGCCCAGGTTGGGTGAGGCAGCTGGGGATGGCTCAAATTGCACGTGCTGCACGCCTGGCTCGCGCACCAGGTCAATGAAGGCGCGCAGCCCCGCAGGCACCAGCCGCTGGCTGGGGTAATACAGAAAAAAACCGGGTTCGGCGGGGCGCCAGTCGTCCAGCACGCTGATCAGGCGGCCCGCATCCAGCGCCTGCTGGGCGTACTGTTGATAGACAAAGGCCAGCCCCAGGCCCTGCTCTGCCGCCTGCACCATCAGGCGCATGTCGCCCAGGGCCACGGGGCCGTCGACCGCCACCTCGATGTGTTCTTCACCCTGGGTGAACTCCCAGCGGTAAAAGACCCCATTCGGAAAACGCAGCCGAACGCAGGGGTGATCCATCAGCTCGCGCGGATGCGCCGGCCGCCCATGCCGGGCCAGGTGCCCGGGTGAGGCCACCACGACGAAGCGTTGCGGCGGCCCCAGGCGAACTGCCACCATGTCCTGCTGCAGGCTTTCGCCAAAGCGCACCCCCGCGTCAAAGCCCTGGGCCACGATGTCGACCCGATGGTCATCGCCCACCAGCTCGACGCGCATGCCGGGGTGCCGGGCCAGAAACAGCGGGATCATCGGCGCCAGAACCCAGTCGCAGGCGGCCCGCGGGGCATTGATGCGCAAGGTACCGGTGGGTGAGGCCCGCAGATCGTCGAGGGCGGTCAGCGCGTCAGTGATCTGATCCAACGCCGGGGCCAGACGGGTCAGCAACTGTTGGCCCGCTTCGGTGGGGGCCACACTGCGCGTGGTGCGGTTCAGCAGGCGCACCCCCAGGCGAGTCTCCAGCCCGCGCAGGGTGTGGCTCAGCGCCGAGGGCGAAACGCCCAGTTCGGCGGCAGCCTGCCGAAAGTTGCGCGTTCTGGCCACCGCGGCAAAGGCCTGCAGGTCGTTCAGGCTGGCGGGTTTGGGCGCAGGGGGCATCTTGAAGGATTTGATTAATGAATATTGCTCAACAGCTCATGCTTGATTGTGCGTATTGTTGCATGGGTCTTGGCGGCCTACGCTAGCGGCCATGGATCAACCCAGGTGGCTTGGTGCCACCTTCAAAGACTGGAGCAGAGGAATGCAACAACGTCAATTGGGGGCCAATGGGCCCTTGGTTTCGGCCCTGGGCCTGGGCTGCATGGGCATGAGCGAGTTCTATGGGCCCAGCGACGATGAGCAGTCGCTGCACACGCTGGCCCGTGCGCTGGCGCTGGGCATCACCCTGTTCGACACCGCCGACACCTATGGCCTGGGCCACAACGAAGCCTTGCTGGGGCGATTCATCCAACAGGGCGGCGCCGCACGCCGCCGCCAGGTGGTGGTGGCCACCAAGTTCGGCATCGTCCGGCAAGCGGGCCAGTACGAGCGCCGCATCGACAACTCACCCACCTACATCCGCGCCGCCTGCGAAGCCTCGTTGCGCCAGCTGGGGCTGGAACGCATCGACCTGTATTACTGCCACCGCCGCGACCCGGCCGTGCCCATCGAAGAGGTGGTGGGCGCCATGGCCGATCTGGTGGCCGCGGGCAAGGTGGGCGCCATCGGCCTGTCCGAGGTATCGGCCCAGACGCTGCGCCGGGCCCACGCCGTGCACCCGGTGGCCGCGCTGCAGAGCGAATACTCTCTGTGGAGCCGCGAACCCGAAACCGGCGTGCTGGAGACCTGTGCCGAGCTGGGCACCGCGTTTGTGGCCTACAGCCCCCTGGGGCGGGCGTTTTTGACGGCCACGGTGGACACCGCACAGTTGGCCGACAACGATTTTCGCAAGCACAACCCCCGCTTTGCCGGCGAAGCCGAAGCCCACAACCGGCAACTGGTGAGCGCGCTGGCCGAATTTGCCAAGGCCCGTGGCCTCAGCAACGCCCAGCTTGCGCTGGCCTGGCTGCTGCACAAGGCCCCACATGTGATCCCCATCCCCGGCACGCGCCGCATCCCCTATCTGGAGAGCAACGCCACCAGCGCCGATGTCCGCCTGTCAGCCGACGACATGGCCTGGCTCGACCGCCTGTTCGACCCCGCCGCCGTGGCCGGCGCCCGTTACCCGGAGGCGGGTTTTGCCGGGGTGGAGCAGGCGGGGTGATTCAAAGGCTGGGGGAGGGC
Organism: Curvibacter sp. GW821-FHT09D12; assembly: GCF_059416245.1. Taxonomy (NCBI): domain Bacteria; kingdom Pseudomonadati; phylum Pseudomonadota; class Betaproteobacteria; order Burkholderiales; family Comamonadaceae; genus Curvibacter; species Curvibacter sp. GW821-FHT09D12. The sequence continues at coordinate 52,220 of NZ_JBWKOU010000027.1, read as the reverse complement.
GCTGGGGTGGGCAGACCGTTAGCGGCAGTTCTGCAACCAACGATCGCTGAATTCAACACATTCGGAGAGCGCTCCTGATATCGGGTTCGCAGCAGACGTCACCGCGCCCTTTGGACTTGAGGCGTTGTCCAAAACAATAGAGCGTGCGACATTGAGCGATGGTTAGTTCCAAAGGCGCAAAACCCAGCCGCTACCTTGGCGACGGTTGCTGGGAAGCTCGGTGGGGCGCATATCTAGATGCCTGCGAAACTCGCGACACAAGTGCGCCTGGTCAGAAAAGCCGCAATCGGTAGCGATCGCGGACCAGTTCAGATTCGAGCTTCCCAGTGATTGCGCTGCGATCAGCACTCGCTCAATGCGTCCGATGGCGCGCAATTCGCGGGAGGTCATTCCGGTCCACGCCCTGATTCGACGGTCTGACTGGCGTGAACTCAGTATCGAATCATTGGCCTTCCGTTCGATGTAGCTTGACCATGCGTCAATGCGGTCCCAGCGGGCGCCTTTCGGCAGCTGCTTCGGCGCCAAGGTCTCGCAGCGCCGGCGCAAAAATGATTCGATCAGCTGAATCCGCCGGATGTCATCGGTCGCGTGATGCACCTCTCTGGCCATGCGGCACCAGTCCGAGTCGAAGATGTCCTGTAGGTGGGTGTAGCGGCCAATGTGGTGCTCGATCGGCAGTCCGCTGACAGACCGCACGGCATCTGGATACATGAGCATCGTGAAGAATCTTGTGCCTCCGCAATTCGTGCTGAATGACGGGCGGACATGCGGCCCTGAGAACACAACCGGGAGACGCTCGGCGCCACTGTCGCTGGGTGAGTCGATGTCATCCAGCCGAGAGTCATGGCCTTCGAGAATCCAGACGAACACACAGGCTGGAACCGGCGGGAAATAGTTCCAATTGTCCAAGGACGTGGAATCTGGGTGCGTTGCAACGCTTCTTGATATGAAGGCCCGAACGACGTTCGACAGTTCCGGGTCGGGCAGGTAGAGCGCTGCGTGCGAGCCGTCGGTATCTTGAATTTCGTGCATCGGGCGCCTTGGCTGGTTGGTCATGGGCGCGAACGAAGGCTGTCGGGTCCGGAGGGTGTCTGATTCATTCAAGACGTCGTGTGCGGAGCCGCATAGATTGTTGGACATCATCAATCACCTAGGAGCATTCCCTTGCCTCGATTCTCAACCGTTTCCTGGTTTGCGTTCTCGATTTGTCTCGCCCTTGCAGCCCTCTGGTCGTGTGCCCCGGAGATACTGCTTGGGCTGTGGCAGGTGGAGGCTACCCAGTCTGTCATTGTCGTGGGACACAGGTCAGCAGCTCTCTTCCTCGGATTTGCGTTGCTCACTTACGCCATGAGACGTGCCCCACCTTCGCCATTGCGAACATCCGTCGCTGATGCCTTGGCCTTGGCGTGCATGGCATTGGCACTGTTGGGCCTCGCGGAGCTATTGCAGGGCCATGTCGGCATTGGGATACTGTCGGCAGTCGTCGTCGAGGTCACGCTTGCGGTCGCTTTACCCGTTTCAGCCCGTATAGGCTAAACCAAACAACAGCCTGTGGCGGTCCATTGCGTGACCTGTCGCGATGGGCAAGGTGGTGCTTGCGCCGTACCGGCCCATGTGACTCTGCCCCTGCCTCACGCTAGGTCGTACCTCGAACCTGTCGCAGATCAAGGAAAAGCATGGATTCGCTTGAGCGCACCCGGCCCCTCTGTCTAAACTCCGTCATAAAAGATGCATTGTTTGTGCTTCTTATTAGCGCCGATCGACAGGACCCGCCCGTGGCCAAGAAGTTTCCGATTTCGCCGCAGCACCCCGAGCGCCTCTGCTGGGGTTGCGACCGCTATTGCGCAGCCGATTCGCTGATGTGTGGCAATGGCTCGGAGCGCACGCAGCACCCGGCCGAGTTGTTTGGCGACGACTGGATGAGCTTTGGCCTCGATGCCAAAGAGGCCAAAGAGGTGGACGAGGCTGACCAGGGCGACAAGGTCACGCCTTCGCCGGTTCAAGCCAAGGCCGTGGGGCGCTGAGCCCGTAAGGGCTATTGGATCGAACCGACCTGTCTGGCGGCTTGGATCGCCATGCGCACTTCCGCAGCGGGCCTGTTTACGACTCTGTCGGGCAGGGCTGGGTGCCGTGCGCGGCAAAGAAGGTTTGCAGGGCCCGCTTGACCGCCTGCTTGATGCGGGCGGGGGGCATCTCGGTTTCGATGCCCAGCAGCAGGGGGAACACGGTTTCGCATTCGAGCAAGGCCGCCAGCTGAAGGGCGGCCAGCAGGGGGTCTGATTTCTTCAGCTTGCCCAGGTCCATCTGCCGAGTCAGAAAGTCGGCCACCTTTTGCATGCCCTGCTTGGGGCCTTGCTCGTGAAAGCGCCGACCGATGTCGGTGCGGCCGGATTCAGCGATCACCACCCGACGCGACTGGATGGTGGGGGCCGAGCACATGAAGGCCAGCAGTTGCTCGCCGAAGGTCTGCATCGCCTTGGGCAGGTTGTCGTTGTCCTGGTTCAAGGCCTCGACCAGGGGATCGAGCTGCTGGTGGGCGGCGCGGTGTATCACGTCCACAAACAAGTCTTCCTTCGACTTGAAGTAGCTGTACAGCGTGGCTTTCGAGCCGCCGGCCATCTTGGCGATCTCGGCCATCGATGCGCCTTCAAAACCCGCCTCCAGAAACACCTTGGAAGCCGCATCGAGGATGGCCTCACGCTTGGCTTCGGTTTTGACTCTCATTCTTTAAATCCTTTTACTGAACCAGGGTGTTCAGTTTTGCTTGACTGCTTTCGGGCCTCAATCTAACATGGCGCCACCTTTTTAAACATACCGTACAGTCTGGTTATATTGAATGGAGCCCCACCCATGCCCTCATCGTCGCGCCTTCTTCTGACCCTGCGTTCGACCAGCACCGTGCTGGCCTTGTCCTGCCTGCTGAGCGCATGTGGCAAGCCGCCCGGCGGCCCACCACCGGCCGAAGGCACGCCTGTCATGGGTGTGCTCCCCGTGACGGCGCAAGCCGTGGCTTTGAGTACCGAGCTGCCAGGCCGCACCGTGCCTTACCTGATCGCCGATGTGCGGCCGCAGGTCAACGGCATCATCAAGACGCGCGCCTTCCGCGAAGGCAGCGACGTCAAGGCCGGGCAGACGCTGTATGAGATCAACCCCGCCACCTACAAGGCGGCCTACGACAGCAGCGTGGCGGCCCTGGCCAAAGCCGAGGCCACCCTGCAATCCAGCCGGCTGAAGGCCGAGCGCTACCAGGAGCTGGTGGGCATCAATGCGGTCAGCAAGCAAGACAATGACGACGCCGCCGCGGCCCTGGGCCAGGCGCAGTCGGATGTGGCGGCCGCCAAGGCCAATGTGGAAAGCAGCCGCATCAACCTGGCCTATGCCCGGGTGGATGCGCCCATTTCGGGCCGCATCGGCAAGTCCACGGTCACGCCCGGCGCGCTGGTCACAGCCAGCCAGGCCACGGCCATGGCCACCATCCAGCAACTCGACCCGATCTATGTCGACCTGACGCAGTCCAACGCCTCGCTGCTGCAGCTCAAGCAGGCCTTGGCCCGGGGCGACTTCAAGAAGGCGGGTGCTACCGCCGCCAAGGTGCGCCTGCTGCTGGAAGACGGCAGCGCCTACCCCCTGGAGGGCCGGCTTGAGTTCTCGGATGTGACGGTGGACCAGAGCACGGGCTCGATCACCTTGCGCGCCGTGTTCCCCAACCCCAAGGCCGATCTGCTGCCGGGCATGTACGTGCGGGCGGTGCTGCAAGAGGGCGTGAAGGAGTCGGGCCTGCTGATCCCGCAGCAGGCGGTCACCCGCGACGGCGCTGGCAAGCCGCTGGCCTATGTGGTGGGCAAGGACAACAAGCTGGAGCGCCGTGCGCTCGAGACCGACCGCGCCATCGGCGACCAGTGGCTGGTGCGCCGTGGCCTGAGCGAGGGCGAGCAACTGGTGGTCGACGGCCTGCAGCGTGCGGCCCCTGGCATTGAGGTGAAGACGGCGCCCTGGAGCCCGAAGCCCAAGCCTGCCGCTGTCCCTGCGGCTGCAACACCCGCCACCCCGGCCGCTGACACCACGGCGTCGGCCCACTGATCGATCGGAATCCTGTCATGGCACGTTTCTTCATCGATCGACCGATCTTCGCCTGGGTGCTGGCCATTGTGGTCATGCTCGCTGGCGCGATCTCCATCTACACCCTGCCGATTGCGCAATACCCCAGCATTGCGCCACCGGCCATCGCCATCTCGGCCAACTACCCCGGTGCCTCGGCCAAGACGCTGGAAGACACCGTCACCCAGATCATCGAGCAGAAGATGAAGGGGCTGGACCGGCTGAGCTACATGGCCTCGACCAGCGAGTCATCGGGCCAGGTCACCATCACGCTCACCTTCGAGAACGGCACCAACCCCGACACGGCCCAGGTCCAGGTGCAGAACAAGCTCACCCTGGCCACGCCACTGCTGCCGCAAGAGGTTCAGCAGCAGGGCATCACTGTCACCAAGTCGGCCACCAACTTCCTCAACGTGCTGGCTTTCACGTCTGAAGACGGCAGCATGGACGGCGCTGACCTGTCCGACTACGTGGCCGCCAACGTGCAAGAGGCCCTGAGCCGGGTCGAGGGCGTGGGCGACACCACCTTGTTCGGTTCGCAATACGCCATGCGCGTGTGGCTCAACCCCGACAAGCTGATCAACTTCAACCTCACGCCACTGGATGTCAAGAGCGCCATCCAGGCGCAGAACGCCCAGGTGTCCGCAGGCCAGCTGGGCGGCCTGCCCGCGGTGGGCGAGCAGCAGATCAATGCCACCATCACGGCCCAGACCCGCTTGCGCACGGCCGAAGAGTTCAAGGACATCCTGCTGCGCACGCGCACCGACGGCTCGCAGATCCGCCTGCGTGACGTGGCCCGCATCGAATTGGGCAGCGAGTCTTACACCACCGTCGGGCGTTACAACGGCAAGCCGGCGGCCGGCCTGGCCATCAAGCTGGCCACCGGCGCCAATGCCCTGGACACCGTGCGCGCCATCGATGCCCGCGTGGCCCAGCTTGAGAAGTTCTTTCCGCCGGGCATGAAGGTGCAAAAGCCCTACGACACCACGCCCTTCGTGCGCATCTCGATCGAAGAGGTTGTGCGCACCCTGATCGAGGCCGTGGTGCTGGTGTTCCTGGTGATGTACCTGTTCCTGCAGAACTTCCGTGCCACCCTGATCCCCACCATTGCCGTGCCGGTGGTGCTGCTGGGCACCTTCGGCGTGCTGGCCGCCTGCGGCTTCACCATCAATACCCTGACCATGTTCGCCATGGTGCTGGCCATCGGCCTGCTGGTGGACGATGCGATCGTGGTGGTCGAGAACGTCGAGCGCGTGATGAGCGAAGAGGGCCTGTCGCCACTTGAAGCCACGCGCAAGTCCATGGGGCAGATCTCGGGCGCCCTGGTGGGCGTGGCCCTGGTGCTGGCGGCGGTGTTCGTGCCGATGGCCTTTTTCAGCGGCTCCACGGGGGTGATCTACCGCCAGTTCTCCATCACCATCGTCTCGGCCATGACCTTGTCGGTGCTGGTGGCCATGGTGCTCACCCCTGCGCTGTGCGCCACCTTGCTCAAGCCCATGGCGGCGGGGCATGTGCTGGCCGACACCGGCTTCTTTGGCTGGTTCAACCGCACGTTTGACCGTGGCAACCGCGGCTACCAGGGCGTGGTGCGGCGCATGCTGGGCCAGCGCAAGCGCTACATGCTGGGCTATGCCGTCGTGCTGGCCCTGGTGGTGCTCGGTTTCAGCAAGCTGCCGGTGGGCTTCCTGCCCGACGAAGACCAGGGCACGCTGTTCGCCATCGTGCAGCTGCCACCCGGTGCAGCCCAGTCGCGCACCGACGACGTGCTGCGCCAGGTCGAGCACCACTTCATGGAAGACCAGAAGCAGGCCGTGGCCGGCATCTTCTCGGTTTCAGGCTTCAGCTTTGCCGGCAGCGGCCAGAACATGGGCTTTGCCTTTGTCAAGCTCAAGCCCTGGGACGAGCGCACCGGCCCCGGCTTGAGCGTGACCGACGTGGCGGCCAAGGCCGGTGCCTACTTTGCCACCCTGCGCGATGCCCGCATCTTCGCCTTTGCGCCCCCGGCCGTGTCCGAACTCGGCAATGCCACGGGCTTCGACCTGATGCTCAAGGACGAGGCCAACCTGGGCCATGAGGCCCTGACCCAGGCACGCAACCAGTTGCTGGGCGAGCTGTCGGCCGACAAGCGCCTGGTGGCCGTGCGCCCCAACGGCCTGGAAGACACGCCGCAATACCGCCTGCAGGTCGATGCCCACAAGGCCGGCACCCTGGGGGTGGCCATGACCGACATCAACAACACCATCTCCACCGCCCTGGGCAGCAGCTACGTCAATGACTTCATCGACAAGGGTCGGGTCAAGAAGGTGATGCTGCAGGGCGACGCCCCCTACCGCATGCTGCCCGGCGACATCGACCGCTGGTACGTGCGCAACACCGACGGCAACATGGTGCCCTTCAGCGCCTTTTCGAAGGCCAGCTGGGCCTCGGGCTCGCCGCGGCTGGAGCGCTACAACGGCGTACCCTCGATGGAGGTTCTGGGCATGGCCATGCCTGGCTCGGCCTCCAGCGGGCAGGCGATGGACATCGTCGAGGCCGCCGTGGCCAAGCTGCCGGCGGGCATCGGTTTCGAATGGACCGGGCTGTCGCGGCAGGAAAAGGCCTCCAGCGGCCAGACCACCATCCTGTACACCTTGTCGATCCTGATCGTGTTCCTGGCCCTGGCCGCGCTGTACGAGAGCTGGGCCATCCCCTTCTCGGTGATCCTGGTCGTGCCGTTGGGTGTCTTTGGCGCCTTGCTCAACGCCATCCTGAACTGGCACATGAACGATGTGTACTTCCAGGTGGGCCTGCTGACCACCATCGGCCTGGCCTCCAAGAACGCCATCCTGATCGTCGAATTTGCCAAGGAGCAGCATGCCGCCGGCAGGAGCCTGGTCGAGGCCGCCCTGGAGGCCGCCCGCCTGCGGCTGCGCCCCATCCTGATGACCTCGCTGGCCTTTGTGCTGGGCGTGCTGCCCATGGTGCTGGGCAGTGGTGCGGGGGCCGGTGCCCAGCATGCCTTGGGCGGGGCGGTGATTGGCGGCATGTTGTCGGGCACCGCGCTGGCGATCTTCTTCGTGCCCCTGTTCTATGTCGTGGTCGTGGGCTTTTTCGGGCGCCGGCGGGCGGCGGCCGCACCGCACGCTCTGCCCCCCGCCAGCCCGGCGGGTAGCCACCCCTGACACCCCTTTGAGGACAACACCATGAACCCGTCCCGTTCCCCCCTGTCACTTGCCGGTCTGTCGCCCCGGTCTGTTCTGGCACCCTTAGCCCTGGCGCTCATTCTGTCGGGGTGCAGCCTCATGCCGGCCTATGAACGACCCCAGGCCCCGGTACCCGATCATTTTGCGGGCGACCCCGGCACGGCCGTGCAGCCAGTGGCCGACATCGGTTGGCGCGATGTCTGCACCGACCCCTCGCTGCGCGAGCTCATCGATCTGGCCCTGGCCAACAACCGCGACCTGCGGGTGGCCGTGCTGAACATCGAAAAGGCACGCGCACAGTACGGCGTGCAGCGCGCCGCGCTGCTGCCCTCGGTCAACGCCAGCCTGGGCGAGTCCGCCAGCCGCACCCCGGCTGATCTGTCGGCCACCGGTCGCACGGTCACAGGCCAGAGCTACAGTGCTTCGCTGGGCTTCAGCGCCTATGAGCTGGACCTGTTCGGCCGGGTGCGCAGCCTCAGCACCCAGGCGCTCGAATCCTTCATGGCCACGGCCGAGGCCAGGCGCAGCACCCAGATCAGCCTGGTGGCCGAGGTGGCCACCGCCTACCTCACCCTGGCCAGCGACCAGGAGCGCCTGAAGCTGGCGCAAGACACCTTGTTCAGCCAGACCGCCACCTACCGGCTCAACCAGCGCAGCTTCGAGCTGGGCGTCAGCTCGGCACTGACCCTGCGCCAGTCACAGACCAGCGTCGAATCGGCGCGGGTGGATGTCGAAAAGTACCTCACCCAGGTGGCCCAGGACCGCCATGCCCTGACCCTGCTGGTGGGGGCCGAGCTGCCTGATCGCCTGCTGCCCACAGGCCTGCCCGACAGCGTGGCCGTGGCCGCCAACCCCCTGGCCCAGGTGCCGCCCGGGCTGTCGTCCGATCTGCTGCAGCGGCGCCCCGACATCCTGCAGGCCGAGCGCAATCTGCGCGCCGCCAATGCCAACATCGGTGCCGCGCGGGCCGCCTTCTACCCGCGCATCAGCCTCACGGCCAGTGCGGGCAGCTCCAGCGCGAGCCTGTCGGGCCTGTTCAAGGGGGGCTCGGGGGCCTGGACCTTCGCGCCCCAGGTCTCGTTGCCGATCTTCAATGCCGGCGCCAACGAGGCCAACCTGAGCATTGCCAAGACCGACCGCGATGTCTACCTGGCCCAGTACGAAAAAGCCATCCAGAGCGCCTTCAAGGAGGTCTCTGATGCGCTGGCGCTGCGCACGGGCATCGAGCGGCAACTGTCGGCCCAGACCTCGCTGGTGGAGGCGGCCGACGACGCCTACCGCCTTTCGCAGGCCCGCTTCAAGCGCGGGGTGGACAGCTACCTCAATGAGCTCGATTCGCAGCGCACCCTCTATGCAGCGCAGCAGAACCTGATCGGGCTGCGCCTGTCGCAGCAGTCGAACCTGATCACTTTCTACAAGGCGCTCGGGGGCGGCTGGGTCGAGAACACGGGCCAACCCGTGGCCACCCTGCCGGCCACCGACAGCAGCCGGGCGCCATGAAACGCAGCCGCGCCGGTGCGTTGCGCACCCGCGAAGCCATCCTGGCCGGGGCCCTGCAGGCCTTTGTCCAGCATGGTGTCGGCGGCGCAAGCTTTCAGCACGTGGCCCAACAGGCCCACGTGACGCGGGGGGCCGTCTACTGGCACTTCACCGACCGGGCCAGCCTGGTGCGCGAGGTGTTCCAGGGGTTTCGGTGGCCGCTCGACCTCGGCCCTGACCTGCATCCCTACCTGCAGTGCCACAACCCCCTGGCCCTGCTGCGCGAAACCCTGGTGCAGCGCATCGACTGTTGCCTGGCCGACCTCCGCCAGCGCAGCCTGCTGGCCCTGGTGTTGTCCCTGCAGCACGGCGGTGCCAGCGCGGCCGGGCTGCCCCTTGATCTGGTGGAGCCGCTGCAGCGCCAGGTGGCCGACGCCTCGGCGCGGCTGGTGGAGGTCTGTGCGCTGGCCGAGGCCCGCGGCCTGCTGCGGGCGGGCTGCCAGCCGCAGGTGCTGGGCGAATGCCTGCATGCGCTGGCGCTGGATTGTCTGCGCGGCCAGGGCCTTGCTGCGGCGGCTGGTGGTGTCCCTCAGCACCGCCAGGCCATCGCCTGGCTGCTACAGGGCGCGGCCCTCAGCCAAACTTGAACAGAATGCCGTGCCCGCCGCGCGGGTACTCCCAGTCGACGTTGGAGAACTCGCTGCACAGGATGCGGCAGCTGCCGCACTCCAGGCAGCCGTCGGTGATCAGGGTCACGGTGCCATTGCCCTCGGTCTTGTAGCAGGAGGCCGGGCACACAAAGGTGCAGCTTTTGCTGGCGCAGGCATGGGTGCAGATGTCGGCATCCTTGATGCGGATGTGGGGTCGCCCGGCGTCCACCTTGTAGCGGTTCTGGAAGAGCTTTTCTTCCACGTTCACCGTGATGTGGCCCGGGGTGGGGTGGGTGTTGGGGTTCATCGAAAGGCCCTCCAGATCTTGAATGCGTCGCCCACCAGGCCGGTCAGCGAACGGGTCTTGCGGAAGCTGGAGAGGATCTCGCGCTCCTTGGTTTTCTTGTCCACGCCATCCACCGTGATCATGGTGCGGGCGGCACGGGCCAGCAGATCGGGGTAGGTGGTGAAGAACTGCGGGTTCTGGTGCAACACGGCGGGCATGTCACGGTACTTGTGCAGGTCTTTCATGACAAAGCTCTCGTCGAGCGCCGCCTTGTAGCCCTTCAAGGCGCTTTCGCGGAAGCCCTGGCCGGCGGCCTTGGCCTGGATCACCGTCTCGGCGGCGAGGCGCCCCGTGGTCATGGCCAGGTTCGAGCCCTCCCGGTGGGCCGCGTTCACAAAGCCGCCCGAGTCGCCCACGATCATCCAGCCGTGGCCGTACACCTTGGGGATGGCGTGAAAGCCGCCTTCCGGGATCAGGTGGGCGCAGTACTCCTTCATCTCGCCGCCTTCGATCAGCGGCGCAATCGAGGGGTGGCGCTTCATCTGCTCCAGCAGCACATAGGGGCTGGTGCGGTTCGGGTTGCCGGTGAAGTCGCTCAGCATGCAGCCCACGCCAATGGTGATGGACTCCTTGTTGGTGTACAGAAAGCCGGTGCCCATCATGCCGTCGGTGATGCGCCCCACCATCTCGATCACCACCCCCGACTCCTCGCCTACGTTGAAGCGCTGGCGTATCGTCTCTTCGGGCATGAACAGGATCTCTTTCACGGCCAGGGCCACGTTGCTCGACTTGATCTCGCCGTGGAAGCCCGCCTTGCGTGCCAGCGTCGAATTCACGCCGTCGGCCAGGATCACCACGTCGGCATACACATCGCCCTGTTCGCGGTCGCACTGCACGCCCACCACCTGGTCGCCGTCCATGATCAGGTGGTTCACCGTGGTCTCGCAGATCAGCAGGGCGCCGGCCTCGCGCACCTTGGAGCTGAACCACTTGTCGAACTGCGCCCGGATGATGGTGTAGCGGTTGTACGGCGGCTTGTTGTAGTCCTCGCTGCGGATGTGGGTGCCGACAAAAGAGCTTTCGTCCAGCATCCACATGCGCTGCTCGATGATGTGGCGCTCCAGCGGCGCGTCATCGCGGAAATCCGGAATGATCTCCTCCAGCGCCTTGGCGTACAGGATCGCACCCTGCACGTTCTTGCTGCCCGGGTATTCACCGCGCTCGATCTGCAGCACCTTCAGGCCGGCCTTGGCCAGGGTGTAGGCGCAGGCGTTGCCCGAGGGGCCCGCACCCACCACGATGGCATCGAATTGAGAGGGTTTTTTCATGATCTGCCCTTGGTGTGAGTGGCGCCGCTCAGGCAGCCTGGCGCCGGTGGTTGGCGAAATGGCCGGCAAAGGCCTGCGTCAGTGCCGGCAGCACCTGCATGGCGTTGCCCACGATGCCGTAGTGCGCAAATTCGAAGATCGGCGCATTCGGGTCGGTGTTGATGGCCACGATCACGTCCGAGGCTTCCATGCCCACCCGGTGCTGGATGGCGCCCGAGATGCCCGCCGCGATGTACAGCTTGGGCCGCACCGTCTTGCCGGTCTGGCCCACCTGGCGCTCGGCCTCCACCCAGCCCGCCTGCACGCAGGGGCGGGTGGCGCCCACCTCGCCGCCCAGCACCCGGGCCAGCTCGAACACCAGCTTGAAGTTGTCGGGGTTCTTCAGCCCCTTGCCCCCGCTCACGATCACGTCGGCATAGGGCAGGTTGATCTGCTGGCTGTTGGCGTCGGCAATGAAGTCCAGAAGCTTGGTCACGATCTGGGTCTCCACCATGCCCAGGCTCTCCTGTGTGATCTCGCCGCTGCGCGTGGCGTCGATCGCCGGCATGGCCATCACGCGGGGCCGCACCGTGGCCATCTGCGGCCGGTAGGCCAGGGTCATGATGGTGCACAGCAGCGAGCCACCGAAAGTCGGCCGGGTGGCGGCCAGGGCACGCGAGACGGGGTCGATCTTCAGCTCGGTGCAGTCGGCGGTCAGCCCGGTCAGCAAGGTGGTGGCCACCGAGCCTGCCAGATCGCGCCCCATCGAGGTGGCGCCCAGCAGCAGGATCTCGGGCTGGTGCTTGTTGACCAGGTCGGTCAGGCCCTTGGTGAAGGGCTCGTTGCGGTAGCCCTTGAGCACCGGGTCATGCATCACATAGGCTTTGTCGGCGCCCATGGTGAAGGCCTCGGCAGCGAACTTTTCCAGGACTTCGTCGTCGCCGCCCAGGATCACCGCGCCCACGCTGCTGCCCAGGGTGTCGGCCAGCTTGCGCGCCTCGCCCAGCAGTTCCCAGGACACGCTGTGCACATGGCCTCGGTCGTGTTCGATGAACACCCACACGCCCTTGTAGGCCTTCAGGTGCTCGGGCAATTCCAGGTTGCGGCCCCGGCCGGCGGGGCGTGCCCCAGCGGTGGCCGGGGCGGGCGTGGCGGAAGGTGTGGGCGTGCTCATGTCAGCTCCTTCATCAGCAGATCGGATTCGAGCGTGGGGTGGCGGGTGAAAATCTTCTGGATCAGGTTCAGCGACACGTCGCGCAGGCTGGAAGTCTCCAGCGCCAGCATGTCGGCCTTCTCGCTGCGCGGCGTGGGGCCGAACACCTTGCTCACCACCGTGGGCGAGCCCTTCAGGCCGATCTTGGCCGGGTCTTCGATGCCGGCCTGCTCCTTGTTCCATTTGCGCACCGGGTAGGCCGCGGCGTGGATCATGGCGGGCAGGTTGGCAAAGCGCATCTCGTTGGTGTTTTCGAGCATCGTGATCAGGCAGGGCAGGGCGGTTTTCAGCACCTGCACCCCGCCTTCGGCGCGCCGCTCCACTGTGATGGTGCGGTTCACCAGATCGGTTTCGATGATGCGCGACACATAGGTCAGCAGCTGCAGGCCCAGGCGCTTGGCAATGCCCGGCCCCACCTGGGCGGTGTCGCCGTCGATGGTCTGCTTGCCGGTGAATACGATGTCCACCGCCTGCTCGCGGGCCAGTTGGCGCACGCCGGCCGCCAGGGCGTACGAGGTGGCCAGGGTGTCGGCACCGGCAAAGGCCCGGTCGGTCACCAGCACCGCGTCATCGGCCCCGAAGCCGATGCACTTGCGCAGCGCATCTTCGGCCTGCGGCGGGCCCATGCAGAGCATGGTCACCTTGCCGCCCAGCTTGTCCTTGAGGCGCAGCGCCTCCTCGAGCGAGAACAGGTCGTAAGGGTTGACGATGGCCGGCACCCCCTGGCGCATGATGGTGTTGGTCACCGGGTGGACCCGGATCTGCGCCGAGTCCGGAACCTGCTTGATACAGACGACGATGTGCATGGCTTGCCTCTCCTTGGGCTTATGCGGCGGTGCGCGGGGTCATGGATGCGCGCAGCCGGTCCAGCGGGACATGCTGCGTGCCCTGGGTGTCCTGAAACACCTTGAACACCTTCTCCTGCGCCGGCGTCGAGTTCACGAAGTCGGCATAGGCCTGCGTGAGCAGGTCCCGGTACACCGTGAACAGCTTCACTTCGTCGCTGGTGGGCGCGGCGGATTGCTGGCGGATGTACTGAAAAAAGCGCTTCAGGATGTGCAGGCGGCTCACGTTGACCACCTTCTGGTCAAAGGGCACGCCGAAAAATTCAAGAAAGTCCTCTGCCGAGGACAGCGACTTGAGTTGCATGAGCAGGTCTTCCATGGGTTCACTCCTCGGTAGGACAGGATCGGGGATCGGCCCCGGAGGGCCGGGTGTGGGGCAGTTGCGCGCCGTCGCACTGGGCGCATTCACTGTCGGGGCGCAGGGCCTGGGCAGGGCCCGTTGGGGCACCGGCTGCCTCCAGCCGCGCCACGCGGTCCAGCAGGCAGGACACGGCCTTGCCCAGCGGGTCGGGGATCAGGTGGTGGTTGAGGTCGAAGCCGTGCGGCGCATCACGCCGGCGCGCCACCACCCGGCCGGGGATGCCGACCACGGTGGCACCCGCAGGCACCGGCTCGATCACCACCGAGTTGGCGGCGATGCGGGCGTCGTCGCCCACCTCGATGGCGCCCAGGATCTTGGCACCGGCCCCGACCACCACCCGGTGGCCCAGCGTGGGGTGGCGCTTGCCGGCACGCCAGGTGGTGCCGCCCAGGGTCACACCGTGGTACAGGGTCACGTCGTCGCCGATGTCGGCGGTCTCGCCGATCACCACCCCGGCGCCGTGGTCGATGAAAAAGCGCTGACCAATGTGCGCCCCGGGGTGGATGTCCACCTGCGTCAGGGCCCGGGCCACAAAGGCCATCCAGCGCGGCAGGTAGCGCCAGCCCCGCTGCCACAGGGCGTGCGCCACCCGGTGCCAGGCCACGGCATGCACGCCGGGGTAGATCGTCCACACCTCCAGCCGGTTGCGTGCGGCGGGGTCGCGTGCCAGCACGCAGTCCACGTCGGCGCGCAGGCTGGCCCACCAGCCGGGTTGCCCGGGCGTTGCCGTGGTCGGGGCCGGCTCGGGCAGCGGCGGGATGAGGCGGGTGTTCATGCTGCCATCGCCTTCAGGTCGGTCAGCGCCGGGCCCTCGCTGAGAAAGCGCACCAGGTCGGCGGCATTGGGCTCGCGCTTCACGCGCACCGCGTGCTCGCGCACGCGGGCCAGCAGGTGGCTGGCCAGCGGGCCATCCTCCACCTCCACCCCCAGGGCGCTGTAGGCCTGGCGCACTGCATGGGCACCCGAGTGCTTGCCCAGCACCGTGCGGCGCTGGCGGCCCAGCTCGGCGGGGTCAAAGCTCTCGTAGGTGCTGGCGTTCTTCAGCAGGCCATCGATGTGGATGCCCGACTCATGGGTGAACACCGCTTCGCCCACAATGCTTTTGTTGAAGGCCACGCTGCGCCCCGAGGCCCGCTCCACCAGGCGTGAAATGCCCAGCAGCGCGCGCGTGTCGATGCCGGTCTGCCCCTGGTGCAGGTGGCGCAGGCCCATCACCACCTCTTCGAGGGCGGCGTTGCCGGCGCGCTCGCCCAGGCCGTTGACGGTGGTGTTGGCGTGGCTGGCCCCGGCCCGCAGGCCGGCCAGGGTGTTGGCGGTGGCCAGGCCCAGGTCGTCATGGGCGTGGACTTCGATCTCCAGGTCCACCGCGGCGCGCAGGCGGGCAATGGCCTCGTGGGTGGCAAACGGGTCCAGCACGCCCAGCGTGTCGGCAAAGCGGATGCGGCGCGCCCCGCAGGCCTGGGCGCGGCGGGCCACCAGGTCCAGAAAATCGGGGTCGGCGCGCGAGGCGTCCTCAGCCCCCACCGAGATGTGCCGGCCGCTGGCCACGGCCAACTCCAGCACCTCGGTCATCTGGCGCAGCACCGCCTCACGCGATTGGCGCAGCTTGTGTTCCAAGTGGATATCCGACACCGGGATCGACAGGTGGATGATGTCGGCCCCCGTGCGCAACGCCTGGTGCAGATCGCCCCGCGTCATGCGGCCCCACACCATCAGGCGAACCGGCAGGCCCAGGGCCACGATGGATTCGATGCTGGCCAGTTCTTCCTGGCCCATGGCCGGGATGCCGATCTCCATCTCGGGCACGCCGGCTTCGGCCAGGGCGCTGGCAATCGCGCATTTCTCGGCATCGGTGAACGCCACGCCGGCAGTCTGTTCGCCGTCGCGCAGGGTGGTGTCGTTGATCACTAGCGAGGAGGTCATGGATGGGGTCCTTCCTGCCCCTTCTTCGCAAAGCGCGTGCCATGGGCCACAGCCTGCAAACCCGACACGGATGGGCCGCTGCAGCCCCTGTTGTCGGCCTGCAAACCCCACCCCCTGCGGCCTGCGATGTCGGGAATGTGCTGTTTGCAACACGTGGCGCGGCAGGGCCGCGACAGCCCGGAAAAGCGGCCCTGCCAAAGCAGCAAGGGCCGGCATGGCCGGCCCTTGTGAACAGGGGGTGATGGGTGGGGGATGGGAGCGGTGCGGGGGCGGCCCAAGCCCTGCGGGTTCAGAGCCTGTTCAGGCTCTCTCGCGCTCTCAGGCTCTGGCTCAGGCTCTCAGGCCTCGCGGGCGTGGTTGCGGGTGTGGCGTGGCAGCTCGATCACCAGGTCGGCGTCGCGCACTTTCACGCAACAGGCCAGGCGCGACTGCGCGTCCAGCCCCCAGGCGTTGTCGAGCTGGTCGTTTTCCTCATCGTCGGGCGGGCTCAGCGAGCCGGCACCGCTGCGCACATGCACGTGGCAGGTGGCGCAGGCCGCCACCATCTCGCAGGCGTGCTCGATGGCAATGCCGGCCTCCAGCAGGCCGCGACACAGCATGGCGCCGCGGCGCATGTCCAGCGTGCGGCCTTCGGGGCACAGCTCGGGGTGGGGCAGCAGCGTGATCTGGGGCATGGCGGGCCACCCTCAGCTCAGGCTGTCGATCAGCTGGCCCGACAGGGCGCGCTGGATCGACGCGTTCATGCGCCGGGCCGCAAACTCGGCGGTCTCTTGCGACAAGGCCTCGCTGGCCTCGCGCAGGCGCTCCAGCGGGGCCTCGGTCTCCAACTGCTCGGCCAACTGGTACAGGGCCTGGCGCACACGGGCCAGCTCGGCCCCGTTCAGCAGGGCGTGGTCTTGGGCCAGCGCGCCCTCGGTGGCGTCCAGCAGGCGCCGGGCGTCCACCTGGGCCTCGCGCAGGGCGCGCAGCTGCATGTCGGCGCGGGCCGCGCCCACCGCGTCTTGCAGCATGGCCGCGATCTGGCTGTCTTGCAGTCCGTACGAGGGCTTGACCTCGACATGGGCCTGCACCCCGCTGGTCTGCTCGCGTGCGCTCACCGACAGCAGGCCATCGGCATCGATCTGGAACGTCACCTGGATGCGCGCCGCCCCGGCCACGGCCGGCGGGATGCCGCGCAGCTCAAAGCGCGCCAGGCTGCGGCATTCGGCCACGCTGTCGCGTTCACCCTGCACCACGTGCAGGGCCATGGCGGTCTGGCCGTCCTTGAAAGTGGTGAACTCCTGGGCCCGCGCCACCGGCAAGGTCGAGTTGCGCGGAATGATCTTCTCCACCAGGCCACCCATGGTCTCCAGCCCCAGCGACAGCGGGCACACGTCCAGCAGCAGCCAGGGGTCCTGGCGGCCATTGCCGGCCAGCACATCGGCCTGCATGGCCGCCCCCAGGGCCACCACCTGGTCGGGGTCGATGTCGGCCAGCGGTGCCCGGCCAAAAAAGGCCTGCACTGCCTCGCGGGCCAGCGGCATGCGCGTGGAGCCGCCCACCAGCACCACGCCGTCCAGTTCGTCGGCCTTCAGGCCGGCGTCGCGCAGGGCGCGGCGCGAGGCCTGCAGGGTGCGCTCGATCAGCGCCTG
Source organism: Curvibacter sp. GW821-FHT09D12 (assembly GCF_059416245.1). NCBI lineage: Bacteria > Pseudomonadati > Pseudomonadota > Betaproteobacteria > Burkholderiales > Comamonadaceae > Curvibacter > Curvibacter sp. GW821-FHT09D12. Next base: position 35,245 of record NZ_JBWKOU010000027.1, on the reverse strand, counting down.
GCCCAGCGTGGCAAAGGCGGCCCGCGTCAGCTCGGCCTGCAAGGGCGGGGCGCCCTCCAGGGCCAGGCGCATGAGCACCTCAGGCGCGTCGCTCAGGGCCTCCTTGGCGGTCCGGGCCGCAGCCAGCAGGCCACGCTGAACCCCAGGGGGCAGGCGGGCGGGGGCCTCCAGCGCGTGCTGGGCGCAGAACCACCGAGCGATCACGGCGTCGAAGTCGTCACCGCCCAGGGCCGAATCGCCTCCCGTGGCCAGCACCTCGAACACGCCCTGGCTCAGGCGCAGCACCGAGATGTCGAAGGTGCCGCCGCCCAGGTCGTAGATGGCGAAAGTGCCCTCGGCGCGCTGGTCCAGGCCGTAGGCAATGGCGGCCGCCGTGGGTTCGTTGAGCAGGCGCAGCACGTTCAGGCCGGCCAGGCGCGCGGCATCCTTGGTGGCCTGGCGCTGGGCGTCGTCAAAATATGCCGGCACCGTGATCACCACGCCCGACAGCGGCCCGCCCAGCGTGGCTTCGGCCCGCTCGCGCAGCGCGCCCAGGATGTCGGCCGACACCTGCACCGGCGAGCGCTCGCCCGCGGCGGTGGCCAGGCTCACCATGCCGGGGCGGTCCAGAAATTCATAGGGCAGGTCGGCCGCTTCGCGCACGTCGGCCAGGCCCCGGCCCATGAAGCGCTTGACCGACACCACCGTGTTGCGCGGGTCGCTGGCCTGCTGGGCCTGGGCCTCGTACCCCACGCAGGGCGCGGCCTCGGCCTGGTAGCGCACCACCGAGGGCAACAGGTAGCGGCCCTGGGCATCGGCCAGGGCGCGGGGCAGGGCGCTTTGCACGGTCGCAATCAGCGAGTTGGTGGTGCCCAGGTCGATGCCGGCGGCCAGCACGTGCTGATGGGGCGCGGCGCTCTGGCCGGGTTCGGTGATTTGCAACAGGGCCATGGCGCTGGGGCTCCCGGTTCAGACGGCGAAGCTTTCGCCGCAGCCGCAGTTGGCGCGCGCGTTCGGGTTGTTGAACTTGAAGCCCTCGTTCAGGCCTTCGCGCACAAAGTCCAGCTCGGTGCCGTCCAGCATGCCCAGGCTGCGGGGGTCAACGATCACGCTCACGCCATGGGCCTCGAAGCAGGTGTCCTCGGGGTTGGCCTGGTCGACGAACTCCAGGGCATAGGCATAGCCTGAGCAGCCGCTGGTTTTCACGGCCAGGCGCAGGCCCAGTCCCGAGCCGCGCTTGTAAAGCGATTTCTGGATGTGGCGGGCGGCCGCCGGGGTCAGGCTGATCATGGGGGCTTCTCCTTCAGACCGAGAACGAACTGCCGCAGCCGCAGGTGGTCTGCGCATTGGGGTTGTGGATCACGAAGCGCGAGCCTTCCAGGCCCTCTTCGTAATCGACGCGTGCGCCCATCAGGTACTGCTGGCTCATGGCGTCGACCACCAGGGCCACGCCTTCGGTGACGATGGTGGTGTCGTCTTCGGCCAACTGGTCGTCAAAGGCAAAGCCATATTGGAAGCCCGAGCAGCCGCCACCCGTCACATACAGGCGCAGCTTCAGGTCGGGGTTGCCTTCTTCCTCGATCAGTTCGGCCACCTTGGCGGCGGCCTGGTGGGTGAATTCGAGCAGCGAGGGCATCAGGCCGGGCGGGGCGGCCTCTACAGGGGTGGGGCTGGCGTGGGCCATGGCGGTATTCCTTGGTCGGTGGTTGGGGGGGGGCGGGTCTGGGTTGGGGGGAGGGGGATCGTTCAGCCCTGGCTGGCGCTGGAGCGGCACACCGGCTGCTCGCTCACCACGGCGGCCTGGCCGGCGTGGCGCGCTCGGTAGTCGGCCACTGCGGCCTTGATGGCGTCTTCGGCCAGGATGGAGCAGTGGATCTTCACGGGCGGCAGGGCCAGCTCTTCGGCGATCTCGGCGTTCTTGATGTTGAGGGCTTCGTCCAGGGTGCGCCCGCGCACCCATTCAGTGACCAGCGAGCTCGACGCAATCGCCGAGCCGCAGCCATAGGTCTTGAAGCGCGCGTCTTCGATCACGCCGGCTGCGTTCACGCGGATCTGCAGCCGCATCACGTCGCCGCAGGCCGGGGCCCCGACCATGCCGGTGCCAACGCCCTCGTCCTCGGCGCTGAAGGCCCCCACGTTGCGGGGGTTTTCATAGTGGTCGATCACTTTGTCGCTGTAAGCCATGGGGTACTCCGTGTCGGATTGGGGGGATGAAGAAGGGCGCCAGCAGCCGGGCACCGGCTCAGTGCGCCGCCCACTGGATGCTGGACAGGTCGACGCCGGCCTGCACCATGTCCCACAGCGGGCTCATGGCGCGCAGGCGCTCGACCACTTCGCTGACCTGGGCGATGGCAAAGTCGATCTCGGCCTCGGTGGTGAAACGCCCCAGCGAGAAGCGCACCGAGCTGTGGGCCAGCTCGTCGCTGCGGCCCATGGCACGCAGCACGTAACTGGGCTCCAGGCTGGCCGAGGTGCAGGCCGAGCCCGAGGACACGGCCAGGTTCTTCACCCCCATCAGCAGCGATTCGCCCTCCACGTAGTTGAAGCTCACGTTCAGGTACTGGGGGGCGCGCTGTTGCGGGTGGCCGTTGAGCACCACCGAGTCCATCTTTGACAGGCCGGCCCACAGGCGCTCGCGCAGGGCCTCGATGCGGGTGTTGTCGGCCGCCATGGTCTCGCGGGCCAGCCAGAAGGCCTCGCCCATGCCCACGATCTGGTGCGTGGGCAGCGTGCCTGAACGCATGCCGCGTTCGTGGCCGCCGCCATGCATCTGCGCATCGATGCGGATGCGGGGCTTGCGGCGCACATACAAGGCGCCAATGCCCTTGGGGCCGTAGATCTTGTGGGCCGACAGCGACATCAGGTCGATGGGCAACTGTTCCAGGTCGATGGGCACCTTGCCGGCGGCCTGCGCCGCGTCCACATGGAAGATCACGCCGCGGGCGCGGCACATGGCGCCCAGCGTGGCCACGTCCTGGATCACGCCGGTCTCGTTGTTCACGAACATCACCGAGGCCAACACCGTGTCGGGGCGCAGCGCGGCCTCGAACACGGCGGGGTCGACCAGCCCGCTGTCCAGCACCGGTAGCACCGTCACTTCATAACCCTCGCGCTCCAGGTCGCGCAGGCTGTCGAGCACGGCCTTGTGCTCGGTGGCCAGTGTCACCAGGTGGCGCCCGCGCCCCTTGTGGAAATGTGCGGCGCCCTTGAGGGCCAGGTTGTTGGATTCGGTGGCGCCCGAGGTCCAGACGATCTCGCGCGGATCGGCATTGATCAGCGAGCAGACCTGCTCACGGGCCAGCTCCACCGCCTCTTCGGCGGCCCAGCCGTAGGCATGCGAGCGGCTGGCCGGGTTGCCGAACAGATTCGTCAGGTAAGGCAGCATCCTGTTCAGCACCCTGCGGTCCACGGGTGTGGTGGCGGCGTAGTCGAGGTAGACCGGCTGGCCTTGGCCGGGCGGGGCTTTGTCTGCACGCGGATCGGTCATGTGGAGCTCCTGCTGTGTGAGTGGGTTGGCAGGCCTGTTTTGCAACTTCGGTGCCACGCGATTTCGTGTCGGCAAGCGTGCTTTTGCGACGTGGTTTGTCGTTTCTTTGTTGCCTCTTTGTTGTATTTGTGGGCGCGCCTTCCCTGGTCAGCCACAGGGCTTGTCGGGTTTGTCGCAATTGAACGGGGCGGGCGGCTGCGGTGGTTGCGGGCGCACGAATGTCGTGGCACGCCATGCCCCATGGACAGTGCTGGCGCAACCGGGTCTTTACACAGGTGTCAGTCTCGCGATAGGTATATTTTTTGCATCTCTGCTTGCGGGTGGCGCTGCAAGCCCGGGCGCCACCCAAAGCTGGTGCAGGTGGTGTCTGAAATGGTGGCTGCCGCTGTCCCACAAGGACGCAGGCAGCGCAAACCCCGCGATGGCGCACGAGAACGAGGCCCTATGGTGAGCACACACGAATCTGAAGCCCGGCGAGAGCTGCACGCGATCTACGAGGTCAGCAAGACGCTGTCGACCTCGCTCGACATCGCCAAGACTTTTCGGGAAGCCCTCAACTACCTGCTGCACGCCTGCTCGTGGCGCCGCGCCTTTGTGCTGCTGGGCGAACCCGAGGGGCGCCTGCGGGGCCTGTGCTCGGTGGGGCTCACCCGCGAAGAGCAACAGCGCCTGCATTTTCAGTCGGGCGAAGGCATCGTGGGGCGGGTGTATGCCAGTGGCGTGCCGGCGGTGGTGCCCGACATCCGCAACGAGCCCCTGTTCCTGAACCGCACCGGCGGCGCCGATCAGTCGCTGGAGAGCTGCGTGGCCATGCTGGTCATGCCCATCCGAGCCGACCGGCGCACCATCGGCGTGGTGTCGGTCGACTGCCTCAACCCCGGGGCGCGTCGCGTGTTTTCCGAAGACCTGCACCTGCTCAAGATGGTGGCCACCATGATGGGTCAGGCTTTTCTGCTGCATCGCAGTGTGAGCGCCGCCCACGATTCGCTGCAAAACGAGGCGCGGCGCATGCACAAGGCCTTGAAGCCCGTGCAACTCAGCGACCAGGTGGTGGGCTCCTCGCCGCCCATGCTGGCCGTGTTCGCCCAGGTCGAACAGGTGGCCGCCGCCCGTACCACCGTGTTGCTGCGTGGCGAGAGCGGCACCGGCAAGGAGGTGATTGCGCGCGCCATCCACAACCTGTCGCCACGGCGCAACGAGGCTTTTGTCTGCGTCAACTGCGCCGCCCTGACCGAGTCGCTGCTGGAGAGCGAGCTGTTCGGCCATGAGAAGGGCGCCTTCACGGGCGCCCAGGGCCAGCGCAAGGGGCGCTTCGAGATGGCCCACGGCGGCACCTTGTTTCTGGACGAGATCGGGGACATCTCGGCCTCGTTCCAGGCCAAGCTGCTGCGTGTGCTGCAAGAGCGCGTGTTCGAGCGTGTGGGGGGGGCCTCGCAGGTGAAGGTGGATGTGCGCCTGATCCTGGCCACCAACCGCAACCTGGAGCGCATGGTGCAGGCCGGCGAGTTCCGCGCCGACCTGTACTACCGCATCAACGTCATCAGCATCCAGCTGCCGCCTTTGCGTGAGCGGCGTGGCGACATCCCGGCCATGGCCCAGCACTTTCTGGACCGCTTCAACCGCGAGAACGGGCGCCAGTCCCGCTTTGATGTGTCGGCCGTGCGCGTGCTGTCGAGCTGCTACTGGCCCGGCAATGTGCGCGAGCTGGAGAACTGCGTGGAGCGCACCGCCACCATGGCCGGCAATGGCGTGATCACTGACCTGGCCTTTCCGTGCCGCGAAAACCGCTGCCTGACCCAGGTGCTTCACCACATCGATCGCGAAGACGCCGTGCGCCCCGGCCGCCACGGGGTGATCCCGATCCATGAGGTGCCGCAGGGGCGTGCTGGCCAAGCTGCTGAGGCGGGCGCGGCGCTGCCAGCCCCTCCGTCGTTGCCGCCCGCAGCGGTGGATGCCTTGCCCGATGCCGCCGGCCACGCCGATCACGATCCCGCCGAAGACGATGCGCTGGACGCCGAAGACGATGCGCTGCCCAGCCTGGTGGCCGGCCTGCCCGCCCCGGCCAACGCCGACGGCAAGCCCGAGGGCGAGCGCGAACGCCTGATCTGGGCCATGGAGCGCTGCGGCTGGGTGCAGGCCAAGGCGGCGCGGCTGCTCAAGATCTCGCCGCGGCAGATGGGCTATGCCTTGCGCAAGCATGGCATTGAAGTGCGCAAGTTCTGAACGGGGCGGCCCTGGCCCCTTGTTCTGGCTTTGTAGCCCCCTTGTCGTCCCTGTGTGCGCTTTGTCGCAAGCCTGACAAGCGCACCGCTCTCCTGTCCGGGCTGTCGTGACACTGACACCCTACAAAGATGACAAGCTGTTGATTTAAAAGAAGTTTTTGGGTGGCATGGATTTGGCTAAAGAAGCCTGAGGCCGCCACTCCGGGTGGCCAGGAAGGATCTCCATGCAATCCGCTTCCCCCGCCAGCAGCACCCCACCCGCCGTCGCCTTTGTGGGCATTGGACAGATCAAGCGCCTGGGCGACCCCCTGGACATCCCGGCCCCCTCGGGGGGCTGCAGCACCGAAGGCGGCGAGGGCAAGGCCAGCTGCGGCTCCTCCGGCGGCCCCGACGACATGCCGCCCGAGATCTGGGAGAAGGTCAAGAACCACCCCTGCTACTCCGAAGAGGCGCATCACCACTACGCCCGCATGCACGTGGCGGTGGCCCCAGCCTGCAACATCCAGTGCAATTACTGCAATCGCAAGTACGACTGCAGCAACGAGTCGCGCCCCGGCGTGGTCAGCCAGAAGCTCACGCCCGAGCAGGCCGTGAAGAAGGTGGTCACCGTGGCCAGCGAAATCCCGCAGATGACCGTGCTGGGCATTGCCGGCCCGGGCGACTCGCTGGCCAACCCCAAGAAGACCTTCGACACCTTCCGCATGCTGCAGGAGCAGGCCCCCGACATCAAGCTGTGCCTGTCCACCAACGGCCTGGCGCTGCCGGACCTGGTCGATGAGATCTGCCGCTACAACATCGACCACGTCACCATCACCATCAACATGGTCGACCCCGAGGTGGGGGCCAAGATCTACCCCTGGATCTTCTGGGACCACCGCCGCATCACCGGCATCGAGGCTGCCCGCATCCTGCACGAACGCCAGATGCTGGGGTTGGAGATGCTGACTGCACGTGGTGTGCTCACCAAGATCAACTCGGTGCTGATCCCCGGGGTGAACGACGAGCACCTGATCGAGGTGAACCGCGAGGTCAAGAAGCGCGGCGCCTTTCTGCACAACATCATGCCCCTGATCTCCGAGGCCGAGCACGGCACGGTGTTTGGCCTGACCGGTCAGCGCGGCCCCACCGCGCAAGAGCTCAAGGCCGTGCAGGACGCCTGTGCCGGCGGTGCCAACCTGATGCGCCACTGCCGCCAATGCCGCGCCGATGCGGTGGGCCTGTTGGGCGAAGACCGCAGCGAAGAGTTCACCCAGGACAAGATCGACCAGATGGAGGTGGTGTACGACCTGGATCGCCGTCGCAGCTACCAGGAGCAGGTCGAGATCGAGCGCCAGGCCCAGCACCAGGCCAAGCAGATGGCCCTGGCCGGCGCCAGCGCGTTGCCGGTGGACGACCTGAAGCTGCTGGTGGCGGTGGCCACCCAGGGTGGGGGCCGCGTGAACGAGCATTTTGGCCACGTCACCGAGTTCCAGATCTACGAGGTCTCGGCCCAGCAGACCCTGTTTGTGGGCCACCGCCGGGTGGACCTGTACTGCCAGGGCGGCTATGGCGACGACGAGCAGTTGCCCTCGGTGGTGCGTGCCATCAACGACTGCCATGCCGTGCTGGTGTCCAAGATCGGCGCCTGCCCGCGCGATGAGCTGTCGGTGGCCGGCATCGAGCCGGTGGACGCCTACGCGGGCGAGTTCATCGAGAAGGCCGTGCTCGAGTGGTTCAACGACTACCGCAGCCGCGTGGCCAGCGGCGCCCTGGTGCACCAGCACCGCGGCGATGCGCAGATCCGCCAAGGGGCCTTCACCGGCGCGCAGCAGGCGGCCTGAAGCCAGCGAGCCTTGCCCTGGCATCACCCTGGCACCCTCTTTTTCAACCCCACTTTCACCCCAGCAAAGGAGCGCCATCATGGCTTTGAAGATCATCGGTTCCACCTGCACCGGCTGCTCGGCCTGCGAGCCTGAATGCCCCAACGTCGCGATCCGCGAAAAAGGCGGCACCTATGTCATCGACCCCAAGAAGTGCACCGAATGCGAAGGGCAGTTTGACTCGCCCCAGTGCGTGGCGGTGTGCCCCGTCGACGGCTGCATCGTGAAGGCCTGACATGCTGCCCAACCTTCAAATCACTGCCGCCGCCGACAAATTCATGCGGCGCATCGTCCGCTTCTCGGGCCTGCCCGAGGGCGCTGGCTTTCGGCTGTTGGTCAGCGAAGGCGGCTGCTCGGGCTACAACGCCGAGTTCAGCGCCGAGCCCGCCCCGCGTGAAGGCGAGCAGACCCTGGAACACCAGGGTCTCAAGATCTTCCTGCCGGCCGAAAGCCGCCTGCTGCTCGATGGCGTGACCATGGACTTTGCCGACACCCCGACCAAGTCCGGCCTCACCTTCGTCAACCCCAAGCAGTCGGCCTGTGCCTGCAGCAGCAGCGCCGAGGCTGCGCCCCCCGGCGTGGCGCGCATCGAGATCGGCTCGATCAGCCGCGGCCGCCCGGCCAGCCTGCTGTCCTGACGCAGGGCCCGCGCCATGAGCTTCGCCCCCCTGGCTTTCGACGAACAGGCGCTGGCGGCCTTTGCCGACAGCGTGGTGGGCGCCGGCCTGGGGCCCGAGGCCTTGGCCCTGATCGAACAGGCGGGCCAGTTGCGCGAGCAACCCGAGGCGGCCCTGCGCTGTCTGCAACAGGCCCGGTGCCTGGCGCCGCGTCACCCGGTACCGGTGATTGCCGTGTACCGCTTCCATTTCTATGCGCATGAGCTGGCGCTGGCCCGTGCCGCCGGCGAAGACGCGCTGGCCCTGGCCCGCTACGCGCTGGGCCCTGATTTCGGTGACGAGCCACCCAGCGACGAGGCCACCCGCCACGACGCTGCGGTGCGTTTCTACCTGTTCACGCTCAAGGGCCTGGCCTACCTCAACCTGCGCCTGGGTGACTGGCCCCAGGCCTGGCTGATGCTGGGCGAGCTGCGCCGGCTGGACCCGCAAGACCGTGTCGGCGGCTCGCTGCTGTTGCAGGTGCTGGAGCGCCGCGAGGCCGGCGAAGACCCCGACACCCCGCTGTGGCAGGAAGGTGATCCCGTACGCGGCTGGAGGCCCCGGTCATGAGCACGCGCCCGGATGTCCACGCCCGCGATGCTGCCGAAGCCGACATTCCGGCACGGCACTGGTCGGGTGCTGCACTGGACTGCAGCACCTGCGCGCAGCACGCTCTGCTGCAGCGGCCTCCGGGCCAGGGCTGCCAGCCCGGCCACGCCTGCCTGCACGATGCCTACGCCCGGCGCATCAGCCGCTTTCTGAGCTGGCACCCCGGGCTGGCCGATGCCCAGTTGCAGCACCCGTATTTCGAGGTGCGCGCGATCGCCGTGCGCCATGCCAGCGTGTTCCGCCTGCCGGCCTTGCTGCGCGACCCCGACGAAACCGTGCGCATGCAGGTGGTGCAAAGGCTGCCGATCGCTCAGTTGCTGGCCCACCTGCCCCTGCTGGCACAGGACCCGCACCGCGAGGTGCGCCTGCGTGTGGCCCAGCGACTCGACCCGGCGCGGCTGGGCCCGCTGGTGTGCGATCCCGACTATGGCGTGCGCGAATGCGTAGCGGCCCGCCTGCCCCTGCCCCTGCTGAGCACCCTGGCAAGCGACCCTGACAGGGCGGTGCGCCTGCGCGTGGCGCAGCGGCTCGAGATGCCTGCGCTGCTGGCCCTGGTCGACGACCCCGAAGGCGAGGTGCGGCGTGCCGTGGCCCAGCGCCTGCCCGCCGCCTTGCTGCCCACGTTGCTGGGTGACCCCGACTGGCGCGTGCGCTGGGAGGTGGCCCAGCGTGCCGTCCCCGCCGCCTTGGGCCCCTTGCTGCAAGACGACGACCCCGAGGTGCGTGCGGCTGCCCGCCAGCGCCTGCCCCTGGCCTCGGTCCCCCAGCCTGTCCCCTCCAAGCATCGGAGCAATGCCCATGGCTGACATCAATCGTGACGATGACCTGATCGAGATCGCCTCGCCCCCGCGCTTCGGCTTTGGCGAGCGGGTGGTGGCGCGTTCGGTGGTGCGCAACGACGGCACTTACAACGGCCTGGACATCGGCGCCGTGCTGGTGCAGCGCGGCGAGATCGGCTACGTCACCCAGATCAACACCTTTTTGCAGCAGTTCTACATCTATGCCGTCGATTTTGTCGACTCGGGCCATCGGGTCGGCATGCGGGCCAAGGAACTGTGCACCCTGGACCACCTGCCCGACGAGGTGTTGCAGCAACTGGGCGACCAGGCTCAGGCGCTGAACCACCTGGGCTTGCCACCCGCCCCCAAGGAGGACCTGCCATGACCGCCCCCCAACTGCCGATCGAAGCCCGCAGCGCCGTGTATGCCTGGGGCCAGCGCGTGATCGCGCTGGACGACCTGGTCAACGATGGCAGCCACCCCGAGTGCGCCCCCGATGCCCTGCTGGCGCCACGCGGCAGCGTGGGCGAGGTGGTCAACATTGGCCATGCCGTCGAGCTCAACGAGCCTGTCTACCTGGTGCAGTTTGCCCAAGCCGTGGTTGGCTGCCTGGAGGTCGAGCTGGCCCCGGCCCCGGCTGGCCTGCTGCCCGAGACCGACGAGGTGCAGGCATGAACGGGCGTTGCGTGGGCGGCGCCCAGGTGCGCCCCCTGCGGCCGCTGCGGCAGACGCGCCAGATGCTGCGCGCCCTTCAGGCGCGCCGGCGTGAGCTGCCCTCGGGCGTGGCTGCCCAGCCCGGCACCTCGGCAGACAGCCGCGTGATGGACCTGCTGATCCGGCAGGTGCAGCGCGTGCTGGGCGAGCGCAGCCGCTACCGCTACGTGAAGCCGCGGGTGCTGCGCGAAGGCGAGGGGGTGCGCATCGAAAGCCCCTGCTGCTCGCGCAACATCGACCGCAGCGGCGGCGTGATCGACATCGCCTTGCTGCAGCCCGGCACCTCGCGCGGGAGCCGGGGCTGGACCCTGTTTGCCCGCAACCACGCAGCCGGCTGCTGGGCTGCACAGGCCGAAGACGAGGCGCTGCAACCCCTGCTGGCGCTGCTGTGCCAGGACCCGCAGCGGGTCTTCTGGCCTTGAATGGTGCTGCCACCCCCGTCGGAATCCCCCATGATCTACCTCGACCACAACGCCACCACCGCGCCCAGCCACGCCGTGCTGCAGGCCATGGCGCAGGCCATGGCGCAGCACTGGGCCAATGCCTCGTCGCAACACGCGGCAGGGCAGGAGGCCCGCCGCTGCCTGGCCCAGGCGCGCCAGCAGTCGGCCCAGGCCCTGGGCTGCAAGCCGGCCGAGTTGGTGTTCACCAGTGGTGCGACCGAGTCCAACCAACTGGCCGTGCGCGGCCTGCTGGCCGGGGCGCCGCTGGGGCGCCGGCGCGTGCTGTTCAGCCAGGTGGAGCACAGCGCCCACTTGGCCCTGGCCCGCAGCCTGGTGACCCAGGGGGTGTCGGTGGGCTGGCTGCCGGTGCGGCCCGACGGGGCGCTCGACCTGCGGGCCGCTGCCGAGCTGATCAACCCCGAGGTCGCCCTGGTGTCGCTCATGGCCGCCAACAACGAGACCGGCGTGCTGATGCCGCTGGCCGAGGTGGTCGCGCTGACGCGCCAGGCCGGTGCGCTGCTGCACACCGACGCCACGCAGTGGCTGGGCAAGCTGCCCTTCCGGTTTGACGACTGCGCGGCCGACGCGGTCAGCTTCTCGGCCCACAAGTTCCATGGCCCCAAGGGCGTGGGTGGCCTGCTGCTGCGCCAGGGCCTGGCCTTTCATTCGCCCGTGCCGGGCAGCCAGGAGCGCGGTCGCCGCGGGGGGACTGAGAACCTGCCCGCCATCGTCGGCCTGGCCACGGCCCTGAGCTCATTGGGCGACGCGGGCGCCGTGAACGCAGAAGCCCGGCGCCAGGCCGCCCTGCGCGATGCACTGGAGCAGGGCCTGGCCCAGGCCTTGCCCGCGCTGCAGGTGTGGGGCCAGGGCCAGGCCCGGCTGCCGGGCACCAGCTATTGGCGTGTGGGCCAACTGGCGGCCGACACGGTGCTGCAGCGCCTGGCGCGTCTCGGTGTGGCGGCCTCATCGGGCGCGGCCTGCTCCTCAGGCGGCAGCCAGCCTTCGCATGTGTTGTCGGCCATGGGCGTGCCCCGAGAGCACGCGCTGGCGGCGGTGCGCCTGTCGCTGGGCCGTGACAGCACGGCCGACGATGTGAGCGCCGTGCTGCAAGGCCTGCCGCCCCTGCTGGCGCCGCTGCTGCACGAAGCCCAGGCCTGTCACTGAAGCTCACGACTGAGCCCCCTTTTTTCCAACCCCGAACCCAACGAGAGGCTCCCCATGAAAGTCATGATCCGAAAAGACAGCAAAGGCCAGCTCAGTGCCTACGTGCCCAAGAAGGACCTGGAGGAGCCCATCGTCTCGATGGTCGAGCCCGGCATGTGGGGGGGGCTGGTCACCCTGGGCAATGGCTGGCAGCTTGACTTGCCGGCCATGGCGCCCGACACGCCGTTGCCCATCACGGTCGAGGCCCGTCGCATCGCGGTCGCCGAGTGATCTTCAGCCGATCACCCGCCGAATCCGTCCTGATCCCTGCCACCCCAGGAGCCCCCCATGAGTCTGATGCCCGAACACCTGCACGAAGCCAGCCAGCTGGTGGGTGCCGCCTCCAGCCTGCGTGATGCCGCCGCGCTGTGGCGCGCCCACCACCCCGAGATCCGAGCCCTGGTGGTGGACGCCTTCGACATGCGCGACGAAGCCCCCACCCTGATCCTGGGCGCACGCCGCGTCTACCTGGCCGCCAGCGACGGCCATTGCTGGCAGGTCACGCAGGAGCCGGCCCAGGCATCGGCGCTGATCCTGACCGAGGGCTGAGCATGCAGACCGACACCATCGCCCTGTTCGAGCCCGAGGCTGGCCCGCAGGAGAGCGCGCTGATCCAGGCCGTGCTCGATTCGGGCCGCTGGAGCGACGGCCCCATGCTGGAGGCCTTTGAGCAGGCCTTTGCCGGCTGGGTAGGCCGCGCCCATGCCGTGGGCGTGGCCAGCGGCACCCTGGGCACCTGGATGGCCCTGCGCGCCCTGGGCATCGGGCCCGGCGATGAGGTGGTGTGCGCGGCCCACACCTGGCACCAGGTGGCCCAGTCCATCACGCTGTGCGGTGCCACCCCGGTGTTCGCCGACATCGACTACTGGAGTGGCTGCCTGAGCGCCGACAAGGCCGCCCTGCGCATCGGCCCGCGCACCCGGGCCCTGCTGGCCGGCAACACGAACGGCCACCCGGCCGCCTGGGGGCCGCTGCGGGCCCTGGCCCAGGCCCACGGCCTGGCACTGATCGAAGACAGCACCGAGGCACTGGGCTCGCGTTACAGCGGCCAGACCGTGGGCAGCTTTGGCGATCTGGCGGTGTTCGACTTCTCGTCCCCGTTGGCCCTGTGCACGGGCGAGGGCGGCATGGTGGTGACCGACGACGAGTCACTGGCCCACGAGCTGCGCTACCTGCGCCAGCGCCGCCTGAGCGACCGGCATTCGGTGTCGGTGGGCTCGCGTGTGCCCCTGCAGGCCGGCCTCAGCGAACTGAGCGCCGCCCTGGGCCTGGCCCAACTGGCCTCGCTGGACGAGCGCCTGCAGCAACGCAAGCAGGTCGAGGCCTGGTACCACGAGCAGATGCAAAGCTTTGAAGGCATCAAGCCCCCTTATCTGGGAGAGGACGTGGACGAGGTGCACTGGATGCTCTATGTGGTGCACCTGGGCAAGCGCTTCACCGCCAGCGCCCGCACCCAGATGATCGACGACCTGCGGGCCTGCGGCATCGAAAGTGCCGCCTACAGCCACCCTTTGCACCAGCAGTTCTTCTATATGAACGCCGGCGACACCATCGGCCGCAAGCGCGGTTTGCTGCCCGACACCGAGCGCATCGGCGACCGCGCCCTGGCCCTGCCGCTGCATGGCGGCCTGGGGCCGCAGCACATCCAGTACATCGTCAAGACCCTCAAGGACACCGCCACCAATGTCGGTGCCGGGGCCGCCATCTACCTGTGAAAGCCGCCCATGAACACACCTTTGATGGCCACCCTGGCCGAGCAGTTTGACAAGGGCCTGATCGTGCCCTATCTCGGCCCGGGCATGCTGGCCCTGTGCCCCGAGGCCCCGGTGCCGGCCACGCCGCTGGCCCTGGCCGAGCTGATGACCTCGCAGGTCAGCGTGCCGCACAAGATCCGCAAGCGGCTGACCCAGGCGGCGCAGTTCATCGAAAACTTCAAGCACCGCAAATCGGTGGTGCACCTGATGAATCAGGCCTTTGCCGCGCCCACCAAGCCCTCGGCCCTGCACCTGGCCCTGGCCCGCAGCCATGTGGGCCTGCTGGTGGACGCCTGGTACGACGACACCCTGGCCACCGCACTGGCCCAGGTGCGGCCTGAGGGCGGCTGGCTGCAGCTGCAGGGCCTGTCGCAATCGGAGCATTTCGGCCACTGGACCGGTGCCTATGCCGCCAACGGCGAATTCCTGCCCCAGGCCCCGGGCGGCGCGCAGCCCATTCTCTACAAGCCCATCGGGGCCCATGCGCCGGCTGGCAACTACCTGGTGTCTGACAGCGACTATGTCGAGGTGCTGACCGAGATCGACATCCAGACCCCCATCCCGGCGGCTGTGCAGGCCTGGCGCAGCGGGCGGCATTTTCTGTTTCTGGGCTGCCGCTTCGACGACCAGCTCACGCGCAGCTTCGCGCGCCAGATCATGAAGCGCTCCAGCGCCCAGCACTGGGCCGTGCTGCCCGACGAACCCACGCGCATGGAGGCGCGCTTTCTGCAGGAGCAGGGCATCACCCGCATCGCCCAGCCGCTGGCCAGCTTTGCCGCCGGCCTGGTGGTGGCCCTGCAGGACACCGCCACCGCCTGAGCGCCTCGACCCCGGTTGCCCCGTCACCCATTTCCTCAACCAGAACCAGCCTTGAGCTGACTACCACCATGACCGCACTGACCGTCCTGCCCTCGGGCAAAACCTACGAAGCCACTGCCGGCAGCACCCTGCTGCAGGCCCTGCTTGCCGTTGGCGAGGTGATCGCCAGCAAATGCGATGGGCAGGCCAAATGTGGCGCCTGCCATGTGTTCATCCAGGAGGGGCGCAAGGGCCTGTCCAAGATCCAGAAGCTCGAAAACGAGAAGCTCGACGCCCTGGTGGGCGTCAGCTCCAAGTCGCGCCTGGCCTGCCAGGTGGTGCTGGGCACGGAGCCTGCCACCGTCGAGCTGCTCAGCTTCGTCTGAGGCGGCTGGTGAGCACCCCCGGCCCGGCCCAGCCGGGCCCCACCTCGCAGCCTTCGTCCACCCGGCGCGAGATCGATCTCTCGGGCCCTTCGCCCTGGGCCACCGGGGCCTTGCTGGGCCTGGTCGAGCAGGCTGCCCATGGCGTGCTGGTGCTGTGTGAAGGCCTGGCCCGCGATGAACTGCTGGGTTCGCGTCTGACGCGGGCCGAAGTGCTCAGGCACCTGCTCACACTGGCCGTGTCAGCCACTCAGCTGGATGCCGCGGTGCAGGCCGTCATGCCCGAGTTGGATTGGGCCGGCTGGGCCGCCCTGGCCCCGCGCCTGCGCGCTCCCGCCGGCCCCGAATTGGACGAGGCGCTGTGGTTCGCTGTCGAGTCGCTGGTGCCCGCCACCTTGCTGTGGCTGCGCTTTTACCGCCAACAACAGCCGCGGTGGTATCGCATCGGGCTGTGAGGGCAACGCTCGGTGGGAGGGTGACTCAGAGGGGGACCCGCGAACCTGTGCTTGTTTTGACGGGCCATGCCTGGGGCCCCAAATCTTCCTCAGCCTCTGCAAGAGAACCACAGGCACAGTTGGCTGGGCAATTACTGGGTCGGACGCGAGGGGGCTTGAGCGGCCTTTTCCGTTTGGGCCGATCCCTGCCCAACGGATTCTGAAACCAAGGCTGCGGTGGTGGTGGCAGACCGACCGTCGATGCTGGATTTCACAACCCATGAGACGGCGCCAGCTGTTGCCAAGCCAATGGCGATCATTGTCGACACAATCCAGCGTAGATTGACGGATGACTCTTTGTGCATCTCAGTGCGCAGGCGCTCCACATTCAGGCCTGCTTCACCCACTGCCTTGTTGATGTCTGAACGCAGTGTCTGAAAGGTTTCACCCTGGTGGGCGATCATGACTTTGATCTCGGCACGGAATTCGGCTTCCGCCTGCTTGGCAGCCAGCAAGTCTTTATCGACCTGCAGCCGAGCGTTTTGGAACTGAAGGGCAATCTCTTCGCGAGAATGGGATGTCATGGTCTCACCAGTATAGGGGCCAGCTTGCTTTTGTACTTCACCCAGTGGCATGCGGATTTCAGTGAGATCTATCGCTGTTTCGTCAAAGCCCTGCTCAAGTTGCGGGACATGGGGGGGCAAGCTGGTCGCCGACGAATAGACCAGATGAACGGATCCTTCGGGGCCCACACCAAACGCAGAGTCAAACTGAATTTTTTCAGTGGGCTTGATCTGCGAATGGGACTTAGCCATCTGCAAAAACCGCTGAAAGCTGGGGTCGAAGGTCACCTCAACCGTTGCCGGCATGGGGCTGGCCCTTCGCGGTACCCGCTGGCACGGCTGTGGCTGCCCTGGGTTCCAGGGATTCCACAGTCTTCACCATGTGTTCAAAAAAACTCTTCGACATCTGAACAGTCGTTCGGATCAGCTTCTGTTCTCTCGCACTGTGGCGCTCTCCTGAGATCACAGGCACAAGCATCGAGTCGATGAAGGTCAGGAGGTACAGGACCTCGCCCGTTGAGGTAACGCCTCTCGTGACCGAATATTGGCTGGGTTGGTGCACCACGTAGTCGTCAGCAAATTCGGGGTCGCTCGTGTGGGGATCCGTTGTTGTTCGCATGCTGCCTCCTTCTGCGTACCTTTGGTTTCATGGCCTGATGTACCCCTTGACGGCTCAATCTCTCTGAGTACGGCACACCATCCCTCTTCACCAGCACCGGCGGCGCACTTTCGGTGAGAGGAACCGGGGGCAGGCCCAGCCAGGTGGTCAACTGGGTCATGACCTCATCCCTACCTGGCTCTGAAGAGCTGGTCTGGCTGGGCAGCCCGTTTCTGTGGAGTAGAGGAAGCCGTATCAGGCCTGATTTGGCAAGCGCCATTCTTGCAGCTGACCGGGCCTCTATCCGTTACCAAGTTTTGCTGAGTGATGCTTGAACCATCGCTGTTTAACGGGGCTTGAAGGAAGGCGGAACCCAACGTCGGGCGACGGCAGGCATGGCCTGCCTCGGAATCAGGGAGCGTTCAATGTCTCAAACACTTACCTCAGCCCAGCTTGCCGCGCTCGGCGTTCGAGAAGTTGCTCAGATGACCTTCGCGAGCGGCCTGGCGGCGTGCCGAGGCGATGATGGCCTTGCTCTGGCCTGGTGGCACCGGGGCGCTGATCTGGCGCTCCAGGCTGCTGCTGCCACATTGGGGGCAGGTGGGGGTGCTGCCGGCACGCACCAGGGCTTCAAAGCGGTGGCCGCAGGCCGGGCAGTGGTAGTCGTAAAGAGGCATGGCAGGGGTCCTTGCGTGGTGGGGGCATCAGGCGGCGAGCGGCGGCGGGCTGGCGCAGCGGCCAGGCTCGAGGCCCGGTGGTGGGGGCGAATCGGTGTGAGTAGGCGCATGGGCATGGGCACAGCCCTCCAGCCCGGTGGGGCCAGACAGCGTGGCGAGACTGGGGCCCAGGCCCACCCAGGCGTGCACGGCCTCGGTCACAAAGCCCAGGTGGTGCTGGGTGCCGCACTGCATCAATGGGCGGCGTATCAGCAGGGGTTCTGCCAGCAGGCAGGCCAGGGCCTCGTCGCCGTTCAGGGTGTCGGGGTCGAGCAGGCCCTGGCGGATGCGGGGCGCCGCGCGGTTGAACCAGTCGGGCACGGGCTGGCCGTGCAGAAAGGGCAGCAAGGTATCGGGGGTCCAGGCGGTGCGCAGCAGGTCGCGCACCTCCAGGGTATGGCCCGCAGCGCGCAGTGCGGCCTTCTGCCGGGCGTTGCCACCGCAGCCGGGCTTTTCGTAGAAGACGATGTGGCTCATGCGGGCTCCTCCGGGGGCCGGGGGTGGGCTTGCGCCCAGGCCGCGTGGCCGCCCACCAGGTCACACACGTCCACATAGCCGAAGTCGGCAAACATCTGGGCCCAGGTCTGGCTGGCGTGGCCGTGATGGCAGTAGATCAGGATGGGGCGCTTGCGATCGGTCTGCAGCAGCAGCGCGTCCTGGTTGTGCGGGCCCAGGCGCACCGAGCCGGCCCAGCCATCGCGCTGATGGCTGCCCGGGTCGCGTGCATCCAGCACCAGGGCGTGGGGCCGGCTGGCGCACCAGCGCTCCAGCTCGGCCAGCGTGAGCCGGCGGAAGAGGCGGGGGCCGCGCATGGCGCCGTCGCTCAGACCGGGCGGTTTTCGTTGGGGTTGCGCACCGGCCCCATCAGGCTCAGGCCTTCGGCGTAGGTGATGGTGTCAAAGGTCACGTCGTACTTGAGCGCCGCATCGGCCACGGCATCGAGCTTGCCGGCCGTGTCTTTCTTCTTGAGCTCGCTCTTCTCCAGGTACAGCAGGTCGAGCAGTTCGTTGTAGACGGTCGACTCGTCGATGGGCAGCACATAGAACAGCGCGCCGCGGTAGGGCACCTGGTACTTTTTCGACAGGTCGATGTTGTTGCAGAACAAAAAGTACTTGCCGCCGGCGCTCAGGCTGTCGCCCAGCACCTCGGCCACGTCTTTCAGGTGCTCGAAGCTCAGCAGGTAGCCGGCGAAGAAAGGCAGGTGGGCCTCCCCCACCTGGGCGACGGCCATCACCTGGTCGCAGGTCAGTTCGGGGGGGCGGGCCTCGTCGGCCAGCTTGGCGGCAAAGCGCAGCGCCAGCTCGCCCCGGAAGCCGACCCGACCGGGCTTGGCCGTGGGCGCCTTGAGCACGGGGTTCAGCAGTCGGCCATCGGCATCGAGCGGGCCCAGGGCCGTGTCTTCAATGGGTTTGCGCACCAGGGTTTCAGTCATGGTCAGTCCTTGGAAGGGTGGAGGAAACAGGGGGGCCGGCCGCGCGGTTGCGCAGGTGGTCGGCGGTCTTTGAAAAGGCCTGCATCAGCGCGTGGCGCAGGCCTGGGGGCACCTCGATGGCGAACAGGGCGGCCTGCATGCAATGCAGCCAGGCATCGCGCTCGGCGTCGCCAATGGCAAAGGGCTGGTGACGCATGCGCAGGCGGGGGTGGCCGCGCTGCGCGCTGTAGTCATGCGGGCCACCCAGCCATTCACACAGATAGCTCACCAGCACGGCCTTCACCGGGCCCAGGTCAGCAGGGTGCATGGCGCGAATCACCTGTGCCTCGGGGCGCTGGTCCATCTGCGCATAGAAGGCCTCGACCAGGGCCTGTACCCGGGTCAGGCCACCCAGTTGCTCATAGTGCGACACCTGGGGTGACACGGGCGCGGACACGGGCACCGATGCCGTCATCAGGTCGGTGGGGGCCGTGGGTTGGGGCTGCGTGCTCATGCCCCTCTTTCTGCAATGACCGTACCAGGCCAGGCGCGCACGCAGGCGGCCACCAAACGCGACAAAACAGCCCCTGCGGGGCGCCCGCATCCGCGGGGCGGGGCTGGCCGGGACCGGTTTGTCGCAAACGGAACAAAGCGCTGCAGCCGGCCGGACAAAGCGCCCGCCAAGTCTGTCGCAAGCCGACATGTTGGCGTCGTTTTGTCGCAAACAGCGCGCTGATCGGGCCGAAACACGGTGATTTCGGCATGGCACAGAAGGTGCAAAGAACCAGTGCGCGGACACAAGTCCGGCCCAACGTGACCCGATAGAAGAAGACCAACAGGCACGCCAGGCTGACATGGTCGCGAGTTCGCTACCTTGGTTCTCAACCCTTCCTGAATGGAGTACTGCAATGGCTAAACTTCGGCAAATCGCCTTCTACGGCAAAGGCGGCATCGGCAAATCCACCACCTCCCAGAACACGCTGGCCGCGCTGACCGAACTCGGTCAGAAGATCCTCATCGTCGGCTGCGACCCCAAGGCCGACTCGACCCGCCTGATCCTGCACGCCAAGGCCCAGGACACCATCCTGTCGCTGGCCGCCGAAGCCGGCTCGGTGGAGGACCTGGAGCTTGAGGACGTGATGAAGATCGGCTACAAGGACATCCGTTGCGTCGAATCCGGCGGCCCGGAGCCCGGAGTGGGCTGCGCCGGCCGCGGCGTGATCACCTCGATCAACTTCCTTGAAGAAAACGGCGCCTACGACGGTGTCGACTACGTCTCTTACGACGTGCTGGGCGACGTGGTGTGCGGCGGCTTCGCCATGCCCATCCGCGAAAACAAGGCGCAAGAGATCTACATCGTCATGTCGGGCGAGATGATGGCCATGTACGCGGCCAACAACATCTCCAAGGGCATCTTGAAGTACGCCAATTCGGGCGGCGTGCGCCTGGGTGGCCTGGTGTGCAACGAGCGCCAGACGGACAAGGAACTGGAGCTGGCCGAATCGCTGGCCAAGATGCTGGGCTCGCGCCTGATCCACTTCGTGCCGCGCGACAACATCGTGCAGCACGCCGAGCTGCGCCGCATGACCGTGATCGAGTACGCCCCGGACTCCAAGCAGGCCGAAGAGTACCGCCAGCTGGCCACCAAGGTGCACAACAACGCCGGCAACGGCACCATCCCCACCCCCATCACCATGGACCAGCTGGAAGACCTGCTGATGGAGCACGGGATCATGAAGCAGATCGACGAGTCGCAAGTCGGCAAGTCGGCCGTGGCCGCCTGAAGGGCCCCCGGGCGCGGGGCGCAGGGCCCCACCACACGAGGGCCTGCCCCCGCGCCCGACTCTCACTGACAACTATCTAACCGGAGCTCTCCATGACCGCCACCGTTGAAGAACGCAAGGCCGCGAACAAGGCCCTGATCGATGAAGTGCTGAAGGCCTACCCTGAAAAGATGGCCAAGCGGCGCGCCAAGCACCTGGGCACCTTCGAGGACGGCAAGCCCGATTGCGGGGTCAAGTCCAACATCAAATCCTTGCCCGGCGTCATGACGATCCGGGGTTGTGCCTACGCGGGCTCCAAGGGCGTGGTGTGGGGCCCCATCAAGGACATGGTCCACATCAGCCACGGCCCGGTGGGCTGCGGCCAGTACTCGTGGGCTGCTCGTCGCAACTACTATATCGGCACCACCGGCATCGACACCTTTGTGACGATGCAGTTCACCTCGGACTTCCAGGAAAAAGACATCGTCTTCGGCGGTGACAAGAAGCTCGACAAGATCATTGACGAGATCCAGGAACTGTTCCCGCTCAACAAAGGCATCTCGATCCAGTCCGAGTGCCCGATCGGCCTGATCGGCGACGACATCGAAGCCGTCTCCAAGAAGAAGGCCAAGCAGTACGAAGGTCACACCATCGTGCCCGTGCGTTGCGAAGGCTTTCGCGGCGTGAGCCAGTCGCTGGGCCACCACCTGGCCAACGACGCGATCCGGGACTGGGTGTTCGACAAGGTCGACCCCAACAAGCGCCCCGATTTCGTCTCCACCCCTTACGACGTGGCCATCATCGGCGACTACAACATCGGTGGCGACGCCTGGGCCAGCCGCATCCTGCTCGAAGAGATGGGCCTTCGCGTGATCGCGCAATGGTCGGGCGACGGCACCATCGCCGAGCTGGAGAACACCCCCAAGGCCAAGCTCAACGTGCTGCACTGCTACCGTTCGATGAACTACATCAGCCGGCACATGGAAGAAAAGTACGGTATCCCATGGGTGGAGTACAACTTCTTCGGCCCTTCGATGATCGAGAAGAGCCTGCGCGAGATCGCCAGCCACTTCGACGACACCATCAAGGCCAATGCCGAAAAACTGATCGCCCGCTACCGCCCGTTGATGGACGCGGTGATCGCCAAGTACAAGCCCCGCCTGGAAGGCAAGAAGGTCATGCTGTTCGTGGGCGGCCTGCGCCCGCGCCACGTGATCGGCGCCTACGAGGACCTGGGCATGGAAGTGGTGGGCACGGGCTACGAGTTCGGCCACAACGACGACTACCAGCGCACCACTCACTACGTCAAAGACGGCACGCTGATCTATGACGACGTGACAGGCTACGAGTTCGAGAAGTTCGTCGAGCAGGTCAAGCCCGACCTGGTTGGCTCGGGCATCAAGGAAAAGTACGTGTTCCAGAAAATGGGCGTGCCCTTCCGGCAGATGCACAGCTGGGACTACTCGGGCCCATACCACGGCTATGACGGCTTCGCGATTTTTGCGCGCGACATGGACATGGCCATCTCCAGCCCGATCTGGGGCCTGACCCAGGCGCCCTGGAAAAAGGCCGCCTGATCCCATCAGCCACCGCCAGCTTTCGCCAGCGCCCCGGGTGCCCCGCGCCCGGGGCCCCCTGAACCCTCTCTCGTTTACCGGAGCCCGTCATGCCCCAATCCGCCGACAAGATCCTCGACCACGAATTGCTGTTCCGTGAGCCCGAGTACCAGGAAATCTTCCGAACCAAGAAAGAGAACTTCGAGTTCAACCACTCCGACGACACCGTCAAACAGGTCATCGAGTGGACCAAGACCGAAGACTACAAGCAAAAAAACTTTGCCCGCGACTCACTGACCGTGAACCCGGCCAAGGCCTGCCAGCCGCTGGGCGCCGTGTACGTGGCCAACGGCTTTCACAAGACCTTGAGCTTTGTGCACGGCAGCCAGGGCTGCGTGGCCTACTACCGATCGCACTTCTCGCGCCACTTCAAGGAGCCCACCTCGTGCGTGAGCTCGTCGATGACCGAAGACGCCGCCGTCTTCGGGGGCCTGAACAACATGATCGACGGCCTGGCCAACGCCTACAACCTGTACAAGCCCGAGATGATTGCGGTGTCCACCACCTGCATGGCCGAAGTGATCGGCGATGACCTGGACGCCTTCATCAAGAACAGCAAACAAAAGGGCAGCGTCCCCGAGGCCTACGACGTGCCTTTTGCCCACACACCGGCCTTTGTGGGCAGCCACATCACCGGCTACGACAATGCCTTGCTGGGCATCCTCAAGCACTTCTGGGACGGCAAGGCCGGCACCACCGCGCCACTGACCCGCGTGCCCGATGAGAGCATCAACTTCATCGGTGGCTTTGACGGCTTTGTGGTCGGCAACATGAAAGAGATCCGCCGCATCTTCAGCCTGTTCGGCGTGCAGGTGAACGTGCTGTGCGACCCCTCGGGCAACTGGAACACCCCCACCGATGGTGAGTTCCGGATGTACGAAGGCGGCACCACCAAGGAAGAGGTGGAGCGTGCCCTGCACGCCAAGGCCACCATCGTGTTCCAGGAGTTCTGCAGCGAGAAGACCAGCAAGTTCATCAAGGAACACGGCCAGGAAGTGGTGGTGCTGAACGCCCCGGTGGGCGTGGCCGGCACCGATGCCTTCCTGCTGGCCATCTCGCGCCTCACGGGCAAGCCGGTGCCGGCCGAGCTGGAGCTGGAGCGCGGCCAGTTGGTCGATGCCATGGCCGACAGCCAGGCCCACTTGCACGGCAAACGCTACGCCCTGTACGGCGACCCTGACCAGATGCTGGGCTACACCCAGTTTCTGTTGGAGCTGGGCGCCGAGCCGGCCCATGTGGTGGCCACCAACGGCAACGAAGAATGGGCCAGGCGGGTGCAGGCCTTGTTCGACGCCTCGCCCTACGGTGCCGGCTGCAAGGCCTACCCCAAGCGCGACCTGTGGCACCTGCGCTCGCTGCTGTTCACGGAGCCGGTGGATTTTCTGATCGGCAACACCTACGGCAAGTACCTGGAGCGCGACACCGGCACCCCGCTGGTCCGCATGGTGTTCCCGATCTTTGACCGCCACCACTACCACCGCTACCCCACCTGGGGCTATGACGGCGGCCTGCGCGTGCTGGTGACCCTGCTCGACGAGTTCTTCGAAACCCTGGACGCCAACACCAACGTGGCCTCCAAGACCGACTACTCGTTCGACATCATCCGCTGATGTGCACGGCGGGCCACCTTGTGCCAGGTGGCCCGTCTCGCACCGGCTGGGCAGGGCCTGTGCCCACTGCCCGAGCCCGGACCGTTGTCCCTTCGCGCAGAGGAGTCATCGCCATGAATGCCCCCATCACCCATGTGAAGACCACCCTGGACGGGCGCCGCGTCGAGGTCATCGACGGGCAGCTGTGTCTGGACGGTGTGCCCGAGACCACCGTGCTGGTGCCCTTGAGTGAGCACCCCAACCGCCAGGCCATTGCCCGCGTCATGCCCGATGCGGCCTATGTGGCCGGTCGCCTGCCACTCACGCTCAGCGAAGCCGCCACGGCCCAGGGCGCCATGACGCAGGCGCAGCGCCAGTTTGACGCCAGCCCTTCGGGCATCAACCAGCGCATCCGGCGGGCCCTGTGGGCCAAGGCTGAGGCCGATGGGGTGGAGTGAAGCCCGTCATGATCTACATCCTGGAACGCCCCGCCGACGCGTCGACCGGATCGCTGGCCGCCGCATCGGCCCCGGCGGGTACCCCCGTGCAGGCCCGGTCTGAACCTCGCACCGAACCTCGCATTGAACCCCGTGCCTGGTTTGCCTACGATGAGGCCGACCTGGCCCGCAAGGTGGCCGCCACCGATGCCCTGCAGCCCTGGGAGATCTACGACCGGCAGAGCGCCCGCGAATGGCTGGAGCTGCTGGCCGATCTGCCCCCCGGCCCTGAGGCCGAGGCGCGCTTTCCGGCCCTGTGCGCGCTGGGGCAGCACCATGGCTATGACGCCCCGCTGTACCGAGCCGACCACCTGCTTGGGCGCGGCATGCTGCAAGCTGAACCCGTGAGCCTGCGCCAGGCGTTGGAGGCCGCACTGGCCGCCCGCCCGGGCCGCACCACGGTCTACTGGAGCGACGAGCAGGCCCTGCACGCCTTCGAGGGCGCCGACCCAGCCCTGGTGGGGCCTGCGCACTGGCACGCCCGGCGCGCCCTGTATCAGCAGTTGGTGGCACTCGAAGTGCTGGCCGACAACCAATAGGGGCAGGCCGTGCTGGCGCTGATGCAACTGGCCATCCTGCAGTCGGGTGGCCGCACCCTGGCCCTGCTGCTGCGCGAGTTGCAGGATGAGGATGAACTGTTTGCCAGCCCCAACACCCTGGCCGAGGTGGAGCAGCAGCTGCTGATCATGGCCCAGACCCTGTCGCACCTGCCCGAGGCCCTGCAGTTGAACCTGCCGCAACTGGACTGGCACGGCTGGGGCGTGTTGCAGACCCTGCTGGAGCAGCCGGGCAGCGCGCGCCGCGAGGCCGTCTGGTACGCCCTGAAGGCCCTGGTGCCTGCCACGCTGGACATGCTGCACCAGCTGCGGCAGCGTCATCCGGTGTGGTTCGACATGAAGCTGTGAGCACACCATGAGCGGCACCGGCCAAGACTTGATCCGCCTTTCGCTGGCGGCCGCGCAGAGCCAGGCCGCCGGCCTGGACGCGCAGGACCTGGCCTGGATGAGCTGCCTGGTACAGATGGACCGCATCGAGCGCCTGCGCCCTGAGCAGCGCGGCCAGAGCCTTTGCCGGGCCTTGATGGCGCCGTACCCAAGGGGCTTCTTCGAGGCGCTGCGCGCCTGCGGCGGCCTGAAGCGCTTCTTGCCCGAACTCGACCAGCTCTATGCCCAAGCCCTGCCGGTGGGGGCTGCGTCCGATGCAACGCCGTCCTTGGTCGCCCCGCATGCGGCCGAGGTCCAACTGCGGGTGCTGGACCGGTTGGCCGCCAGCGGTGCCCCACTGGAGCACCGCCTGGCCGGGCTGTTGCACCGCATCGGCGGGATGCCGGCGGAAGGCGACCGGTGTCTCGATCGGGCGGTGGACCGGCTGCGGCCGACCCGTCCCGGTGAGACGGCCCTGGCCGTGCTGGCCGCCCTGAGCGAACGCTGTCAACTGCCCGAAGCGAGGCTGGTGCTGTGCCGCCAATTGATACGACACCGCGATCGTCTGCTGCATCTGGCCGATGGCGATCCCGAGGCGGTGCTGCAACTGCTGCTGGAGCTGGGTTGCCCGGATCAGCCGCAGACGCTGGGCACCTTGTTGCACCTCTGCCAGCTGGAGTACGAGGCCACTGTTGGGCGCCCCGGCTTCGTGCAGGCCCGCTGGTGGCTGCGCATGCAGGCCGCGCTGCTTGCCGTGTCGGTGCCCGGCGCGCAGGCCGACCCGGGGCATGACCTGACCTGGCGGCAGGCACAACTGGCCCGC
The DNA here is from genome assembly GCF_059416245.1 of Curvibacter sp. GW821-FHT09D12. NCBI lineage: Bacteria > Pseudomonadati > Pseudomonadota > Betaproteobacteria > Burkholderiales > Comamonadaceae > Curvibacter > Curvibacter sp. GW821-FHT09D12. The sequence continues at coordinate 9,426 of NZ_JBWKOU010000027.1, read as the reverse complement.
CTGAGGCAGATCTTGTTGCAAGCGCCCTTCAGGCAGGCGTCCGGGCCATCGCCGCCCCCGCCGTGGCGCTGATGCGCCCACATGCCCATCGCTGACCATCGCTGACCATTACCGCCAACGCAGACCATCGCCATGCACTACGACATCGAAACCTTTCTGGCCCATTCCATCCAACTGGAGAGCGAGGCCGCCCGCCGCTTTGGCGAACTGGCCGACGCCATGCAGAGCGCGGGCAACCGCGCGGTGGCCCGCCTGTTCAGGCGCCTGGCCGACTACTCGCTGCTGCACCTGCAAGACGCCCGTTCCCGCGCCGCCTACCGCCAGTTGCCCGCGCTGAAAGCCGAGGATTTCAGCTGGCCCGACCTCGAAAGCCCCGAGGCCGCCGCCATCTGGGCCGCCGACCCCCAACTGGGCCCGGAGCAGGCGCTGCAGGTGGCCCTGCAAGCCGAAACCTCGGGCCGTGACTTCTACCAGCAGGTGCTTGACGGCACCACCGACCCCGAAATCCGCACCCTGGCGCGCGAGTTTGTCGACGAAGAAAGCGCCCACGTGCTGGAGTTGCAGCGCTGGGTGGATCTGCAGAAGGCAGGTCTGCCTTTGCCGGTGGAGGGGTGATGGACAAGTGAAAGACAGAAGCAGGCCCAACGTTTCGCAGCGCTGAACTTCTGTCGAGCCTTGACCGCGTGGCCGTCATGGGTCTTCAGGACCTCACACAGGCCAGCAACGTGGCCTCAATTCGTGAAGGGGCCGGGTCCCGCGGGAGCATCGGGTGCTTCCAGCGCAAAGGCGCAATCGAAGTATTTCTCTGCCTCGTGCCAAGCTGCCTTTTCTTTCCACAAGGTCAGCAAGGCTCGGCTGGCATCGACGACGCTGGGGCTGACCTGCAGGGTTTGCAGGCCCAGCGCCTTGAAGGTGTCCTCGTGGTCGTGCAGGCTGCCCACCTGTCCCGCGTAACTGTAGAACTGGCGGATCTTGCCGGGCTGTGCAAACCGCGCCATCCCTTCGCATGCGGCCCCGCTCTCAGGGGCCCGTCCGGCGTGGGCCTGTGAAAAGCTGTCCTGGAGCATGTGCAGCAGAACACCCAGAGCCACTTGGTCGAGGTCTTTGCGGACCTCGACGATGCCGGTTGCCATCAGATTGGTGGCCGTCATGTCGCCAGGAAAATAGAGCGCCAGCGGGGCCATGCCGAGGGTTCGGATGAATTGATCGGTTGGAATTGTCTGGGTCGCCACCCCCCAGAGGAACTGTGCCCACATGCGCATGCGTTGCTGGGTCTCGGCGGCAGTCTCTCCGTCGTGCGCGGCCATTGAATGGAAGAACTGCAGGTCACCAAAATGGGATCGGTACAACAAGTAGTCGCCTGGGCCGAAAGCAGGTTCGCCGGGCCGGCTGGCCATGCGCTGCTTGGCGGTCTTGTCGGCATCGGAAAACAGGCCCTTCCAGCACTTGGGCTGGGCAGTTGAGCGCAGCGTGACACTGGGGTCACAGTCTGCAATGCGCGGCGGCGACGCGCGGTTCAGCGCGAACGGTGGATCGTCGGGCCAGCGTACGCCGTACAAAAGCACCTGGTGGGCCCGGACCGCTTCGGTGGTCAGGCAGTCTTTTTCAGCGCCTGGCTGAACCGTGCAGTCAAGGGCGTTGAGGGTGATGGCTTCATGCACCGGGCTTTTGATCAAAGGAAGCGCGTTGCCAACCAACCATTGCCCCAGACCGTCGATGATCTGGTTGCTGCCCAGGCTGGAGAGCTTTCGGTCAACGTCGCTGATGCGAGGCAGAACCTGAAAGGCCGGCGACACAGAGGGCCCCAGTGAGGCCGCCATGCATGCGATGGCCAGGCAACGTTTCAGGTGGGTCTTTGCCATGATCAAGGTCCTCCGTTGGGGTCTTAGGCCCCCAGTTGACAGGGTCGTTTGTCTTGATTTCATCCTAAACGAAAGCTGGCCATGCCTTGCCGGCTGCCTTGATGGCAGGCGTGCTGCGGCGCCTTGAGGTGAAGCGGGGCGAACAAATCGCCCCAGAGCCCCCTCAAGTGATCTTGAACACCGTCCGCACCATCTTGCCGCCGGCCTTGTGCTCGTAGGCGGCCCACTGCTTGATGCCTTTGACCAGCACCTCGGAGCTCACGTCGCGCACTACTTTGCCGGCCTTGCGCTGGGCGGTGACCCAGTCCTGGATGTGGGGGTAAAAGGTGCCCTCGGGGCCGCTGGGGATCAGCAGGTGTTTGCCGGCCACTTGGCCGGCGGGGGTCACGGTGAGTTCGGTGGCAGGCATGAACGGCTGAGGTCTGGTTTGGTTGAGTCGGAGGGTTGGGTGGGCAGGGCCCTGGTGGCGGGCAGGGCAGGGCGGGCCTGCTGCAGGCGGCCATTCTAGGGCGGTGGTGGTGGGCGGTAGGGCGCTGTGTCGCAAACCCTTCAATTGCGTCAAACGCTTCACGCCGCAGTGGGCCAGGTGCGACCGGGCGTTGTACCGGGGGGGTGGGCAATGCCGTTTTGTGCGCTTTGTCGCTGGCACCAAAACTGCAAAGAGGGCTTACCCACCCCACCGCTGTCAGGAGTGCCCCATGTCCGTCTCGCTCAAAGCGAAAATTGCCGAAGTGTTCGAAGAGCCCGGTTGCGACAAGAACCAGGGCAAGACTGAGAAAGAGCGCAAGAAAGGCTGCACCAAGCAGCTGTCGCCCGGTGCCGCCGCCGGTGGCTGTGCGTTTGATGGCGCCAAGATCGCGTTGCAGCCGATTGCCGACGTGGCCCACCTGGTGCATGGCCCGATCGCCTGCGAGGGCAACTCGTGGGACAACCGGCACTCGGCCTCGTCGGGCTCGCAGATCTACCGCACCGGTTTCACCACCGACATCCATGAGCTCGATGTGATCTATGGCGGCGAAAAACGCCTGTTCCGCAGTGTGCGCGAGATCATCGAGAAGTTCGACCCGCCGGCGGTGTTTGTGTACCAGACCTGTGTGACGGCCCTGATCGGCGACGACATCGAGGCCGTGTGCCAGCGCGCCAGCGCCAAGTTTGGCAAACCGGTGATCCCGGTCAACGCGCCGGGCTTTGCCGGCCCCAAGAACCTGGGCAACAAGCTGGGTGCCGAGGCCTTGCTCGACTACGTGATCGGCACCCGGGAGCCCGAGTACACCACCCCGCTGGACATCAACATCATCGGTGAATACAACCTGGTGGGCGAGCTGTGGCAGACCCGGCCACTGCTGGAGGCCTTGGGCATCCGGGTACTGTCGTGCATCTCGGGCGATGGCCGCTACAACGAGATCGCCAGTGCACACCGCGCCAAGGTCAACATGATGGTGTGCTCCAAGTCGATGATCAATGTGGCCACCCGCATGGAGCAGCGCTACGGCATTCCGTACTTCGAGGGCTCGTTCTACGGCATCAGCGACATGAGCGACACCCTGCGCCAGATCGCCACGCTGCTGGTGCGCCAGGGCGCCGATGCCGAACTGCTGGAGCGCACCGAGCGCCTGATCGAGGTGGAAGAGGCCCGGGCCTGGAAGCGCATTGCCAGCTACAAGGCCCGCCTGAGCGGCAAGCGGGTGCTGCTGATCACCGGCGGCGTCAAGTCCTGGTCGGTGGTGTCGGCCCTGCAAGAAGCAGGGCTTGAGATCGTGGGCACCAGCGTCAAGAAGAGCACCCGCGAAGACAAGGAAAAGATCAAGGAGATCATGGGCGACGACGCCCACATGATCGACGACATGACCCCGCGCGAGATGTACAAGATGCTGCGCGAGGCGCGGGCCGACATCATGCTGTCGGGCGGGCGCTCGCAGTTTGTCGCCCTGAAGGCGCGCATGCCCTGGCTCGACATCAACCAGGAGCGCCACCACCCCTATGGCGGCTACGAGGGCATGGTGGAACTGGTGCACGAGATCGACCGGGCCCTGTTCAACCCGGTGTGGCAGCAGGTGCGCATCCCGGCACCCTGGGGTGTCGACGGCGAAACCCTGGGCGCGGTGCCGGCCAGCGCTGCCGGCCCGGATGCGACCCCCGCAAGCGCGGCAACCTTGCCCAGCCCCACACCCGAACCCATGCCCATGGCAGCGCACCAGTACCTGAGCGACGTGGCGGCCCAGTCTCTGGGCCTCAGCGCCGAAGAGATTCCGGTCTGAGCCCTGCCACGCCTGCCTGCTTTTCTGCCCGCCAGCCCACCCCATCCACCCAGCCGGAGAGCCCCACCATGGCCAAGGTCGTCGAGTCGAAGAAAGCCTGCACCGTCAACCCGCTCAAGATGAGCCAGCCCCTGGGGGCCAGCCTGGCCTTTCTGGGCCTGGCCGACTGCATGCCGGTGATGCATGGCTCGCAGGGCTGCACCTCGTTCGGCCTGGTGCTGCTGGTGCGCCACTTCAAAGAGGCCATTCCACTGCAGACCACGGCCATGAACGAGGTGACCACCATCATGGGGGGCTACGACAACCTGGTCACGGCCTTGCTCAACATCCGCAAGCGCGCCGCACCGCGGCTGATCGCCATCTGCTCCACCGGCCTGACCGAGACCAAGGGCGACGATGTGGAGGGCTTTCTGGTCACCGCACGCCAGCGCCATCCCGAACTGGCCGACACCGAGATCGTCTACGTCTCCACCCCCGACTACGTGGGCGCCTTTGAAGACGGCTACCGCCTCGCCTTGACCGGCCTGGTGCAGCAACTGGTCAAGCCCTTGCCGGTGCGGCCCCGGCAGGTGACGCTGTTGCCTGGCAGCCACCTCTCACCCGGCGACATCGACGAGCTGCGCGAGATCATCGAGGCCTTTGGTCTGCAGCCGGTGGTGCTGCCCGATCTGTCGGGCTCGCTGGACGGCCACATCGCCCCCGACTGGCGCGGCACCACCCTGGGCGGCACCAGCCTGGAGGACATTCGCGCCACAGGGGCCTCGGCCTTCACCCTGGGGGTGGGCGAGCAAACCCGGCAGGCGGCCCAGGCCCTGCAGGCCATCGCCGGCACGCCTTTTGAGGTGTTCGAGCGCCTGACCGGGCTGGAGCCCAACGACCGCCTGCTGCTGCGCCTGTCGCAGGTGTCGGGCCAGCCCGTGCCGGCCCGGCTGCGCCGCCAGCGCAGCCAGTTGCTTGACGCCATGCTCGACGGGCACTTCTACACCGGTGGCATCAAGGTGGCCCTGGCGGCCGAGCCTGACCTGCTGCTGGCCGTGGGCGCCTTGCTGCACGAGATGGGCGCCGAGCTGAGCGTGTGCATCAGCACCACCGCATCGCCTGCCCACGCCCTGTTGCCGGCCGCCGAAGTGCTGCTGGGCGACCTGGAAGACCTGGAGCGCATGGCCGTCGATTGCGATGTGCTGATCACCCATTCGCACGGGCGCCAGGCGGCCGAGCACCTGGGCAAGCCGCTGTGGCGCGTGGGCTTTCCGATGTTCGATCGGGTGGGCAACTCGCACCGGCGCATGGTGGGCTACCGCGGCACCATGAACCTGATCTTCGAGATCGCCAACCTCATGATCGAGCACCTGCCGCACCACCACGCGGGCGACTGGCCCCTGAGCCCCGAGGCCCAGCGCGCGGCCAGCCGCCCCTCGGCCAGCCCCGTTTCCCCTGCCTCGATGGCGCCTGAAGCGCATCTGGCGGCACCACCGGCCCAGGCTTGCAGCTTCTGAGCCCCATTCAATGCCCCTCTCTGAAGAACAGGAGTTCCCCATGAAAGTCGCCTTCGCCACCCAGGACAAGGTCCGCGTGGACGCCCACTTCGGCTGGGCCAAAAGCATTCTCTGCTACGACGTGACGCCCGAGGGCTCGCGCTTTGTCGAGGCCTTCGACTTCGACGGCAAGCTTGAGGAAGACGGTGACGAAGACAAGCTGGCCCCCAAGCTTGAAGCCATCAAAGACTGCGCCATCCTGTACGTGGCCGCCATCGGTGGTTCGGGCGCGGCGCGGGTGGTGGCCCTGAAGATCCACCCGATCAAGGTGCCCCAGCCCGAGGTGATCGACGAGATACTGCTCAAGCTGCAAGGCGTGCTCAAGGGCACACCGCCCCCCTGGCTGCGCAAGGCCATGACCAAAGACCAGCCTCGCGCCCACGATTTTGATGACGAACTCGACGAGGTCCAACATGGCTGAAGCCACCCTTACCACCCCCCCCGCCCTTGACGCTGCTGCGCCCGCTGAACTGCCCGCCGGGGCCGACGACACGGCCTTTCTGGCCCAGCCCTTTGTGCAGCAGCTGATCAAGCAGCTGCGCGCCCAGGACACCCATGGCGCCTGGGACGGCAAGACCGACCTGCAACTGCTGCGCCCCTACATCCTCACCCCCGAAGAGCGCCGGGCCCTGCCCATCCTGGGCGACCCCGACCCCGAAATCCTGTGGCGGCTCGACATCTTCTACAACGCGATCGCCGTGGCCATCGAACGCGAGACCGGCCAGATGGTGTCGCCCATGATGAAGATGAGCCACGAGGGCTTTGGCCGCATGGTGCTGTTGGCCGGCCGCCTGGTGGTGGTCAACAAACAACTGCGCGATGTGCATCGCTTCGGCTTTCCGTCGCTGGCCAAGCTGGCCGAGGCCGGCGGCAAGTTTCTCGATGAGGCCATCACCATGATCCGCACCTACCCGGCCGTGGCCCAGTACGGGGCCTGACGCCGCAACCCCCCCCTTCAGACGTTTTGACCATGACCACGCCCGACCCCCGCGCCGACGAGCTCAAAGCGCGCATCAAGAAGCTCAACGCCCAGGCCACCCAGGCCAAGATGGATCTGCACGATCTGTCCGAAGACCTGCCCACCGGCTGGGAACGCATCCTGGACGTGGCCCAGCGCTGCCACCGCGCCCACGCCGACCTGATGGACGCCCGCCGTGAGGCAGCCCAGGCCACCTCCTGACCCTGCCCGGAGCCCACCATGAGCGAACACTTTCAGGTCACGCTGCCCAGCGGCGCGCAATGGACCCCGACCTTCGTGGCCAGCCTCGACGAAGCCAAGTGCATCGGCTGCGGGCGCTGCTTTCGCGTTTGCCCGCGCGGCGTGCTGGAGCTGGTGGGCCTGGACGAAGACGGCGAACGCATCCACCTGGCCGGCGATGACGACGACGAAGACGATGAGTACGAGAAAAAGGTCATGACCATCGCCCATCAGGAGCTGTGCATCGGCTGCACCGCCTGCGCCAAGATCTGCCCCAAGAAGTGCTACACCCACGCCGCCGCCCCGGCGTGAACCCGGCGGGTCTGTCCATGGACACCTACCGCACCTTATTGCTGTCGTTCGCCGATACCGACCCGCTGGAGCCCGCCGCCCTGGCCCTGGCCGGCGTGCTGGAACAGGCCTGGCAGGCCCATGGCCTGGCCTGGCTGCCCCTCAGCGGCCTGGGCGCAGAGCCCACCCGGCTGGCACTGCAGCGCTGGTTCCCGGGCGCCGACCGGCATCTGGGTCTGGATTGGCCCGCCTTGGCACAGGCCCACCGACCGGAGCCCCGGCAGGACGAGGTCGACGACCTGCTGGACCTGCTGCGCGAGCACATGGCCCTGCCCGCCGGCACCCCGGCCGAACGCGAGGCCGTGGCCCACGGCATCGCCTGCGCCTGCCTGGGCAACAACCACCTGTGGCAAGACCTGGCATTGCCCTCACGGGCCGAACTCTCGGCCTTGATTACCACCTGGTTCCCCACCCTGGCCGCGCTCAACCACCAGAACATGAAGTGGAAGAAGTTCTTCTACAAGCAGCTCTGCCTGCGCCACGAGCTGTTCATCTGCCGGGCACCCAGCTGTGCGGTGTGTGCGGATCAAGGGCTTTGTTTTGGGCCGGAGTAGGGCAGGGGTGCTTGGGTCGATTTGACTGGGGTGTTTCTGTGATCAAGACCGCCCTCCACCTGGCTTCTGAGCCGGAAGATCGCTTGGTGTCGCTGGAGGCGCCTTTGAATGCCGGTGCTGACACCGCTGCAAAAGGCCTCTTTGTGGATACGCCATTGGACCTCGCTTCTCGTCAAGGTTTCAATGTGTTTACTGCCGCGTCAACGGCATGAGGGGGGCAACGGGAAGCGAGCGTTGGCGCCGTTTCAGATTTGACGGCATCTGGCCGGCGTTGAATTCAGTGACACAGAGATCCCGCTCTGGGCTGATCTGCCGCCGCTCGATCTTGCTGAAATCGGTCGTTGTGTCGTCATCAGGCCAACAAATCTAGGCATTGAAGATCTTCCACTGCGTCTTGAATGCGGATGATTTGCGGCCACCATACATACGCGGACATTTTTCTGACGAATCGCGCAATGGGCGTACGCATATGCAGGAGAACTGCCAGACGATAGTCGTTTTGAAGCGACTCACGCGAATAGCCAGTCACGCCCGACGCGGCGAGAGTCTCGTGGTAGCGGTCCAGTAGCTGAATCTCGAAGCGCAGGCGTACTGAGCGATCCCACTGCACGGCCATCATGTACGCAAGGTCCCAGGCGCCAACACCAAGATGCCAGCCATCCCAGTCGATGAGCTTTGGTTCGCCATCTCGGCCTTCTCGCGGCAGCATCCAGTTCCAGACGTGGGCATCCCCATGAATGAGCGTTCTACCCCTAACAGGCTGCTGAAATACCGCCCGCCGCAATGAAGGCTATGACCCGAACTCTGCAGGCCAGCGTCTTCATTTCACATTCCGACATGTCAGGGTTTGATATTCAGCTTTTCTTCGATTCGAGCCCGACTTTTCACGTCTTCTCGCTCAATTCACCCCCTGCAGACGGATTTGCCCCAAGGTACGCATGCGCACCAAGTTGTAGGCGGCCATCGTCAGCACAAACATCTGGTCCACGCGTTGCAGTCCACGCACCATCACCTGGCGCATCGAGCCCACCGTCTTGGCCCAACCAAAGCCTTGCTCGATGAGCTTTCGTTTCTTCTGTGATTGGGCATAGCCTGGGGTTTGGGCCACAGACTCAGGCACCGCCGAGCGTCGGCCTGATTTGTTTTGCGCCACATGGGGTATGACCTTCATCTCATCGCAGGCCCGGATGAATTCGGCCGCGTCGTAACCCTTGTCCGCCCCCAGCGTGATGGAGTTGTCCGGGTCCCCCAACGCCTGGCGCGCATCGTTGATCATGGCTTTGGCCGCCTCTCGTTCAGCGAAGCCATCGGCCACCGTCACCACCGCATTGGCGATCAAGCCATGTCGGTTGTCGCTCAAGGTGTGGCCCATGTAACGCAGCTCGCTGGCGGTCTTGCCTTTGCGGTACAGCCGTGCATCCGGGTCGGTCTTGGATTCATGGGTGTCGTTGCTGCGACTCTCACCCTTGAAGTTGCCAGGCTGATGCGGCGGCGTGTCGTCATCGTCCTTGTCCTTGCGCACAAAGCTCCTGTGGCTCGCCCAGGCCTGGATCAGGGTTCCATCGACGCTGAAGTGTTCGCCCGAGAGCCAGCCCCCCGCGTCAGAATAGTTGTCGCATCCTTAAAACAGAAGAAACTAGGGGGTGTGGACGATGAGAGAACGACGTG
>NZ_JBWKOU010000026.1:0-70428 GCF_059416245.1 Curvibacter sp. GW821-FHT09D12 | reverse complement strand
GAAGGTCTGCGTTTCGCCATCCGTGAAGGTGGCAAGACTGTGGGCGCCGGCGTGGTTGCGACCATCATCGAGTAATTGTCTCGGAGGGGTATAGCTCAATTGGCAGAGCGTCGGTCTCCAAAACCGAAGGTTGTAGGTTCGATTCCTACTGCCCCTGCCACCTGAAGGTGGCATCAAAAGCCCGTCAAGCCCTGACGGGCTTCTGTGTCTCAGGACACGCAACAAATTTGAAGCGGAATCCAGCCCATCATGGCAACTTCACAGGTTGAAACTGTCAACACAGGGGCCGACAAGGCCAAGCTCGTGGCTGCAGGCGCATTGGTGCTTGCGGCCTTGGTGGCGTTCTATCTGCTGACTCAACAGGGCGCGTTGGCGCAGTGGGCTGCACTGATTGTGGGTTTGGTCGCTGCAGGTGCTGTGTTCCTGACCTCGGAGTCGGGCCGCCAGTTGGTTGCATTCGGCCGAGAGGCTGTGCGTGAAGTGCGCAAGGTTGTCTGGCCTACCCGCAAAGAGGCCATTCAGATTACTGCGTATGTTTTTGGCTTTGTCGTGATCATGGCTTTGTTCTTGTGGTTCACCGACAAGACCCTTGAGTGGTTGTTCTACGACTTGATTCTGGGGTGGAAACGATAATGACTGACGCTGTTGACAACTCGGTGGCCCCGGTGGCTGCCACCCCCACCAATCCCGATCTGCGTTGGTATGTTGTCCATGCCTATTCGGGTATGGAAAAGGCGGTTGAACGCAACATCACAGAGCGTATCAACCGTGCTGGCATGCAGCACAAGTTTGGGCGCATTCTCGTTCCGACCGAAGAAGTGGTTGAAATGAAGAATGGCCAGCGCAAAACCACTGAGCGCCGCTTTTTCCCTGGCTACGTGCTGGTCGAGATGGTGATGGACGATGAGTCCTGGCATTTGGTGAAGCATACCAACAAGGTGACTGGCTTTGTGGGTGGGGCCAAGAACCGTCCTGCTCCAATCTCTGAAGAAGAAGTTCAGAAGATCGTCAGCCAGATGCAAGAAGGCACGGACAAGCCACGCCACAAGGTTGAGTTTGTGGTTGGCGAACTGGTTCGTGTCAAGGAAGGTCCTTTCACCGACTTCAATGGCTCGGTGGAAGAAGTCAACTATGAAAAGAGCAAGGTTCGTGTGTCTGTGACCATCTTTGGTCGTGCCACGCCTGTTGAGCTCGAGTTCACGCAGGTCGAAAAGACCTGAGTTTCTCCGGCTTGCCGGTTGTTGTGCCACCCGACTCGGCACAACGTCAAATTCAGAGTCGTTAACCCCGGGAAGCCATGTGCTGGTTGCTTGACCTGCATGGCGTTTGACCCGCAAGGAGTAAAGCATGGCGAAGAAAATCGTCGGTTTTGTGAAGCTGCAAGTGCCAGCTGGCAAGGCCAACCCGTCCCCACCGATCGGCCCGGCACTGGGTCAACGCGGCCTGAACATCATGGAGTTCTGCAAGGCGTTCAACGCTCAGACTCAAGGTGTTGAGCCAGGTCTGCCGCTGCCCGTGGTCATCACCGCGTTCGCTGACAAGAGCTTCACCTTCATCATCAAGACGCCGCCTGCGACGACTTTGATCAAGAAGGCCATCAAGCTGGACAAGGGCTCTGCTCGTCCGCACAGCGACAAGGTTGGCAAGATCACTCGCGCTCAGCTCGAAGAAATCGCCAAGACCAAGATGAAGGACATGAACGCAGCCAGCGTTGATGCCGCAATTCGTACCATCGCTGGTTCCGCACGCTCCATGGGCGTGACGGTGGAGGGTCTGTGATGACTAAGCTCACCAAAAAAGCAAAAGCCCTGCAAGGCAAGGTTGACAGCAACAAGCTGTACGCGCTGAACGACGCCATCACCCTGGTGAAAGAGCATGCTACCGCCAAGTTCGATGAGTCCATCGACGTGGCTGTGCAGCTTGGCATTGACGCTAAGAAGTCGGATCAAGTCGTTCGTGGCGCCGTGGTGCTGCCCAACGGTACCGGCAAGACCAAGCGTGTGGCTGTGTTCGCCCAAGGTGCCAAGGCTGAAGAAGCCAAGGCCGCTGGCGCTGACGTGGTTGGCATGGACGACCTGGCTGCCCAGGTGAAGGCTGGTGACATGCCCTTCGATATCGTGATTGCTGCCCCCGATGCCATGCGCATCGTCGGTACCCTGGGCCAGATCCTGGGCCCGCGCGGTTTGATGCCTAACCCCAAGGTGGGTACCGTGACCCCCGACGTTGCCACCGCTGTGCGCAACGCCAAGGCTGGTCAGGTGCAATTCCGCGTCGACAAGGCCGGTATCGTTCACTCCACCATCGGCCGTCGTTCGTTCGACACCGACAAGCTCCAGGGCAACCTGGCTGCTCTCGTGGATGCACTGAACAAGGCCAAGCCAGCGACCAGCAAGGGTGTTTACCTGCGCAAGGTTGCCGTGTCGTCGACCATGGGCGTGGGCGTTCGCGTCGACACCCAAACCATCGCAGCCTGATCGCTTCGAGCAAGAAATCGTCAGGGGACGTCAGTCCTCTGGTGTGGTGGGCCTGAGGTCTTGAAAGAGATCGCAGGGCCATCCAAGACCGCTGGTGTGGGGGCTGAAAAGCCATCACTTAATACCCGAGGGGCCAGCGCAGATGGCGATCCCGCTGCAGATGGAAATTTTCCAAAACAGTTGGTCGCTGCACTAAGGCGCGTCGAAGGAGTGATCCTGAGACGCATTTTGAAGGAGTAGACCTTGAGTCTGAATCGCAGTGAGAAAGAAGCGGTCATTTCCGAAGTGACCAGCCTCGCCGCTAAAGCTCAAACGCTCGTGATCGCGGAATACCGTGGCATCACGGTCGCTGACATGACCAAACTGCGCGTTGATGCTCGCAGCAAGGGCGTGAGCCTGAGTGTTCTGAAGAACACCCTGGCCCGTCGTGCTGTGGCTGGCAGCCAGTTTGACGTTGTCGCCGACCAGATGACCGGTCCGCTGATCTATGGCTTCTCCGAAGACGCTGTGGCTGCCGCTAAGGTGGTGGCCGATTTCGCGAAGACCAACGACAAGTTGGTGATTCGCGGCGGCGCTTTCGCAGGTAAAGCCCTGGATGTGAACGGCGTTAAGCAACTGGCCAACATTCCGTCGAAGGAAGTGTTGCTGGCCCAGTTGTGTGGCTTGCTGATGTCCCCGATCTCCCGCACCGCCGTGGTGCTGGGTGCTTTGGCGGCCAAAAAAGGCGAAGGCGCAACCGAAGAAGCTGCTGTGGCTGCTTGAGCCCACAGCAACCTTGAACCAATTGTTAGGAATTTAAAAATGGCATTCGATAAAGACGCATTTCTGACCGCTCTCGACAGCATGACGGTCCTCGAACTCAACGACCTGGTCAAGGCCATCGAAGAGAAGTTTGGCGTGAGCGCTGCCGCGATGGCCGCTCCTGCTGCTGGTGGCGGCGCTGCTGCTGCTGTCGTTGAAGAGAAGACCGAATTCAACGTCGTTCTGCTCGAAGCTGGCGCCAACAAGGTGTCCGTCATCAAGGCCGTGCGTGAAATCACCGGCCTGGGTCTGAAGGAAGCCAAGGACCTGGTCGACGGCGCTCCCAAGGCCGTCAAGGAAGGCATTGCCAAGGCCGACGCCGAAGCTGCCAAGAAGAAGCTGGAAGAAGCTGGCGCCAAGGTCGAACTCAAGTAATTGGGTCTCGCTCAGAGGCTGGAGTGCTCACAAAGGGCCTCCAGCCTTTGGTGCTTATTGGATGCGTCTCACAGAGCGCACCCAAAAGCTGCAGACTGGCAGCTTTTGAGTGTCTTCTGACCCCGACAGCAGAAGATGCCTTGGTCCGGGTGATGTGCAATGCATCGCCGTCAGCCATGGTTGGTAGTGGCCAACCGCCAAGCCCGCACGTGTGTGCCCAGCGTGCACCACCGTCCCGCGGGTCCAGTCGTCGAAGACCCAGGACTCATGTCTTTGCCCGGAGATTTCATGGCCTATTCATACACCGAACGCAAGCGAATCCGCAAAAGTTTCGGCAGCCGCGACAGCGTGCTCGAAGTGCCTTACCTGCTGCAGATGCAGAAGGATGCCTACACTGCATTCCTGCAAGCAGATGTTGCCCCCCAGAAACGCACCAACGAAGGTCTGCAGGCCGCTTTTCAGGCTGCCTTCCCCATCGTCTCGCACAACGGTTTCGTGGAGATGAAGTTTGTCGAGTACAACCTCGCCAAACCCGCGTTCGATGTTCGTGAATGCCAAACCCGTGGTTTGACCTTCGCATCGGCTGTGCGCGCCAAAGTTCAGTTGATCATTTACGACCGCGAATCTTCCAGCGCCCAGTCCAAGGTGGTCAAGGAAGTGAAGGAGCAAGAGGTCTACATGGGCGAAGTGCCCCTGATGACCGACAAGGGCTCGTTCATCATCAACGGCACTGAGCGCGTGATCGTGTCTCAGTTGCACCGTTCGCCTGGTGTGTTCTTCGAGCACGACAAGGGCAAGACCCACAGTTCGGGCAAGTTGCTGTTCTCGGCCCGCGTGATTCCTTACCGCGGCTCCTGGCTCGACTTCGAATTCGATCCCAAGGACCTGCTGTACTTCCGCGTGGACCGCCGTCGCAAGATGCCGGTCACGACTCTGCTCAAGGCCATCGGCCTGAACCCTGAGTCGATCCTGGCCAACTTCTTTGTCAACGACAACTTCCGCCTGATGGACAGCGGTGCACAGATGGAATTCGTGCCCGAGCGCCTGCGCGGCGAGGTGGCTCGTTTTGACATCACCGACAAGTCCGGCAAGGTGGTGGTGGCCAAGGACAAGCGCATCACGGCGCGCCACACCCGTGAGCTCGAGCAATCGGGCACCACCCATGTCAGCGTGCCTGAAGACTTCCTGATCGGCCGCGTTGTGGCTCGCAACATCGTGGACGGCGACACTGGCGAAATTCTGGCCAAGGCCAACGATGAGCTGACCGAAGCGCTGCTGAAGAAGCTGCGCAGCGCCGGCATCCTCGATCTGCAGTGCATCTACACGAATGAACTGGACCAAGGTCCGTACATCTCGCAGACCCTGCGCACGGACGAAACCAACGACGAGTTCGCTGCCCGTGTGGCCATCTACCGCATGATGCGCCCAGGCGAGCCGCCTACCGAAGACGCTGTGCAGGCTCTGTTCCAGCGCCTGTTCTACAACCCCGACACCTACGATCTGTCGCGCGTCGGGCGCATGAAGTTCAACGCCAAGATCGGTCGCGAAGAGTCGACGGGTCCGATGGTGCTGACCAACGAAGACATCCTGGCTGTGGTCAAGATCCTGGTGGATCTGCGCAACGGCAATGGCGAAGTCGACGACATCGACCACTTGGGCAACCGCCGCGTGCGTTGCGTGGGTGAACTGGCTGAGAACCAATACCGCACAGGTCTGGCTCGCATCGAAAAGGCCGTGAAGGAACGTCTGGGTCAGGCTGAGCAAGAGCCGCTGATGCCGCACGACCTGATCAACTCCAAGCCGATTTCCGCGGCTCTCAAGGAGTTCTTCGGTGCCTCGCAGCTGTCGCAGTTCATGGACCAGACCAACCCGCTGGCCGAAATCACCCACAAGCGCCGTGTGTCGGCCCTTGGCCCGGGTGGCTTGACCCGCGAACGCGCCGGCTTCGAAGTGCGTGACGTGCACGTGACCCACTACGGTCGCGTCTGCCCGATTGAAACGCCTGAAGGTCCGAACATCGGTCTGATCAACTCCCTGGCTCTGTACGCCCGCCTGAACGAGTACGGTTTCATCGAAACCCCGTACCGTCGCGTGGTGGACGGCAAGGTGACCGACCAGATCGATTACCTGTCGGCCATCGAAGAAGGCAAGTACGTGATCGCCCAGGCCAATGCCACTCTGGACGCCGAAGGCCGTCTGACGGGTGACCTGGTGTCGGCCCGTGAAAAGGGTGAATCGACCTTGCTGAGCGCCGAGCGCGTGCAGTACATGGACGTGTCGCCCGCCCAGATCGTGTCGGTCGCTGCCTCGCTGGTTCCGTTCCTCGAGCACGATGATGCGAACCGCGCTTTGATGGGTGCCAACATGTCGCGTCAGGCCGTGCCGGTGCTGCGTCCCGAGAAGCCCATGGTGGGGACCGGGATCGAGCGCGTGGCAGCTGTCGACTCGGGCACCGTGGTCACTGCCACCCGTGGTGGCGTGGTGGATTACGTCGACGCTACCCGCATTGTGGTGCGTGTGAACGACGACGAAGCCGTGGCCGGTGAAGTGGGTGTGGACATCTACAACCTCATCAAGTATCAGCGTTCCAACCAGAACACCAACATCCACCAGCGTCCGATCGTCAAGCGTGGCGACAAGCTGGCCAAGGGTGACGTGATTGCTGACGGTGCCTCGACCGACCTGGGTGAAATTGCCATCGGCCAAAACATGCTGATCGCCTTCATGCCCTGGAACGGCTACAACTTCGAAGACTCGATCCTGATCTCCGAACGCGTGGTGGCCGACGACCGCTACACCTCGATCCACATCGAGGAACTGGTGGTGATGGCCCGTGACACCAAGCTGGGCGCTGAAGAAATCACCCGTGACATCCCGAACCTGTCTGAACAGCAGCTGAACCGCCTCGACGAGTCGGGCATCATCTACGTCGGCGCCGAAGTGCAACCCGGCGACGTGCTGGTGGGCAAGGTCACCCCCAAGGGTGAAACCACGCTGACGCCTGAAGAGAAGCTGCTGCGTGCCATCTTCGGTGAGAAGGCTTCCGACGTGAAGGACACTTCGCTGCGTGTGGATCAGGGCTCGCAAGGCACCGTGATCGATGTGCAGGTGTTCACCCGTGAAGGCATCACCCGCGACAAGCGTGCCCAGCAGATCATTGACGATGAACTCAAGCGCTTCCGCCTTGACCTGAACGACCAGTTGCGCATCGTTGAGGCCGACGCTTTCGACCGTATCGAAAAGCTGCTCACCGGCCGCGTTGCCAATGGCGGCCCGCAAAAGCTGGCCAAGGGCACCAAGCTCGACAAGGCTTACCTGAGCTCGGTCGAGAAGTTCCACTGGTTCGATATCCGTCCGGCTGAAGACGAAGTCGCCACCCAGCTCGAATCCATCAAGAATTCGCTGGAGCAGACCCGTCACAGCTTCGACCTGGCTTTTGAAGAAAAGCGCAAGAAGTTGACCCAGGGCGACGAACTGCCTGCTGGCGTGCTGAAGATGGTCAAGGTGTACCTGGCCGTCAAGCGTCGTCTGCAGCCGGGTGACAAGATGGCCGGCCGTCACGGTAACAAGGGGGTGGTGTCCAAGATCGTTCCGGTCGAAGACATGCCCTACATGGCCGACGGCACCCCTGCCGACATCGTTCTGAACCCGCTGGGTGTGCCTTCGCGGATGAACGTGGGTCAGGTGCTTGAAGTCCACTTGGGCTGGGCCGGCAAGGGCATTGGCCAGCGCATCGGCAACATGCTGCAGGCTGAAAGCCGTCTGGCTGAACTGCGCAAGTTCTTCGAAGAGCTGTACAACGCACATGGCCGCAAGGAAGACCTGTCCCAACTGAGCGACCAAGACGTCATCGAGATGGCCGAGAACCTCAAGACTGGCGTGCCTTTCGCCAGCCCGGTGTTCGACGGTGCCGCCGAAGAGGACATCCGCGCCATGCTGAAACTGGCCTACCCGGACGACATCGCTGCCACCAAGGGCCTGACCGCTGCACGCACCCAGGCCAACCTGATCGACGGCCGCACAGGTGAACCGTTCGAGCGTCCGACCACCATCGGCTACATGCACTTCTTGAAGCTGCACCACTTGGTCGACGACAAGATGCACGCCCGTTCCACCGGCCCGTACTCCCTGGTCACGCAGCAACCGTTGGGCGGCAAGGCCCAGTTCGGTGGTCAGCGTTTCGGGGAAATGGAAGTGTGGGCGCTGGAAGCTTACGGCGCCGCCTACGTTCTGCAGGAAATGCTCACCGTCAAGTCCGATGACGTGCAAGGTCGTACCAAGGTGTACGAAAGCATCGTCAAGGGCGAACACGCCATCGAAGCCGGCATGCCGGAGTCGTTCAATGTGCTGGTCAAGGAAATCCGTTCCCTGGGCCTGGACATCGAACTCGAACGTTCTTAATTTGAAAAGGAAAGAGTCACATGAAATCGCTACTCGACCTGTTCAAGCAATTCACGCCCGATGAGCATTTCGATGCCATCCGCATCGGCATGGCTTCGCCTGAGAAGATCCGTTCCTGGTCTTTCGGTGAGGTGAAAAAGCCAGAAACCATCAACTACCGCACCTTCAAGCCCGAGCGTGATGGCCTGTTTTGCGCCAAGATCTTCGGCCCCATCAAGGACTACGAGTGCCTGTGCGGCAAGTACAAGCGCCTCAAGCACCGTGGCGTGATCTGCGAAAAGTGCGGCGTTGAAGTCACCCAGACCAAGGTGCGTCGTGAACGCATGGGTCACATCGACCTGGCCGCGCCTTGCGCCCACATCTGGTTCCTGAAGTCGCTGCCATCGCGTCTGGGCCTTGTGCTCGACATGACGCTGCGCGACATCGAACGCGTGTTGTACTTCGAAGCCTACGTGGTGACCGACCCCGGCATGACCCCGCTGAAGAAGTTCAGCATCATGTCCGAGGACGACTACGACGCCAAGCGCAAGGAATACGGCGATGAATTCATCGCCAAGATGGGCGCCGAAGGCATCAAGGATCTGCTGGAGGCGATTGACATCGACACGGAGATCGAACGCCTGCGCGGCGACCTGACCGGCTCTGAAGTCAAGGTCAAGAAGAACGCCAAGCGCCTCAAGGTGCTCGAAGCCTTCAAGAAGTCGGGCATCAAGCCCGAGTGGATGGTGCTCGAAGTGCTGCCCGTGTTGCCGCCGGACCTGCGTCCGCTGGTGCCGCTGGATGGTGGCCGTTTCGCCACCTCCGACCTGAACGACCTGTACCGCCGCGTCATCAACCGCAACAGCCGTCTGCGTCGCCTGCTGGAGCTGAAGGCCCCTGAAATCATCGCCCGCAACGAAAAGCGGATGTTGCAGGAAGCCGTCGACTCGCTGCTCGACAACGGCCGCCGTGGCAAGGCCATGACCGGTGCCAACAAGCGTGCTCTCAAGTCGCTGGCCGACATGATCAAGGGCAAGAGCGGTCGTTTCCGTCAGAACTTGCTGGGCAAGCGCGTCGACTACTCGGGTCGTTCGGTCATTACCGTGGGCCCGACCCTGAAGTTGCACCAGTGCGGTCTGCCCAAGCTGATGGCGCTGGAACTGTTCAAGCCTTTCATCTTCTCGCGCCTCGAGGCGATGGGCATTGCCACCACCATCAAGGCAGCCAAGAAGGAAGTTGAATCCGGCACGCCGGTGGTTTGGGACATCCTTGAAGAAGTCATCAAGGAACACCCGATCATGCTCAACCGTGCGCCTACGCTGCACCGTCTGGGCATCCAGGCCTTCGAACCCATCCTGATCGAAGGCAAGGCCATTCAACTGCACCCGCTGGTCTGCGCGGCCTTCAACGCCGACTTTGACGGTGACCAGATGGCTGTCCACGTCCCGCTGTCGGTGGAAGCCCAGATGGAAGCCCGCACGCTGATGCTGGCCTCCAACAACGTGCTGTTCCCCGCCTCGGGCGAACCCTCGATCGTGCCCTCGCAAGACGTGGTGCTGGGTCTGTACTACACGACCCGTGACCGCATCAACGCCAAGGGCGAAGGCCTGGTGTTCTCCGATGTGCCCGAAGTGCAACGTGCCTTTGATGCAGGCCAGGTCGAGTTGACCGCCCGCGTCACCGTGCGTATCACCGAGTGGAACAAGGACAAGGCCACCGGCGAATTCGTGCCTGACACCAAGCTGGTCGAGACCACTGCTGGCCGCGCACTGCTGTCCGAGATCCTGCCCAAGGGCCTGCCTTTTGCCAACATCAACAAGGCGCTCAAGAAGAAGGAAATCTCGAAGCTGATCAACGTCTCCTTCCGCAAGTGCGGTCTGAAGGAAACCGTGGTCTTCGCCGACAAGCTGCTGCAAAACGGTTTCCGTCTGGCCACCCGCGCCGGCATCTCGATCTGCATCGACGACATGCTGGTGCCACCAGAGAAGCAAGGCATCATCGAGCGCTCCGAGCGCGAGGTGAAGGAGATCGAACAGCAGTACGTCTCCGGTCTGGTGACCGCTGGTGAACGCTACAACAAGGTGGTGGACATCTGGGGCAAGTCGGGTGACGAAGTCTCCAAGGTCATGATGGCCCAGTTGGCCAAGCAAAGGACCATTGACCGTCACGGCAAGGAAGTCGATCAGGAATCGTTCAACTCGATTTACATGATGGCTGACTCCGGTGCCCGTGGTTCTGCCGCCCAGATCCGTCAGCTCGCAGGGATGCGGGGTCTGATGGCCAAGCCTGACGGCTCCATCATCGAGACCCCCATCACGGCGAACTTCCGTGAAGGTCTGAACGTGTTGCAGTACTTCATCTCCACCCACGGTGCCCGTAAGGGTCTGGCGGATACGGCGCTGAAGACGGCCAACTCGGGTTACCTGACCCGTCGACTGGTCGACGTGACGCAGGATCTGGTGGTCACCGAAGACGACTGCGGCACCACCAATGGTTCGCTGATGCGCGCCATCGTCGAAGGCGGTGAAGTCATCGAATCGCTGCGTGACCGTATCCTGGGCCGCACCGCTGCTGAAGACGTGCTGCACCCGGAAACCCGCGCTGTGCTGGCTGTGGCTGGCAGCATGCTGGACGAAGACCTGATCGAAGACCTCGAAGCCGCTGGCGTCGACGAAGTGAAGGTTCGCACCGCCCTGATCTGCGAAACCCGCTACGGTCTGTGCGCCAGGTGCTATGGCCGCGACTTGGGCCGTGGCGGCCTGATCAACCTCGGCGAAGCCGTGGGTGTGATTGCTGCCCAGTCCATCGGTGAGCCGGGTACCCAGCTGACCATGCGTACCTTCCACATCGGTGGCGCCGCTTCGCGTGCTGCCATCGCCTCCAGCGTGGAAGCCAAGTCCAACGGCATCATCGGCTTCAATGCCACGATGCGCTACGTGAGCAACACCAAGGGTGAACTGGTGGTGATTGCACGTTCGGGTGAAATCATCATCCAGGACGAGCATGGCCGCGAGCGTGAACGCCACAAGGTGCCTTACGGCGCGACCCTGACGGTGAAGGCCGACCAGACCATCAAGGCTGGCACCATCCTTGCCAATTGGGATCCGCTGACCCGCCCGATCATCACCGAGTTCGCCGGTCAGGTGAAATTCGAGAACGTCGAAGAGGGTCTGACCGTTGCCAAGCAGGTCGACGAAGTGACCGGTCTGTCCACCCTGGTGGTGATCGATCCCAAGCGTCGTGGCTCGGCCAAGGTGGTGCGTCCGCAGGTCAAGCTGATTGATGCCCAAGGCCAGGAAGTCAAGATCCCGGGCACCGACCACTCGGTGACCATCGGTTTCCAGGTCGGCGCTCTGATCCAGGTGCGCGACGGCCAGGACGTGGGTCCTGGCGAGGTGCTGGCCCGTATCCCAATCGAAGGTCAGAAGACCCGCGACATCACCGGCGGTCTGCCGCGTGTGGCCGAACTCTTCGAAGCCCGTACCCCCAAGGACAAGGGCACCCTGGCCGAAATGACCGGTACCGTGTCGTTCGGCAAGGAAACCAAGGGCAAGGTCCGTCTGCAGATCACCGATCCGGAAGGCCGTGTGTTCGAAGAGCTCGTGCCCAAGGAAAAGAACATCCTGGTGCACGAAGGCCAGGTGGTCAACAAGGGCGAATCGATTGTGGACGGCCCGGCCGACCCGCAAGACATCCTGCGCCTGCTGGGCATGGAAGAGCTGGCCCGCTACATCGTCGACGAAGTGCAGGACGTGTACCGCTTGCAAGGCGTGAAGATCAACGACAAGCACATTGAAGTGATCGTTCGCCAGATGCTGCGTCGTGTGGTCGTCGAGAACACTGGCGAGTCGAACTACATCGCCGGCGAGCAAGTCGAGCGCTCGGAAATCCTCAACACCAATGAGGCCCTGCAGCGCGACAACAAGGTGCCTGCCACCTACAGCAACCTGTTGCTGGGGATCACCAAGGCCTCGCTGTCGACCGACTCCTTCATCTCGGCCGCGTCGTTCCAGGAAACGACCCGCGTGCTCACCGAGGCTGCCATCATGGGCAAGCGCGACGAGCTGCGTGGCCTGAAGGAAAACGTCATCGTGGGTCGCCTGATCCCGGCCGGTACCGGTTTGGCTTACCACCAGGCTCGCAAGGCCAAGGACGCCATGGACGAAGCCGAGCGCCGCTCCATTGCAGAAGCCGAAGCCGCTGATCTGGCTGCCAGCCAGGACGCCAGCGCCGAAGCCGAGGGTGCTGCCTCGGAGTAATCACGCTCTTTGACGCGTGAGCGATCAGCGCCCCAGCCCCATTCAACGATGGGACTGGGGCGTTTTTCATCTGACACTAGCCTTTGGAATGCGTGGAGCCTGCCATGTCCTTGGAAGGGTTGCTTGACCTGCCGATCGGGGTCTGGATCACGGTTGCCGTGCTCCTGTTCTGGGCCGTCGGTGCCTACAACCGCCTGGTGCGCCTGCGTGTGGCCGCCGTTCAGGCATTCAGTTTGCTTGAGTCGCAGTGGCTCAAGCACCTGGCATGGATCGAAGTGCAATGGCTGCACAGCCCCCAAGATGCGCCGGCCCCCGCAGCGGCCGCCGACGCCGCCGAACAGGGGCGGCCCGATTTGCACATCCTCCAGCCCGCCGTGGCCCAGTTTCGCGCCTGCCTGCAGGCGGCCAAGCTCGGTCCCCTGAACTCTGAGCCGCTGGGCTCACTGTCATCCGCCTGGACCGTCTTTCGCATGGCGATCCGACAGGTGCTGGCCGATGACGACGCTGGCGTGCCGCGCCTGCCCCAGGTGCTGAGTGCCCACTGGGAACAGATGCTGCTTCAGGATCAGGCCGCCGTGGATGTTTTCAACGAAGCGGTGCAACGGTACAACCAAGCCATCCGCCAGTTTCCGGCGATATTGCTGGCCTGGGTTTTTGCCTACAGGGCAGCACGGTCTTTATGACAAGCAACTACAAAAAAATTGATTTGAATGCCAGCCTGAAGTCGGGCGACTACAGCGGCTCCGTCCCTCTGTGGCAGCAGCTGCAGGCCGTCGCCGTGGCCTTGGCCGAGGTTCGCTCAGGCGCCTCGGCCACCACGGCCATCGAGGCGGTGCCAGCCGAGTTGCGTCCGGGCGTGCAGGCGCTGCTGTTCCATGTGCTGCGC
The DNA here is from genome assembly GCF_059416245.1 of Curvibacter sp. GW821-FHT09D12. Classification (NCBI taxonomy): domain Bacteria; kingdom Pseudomonadati; phylum Pseudomonadota; class Betaproteobacteria; order Burkholderiales; family Comamonadaceae; genus Curvibacter; species Curvibacter sp. GW821-FHT09D12. Next base: position 57,253 of record NZ_JBWKOU010000026.1, on the reverse strand, counting down.
TGGCTGGGCCAGGCTGAAGCCTTGCGACGCAAGCTCGCCCCGCGAAACCCCCCGGCGCTGGCCGATGCCCTGTTGTGCACGGCGCTGGCCTTGGGCTGGCGCGAGCAGGACGCCCCCTACGAAATGTTCACGCTGGTCGATCAGGCCGTCGAGGCGGCCAAGCGCCTGCCGGCCATTCGGCCCCAATCGTCCTTCATCAATGCCTGCCTGCGCCGATTCCTGCGTGAGCGCGATGCCTTGGTCGAGGCCACAGCCCGCGAACCGATGGCGCAATGGAACCATCCACGATGGTGGATCGACCGCCTGCGTCAGGATCACCCCCGTCACTGGCAGGAGATCCTGCGCACCAATGCCACCCAGGCGCCCATGACCTTGCGCGTCAACCAGCGGCATACCACTGTGTCGGCCTACCTGCAGCGCCTGGCCACCGCAGGCATTGCGGCCGAGGCCCTGGGCGGCCCCGCTGTCATGCTGGAGCAGGCCCGCCCTGTGACCGAGGTGCCCGGTTTCGATGCGGGTGATGTGTCGGTGCAGGATGCCGGGGCCCAACTGGCGGCTCCCTTGCTGCTGGACGGCTTGGCACCCGCTCACGCGGGGCAGCGCCTGCGTCTGCTGGATGCCTGTGCCGCCCCAGGCGGCAAGACGGCGCACCTGCTCGAGCTGGCCGACTGTGACGTCACGGCCCTGGACATCGACGCCCGTCGCTGTGAGCGCATCCACCAGAACCTGTCGCGCCTGGGCCTGCATGCCCGCGTGGTCGCCGCTGATGCACGCGATCCTGAACTCTGGTGGCCGGAAAACGGCCAGAAACTGCCATATGACGGCATCTTGCTGGACGCGCCTTGCACCGCATCGGGCATTGTGCGACGTCATCCCGATGTGCGTTGGCTGCGCCGCGAAAGCGACATCGGCCAACTCGCCATCATCCAGGCCGCCTTGTTGTCCTTGCTGTGGCCGCTGGTTCGCCCCGGTGGCCGCCTGCTTTATTGCACCTGCTCCGTCTTCCGCGCCGAGGGCGAATTGCAGATTCAAACGTTTCTTGCACACAACACCGACGCCGCTTTAAGCCCATCGCCCGGGCATTTAATTCCCCGCACGGCGCGTAAGGGGGATCCCGTCCGGGACAATGGGCTCCGTGACCACGACGGATTTTTCTACGCCTTGCTCGAAAAACGCGCAGATTGACCGGATCGTCTTTCTCGCGGGATGGCTGCTGGCTGCCTTTTTTTGGTGCATTCGGCCGGCTTGGGCCGACACGCCCGAGATCGAAGTCGCCCAAATGCGGCTGGACCGCACCGAAGAGGGGCTTTTCCTGTCGGCCAACGTGCGTTTTGACCTGCCCCAGTTGGTCGCCGATGCGGCGGCCAAAGGCATCCCGCTGTACTTCGTGGCCGAGGCCGAAGTGCTGCGGGATCGCTGGTACTGGTATGACCAGCGCGTCGTCGGCGTGGCCCGGTACATGCGCCTGGCCTACCAGCCCCTGACGCGCCGTTGGCGCCTGTTGGTGGCGCCCACCCCGATTTCCAATTCTGGCCTGGGGGTGAGCCTGGGCCAGAGCTTCGAAGACCTGGACGAGGCGCTTGGCGCTGTTCAACGCATTTCCCGTTGGCGCATCGCCGATGCGGCCGCCCTCGACAACGATGCTCGCCACAGCGTCGACTTTCATTTCCGCCTCGATGTCTCGCAACTGCCCCGCCCCTTTCAGCTGGGCGTGACCGGTCGGACCGACTGGAACCTGGCCACCAGCCGCCACCAGCGCCTGCTGACGGAGCCCGCCAAATGAGCACCGTGCCCAGGCCGGGCCTCGACAGACACTCCCTGTTCAGTACCCGCACCGCCCGTTGGACCGTCGGCATCGGCATTGCCATGATGGTCATCATCGGCATCCTGCTGCTGTTCCTGCTCACCCAGGCGACCAACAACCGGGCTCTGTACGAGCGCAACTACCTGCGCCTGTTCGTGATCAACCTCATCGTGGCGGGCGCCTTGCTGTCCGCCATCCTGTGGATCGCCCTGCGCCTGTATCAGCGGCTGCGGCGCGGGCGCTTCGGCAGCCGGCTGCTGGTCAAGCTGGCTGCCATCTTTGCCCTGGTGGGCTTTGTGCCTGGCGTGCTGATCTATGTCGTGTCCTACCAGTTCGTATCGCGTTCGATCGAAAGCTGGTTTGATGTCAAAGTCGAAGGCGCGCTGGATGCCGGCGTGAGCCTGGGGCGTGCCACGCTCGACACCCTGTCCAACGATCTGGCCAACAAGACCCGGGCCGCGGGTTCCCAGCTCACCGATGTTCCCGATGCCACCGCCGGTCTGGTGCTGGAGAAGATCCGGGACCAGTTGGGGGCCAGCGACGTGGTGCTCTGGAGCGCCTCGGGGCAACTGGTGGCCAGCGTGGGGCAGTCGCGCTTCCAGCTCAACCCCGAGCGCCCCTCGGTGCAGAACATCCGCAACGTGCGCAAGCAGCGCGCCGTGGCCCAGATCGAAGGCCTGGACGACCCAGCCAACGATGCCGCCATCAACAATGCCCGCATCCGCGCCATGGCGCTGGTCAACTCCTCCAGCCTGGGTCTGTTGTCCGAATCGCGCTTTCTGCAGGTCTCCGTGCCCTTGCCGCCGACCTTGGTGGCCAATGCACTGGCCGTCCAAGAGGCCTACCGCGAGTACCAGGAGCGTGCCCTGGCCCGATCGGGCCTGCGCCGCATGTACATCGGCACCCTCACGCTGAGCTTGTTTCTGGCGGTGTTTGGTGCCGTGCTGCTCGCCGTGCTGCTGGGCAACCAACTGGCCCGACCCCTGCTGGTGTTGGCCGAAGGCGTGCGCGAAGTGGCGGCCGGCAATCTCAGCCCCAAGGCCGTGTTGCAAGGCCGCGACGAGCTGGGCGGGCTTACCCGTTCGTTTGCCGACATGACCCAGCAATTGGCCGATGCCCGTGCCACGGTTGAAAAAAGCATGCGTCAGGTCAGCACCGCCCGGGCCAATCTGCAGACCATCCTGGACAACCTCACGGCTGGGGTGATCGTGCTGGACGCACAAGGGCAGATCCAGTCTTCCAACCCAGGCGCGACCCGCATTCTCAAAGTGCCACTCGCTGCCTACGAAGGTCGCCCGCTGGCCGCCGTGCCCAGCCTGGAAAATTTTGCCCTGCGTGTGCAGAGTCAGTTCGACGCTTTTCTGGGCGAAAACGCCCAGCAGCACGGGCTGGACCACTGGCAGCAATCCTTTGAACTGCCCGACGGGCAAAACGGTGCTGCTGCCGGCATGATCACCTTGGTGGCCCGGGGGGCTGAGATGCCCGGGTCGGCTCGTTTGCTGGTGTTTGACGACATCTCTGAAATCGTTTCGGCCCAGCGTGCCCAGGCCTGGGGCGAGGTGGCGCGCCGCCTGGCCCATGAAATCAAGAACCCGCTGACCCCCATCCAGCTGTCGGCAGAACGCCTCGAAATGAAGCTCAACGGCAAGCTGGCCGCGCCCGAGCAGGCCGTGCTCACCAAATCCGTCAAGACCATCGTGGACCAGGTGGACGGCATGAAGCGCCTGGTCAACGAGTTCCGCGACTACGCCCGCTTGCCCGCCGCCGAGCTCAAGCCCCTGGACCTCAATGCCCTGGTGCAGGACATCCTGCACCTGTATGGCCCTGAGAATGCCTCCGTGCCCGTGCGTGCCGAACTCGATCCGCGCTGCCTGCCTGTGTTGGGTGACGCCCAGCAGCTGCGCCAGGTCATCCACAACCTGTTGCAGAATGCGCAGGACGCTACCGAGGGCGTGCCCGTCGCGGACCGACAGCCGGTTGAGATCCGCACCCGTTGGGGCGAAAGCTCGCGCCGGGTGCGCTTGCTGGTGCGCGATCATGGCACCGGCTTTCCTGACTACATCCTCAAGCGGGCCTTCGAGCCCTATGTCACCACCAAGTCCAAAGGCACTGGCCTGGGACTTGCAGTGGTCAAGAAAATCGCAGACGAGCATGGCGCACGGATCGATCTCTCCAATCACATGAGCGGCGACAACATCGCCGGGGCTCAAGTGTCGCTATCATTCGCCACTGCGCCGGCATCCGCTGCCTGACGCAACATCTTCCCTGGAACCGCTTTCTTTCAATCATGGCAAACATACTGGTGGTCGACGACGAACTGGGCATCCGGGATCTGCTGTCCGAAATCCTCAACGATGAGGGCCACAACGTCGAACTTGCCGAAAACGCTTCGCAAGCCCGCAACGCACGGCAGCGCGATGAGTTCGACCTGGTCCTGCTCGACATCTGGATGCCAGACACCGACGGCGTCAGCCTCCTCAAGGAGTGGGCGGCCGGAGGCCTGTTGTCCATGCCCGTGATCATGATGAGCGGCCACGCCACCATCGACACCGCCGTCGAGGCCACCCGCATCGGGGCTTTCTCCTTTCTCGAAAAGCCCATCACCTTGCAAAAGCTGCTGAAGGCGGTGGAGCAGGGCCTGGCCCGCAACCAGTTGCGCAAGACCGCAGTCCCGGTCGTCAACGCGCCCGAACCCAGAATCGAAGCCCAGGCCCACCCCGTCACCCTGATGGTCGAAGTGCAGACCCAGGCCCAGCAGTTGTTTGATCTGGACAAGCCCCTGCGCGAAGCGCGCGATGGCTTCGAGAAAGCCTATTTCGAATTCCACTTGCTGCAAGAAAACGGCTCCATGACCCGCGTCGCCGAAAAGACCGGGCTTGAGCGCACCCACCTGTACCGCAAGTTGCGCCAGCTCGGCGTCGACCTGTCGCGCAGCAAAAAAAATGCAATTTGAGGGTTTTTCGTTTTTGCCTCAAAAAAGCTTGCTATAATTTATTTCTCAGCAGGCCCGGTAGCTCAGTTGGTAGAGCAGCGGATTGAAAATCCGCGTGTCGATGGTTCGATTCCGTCCCAGGCCACCAGTACACAGTTTGTAGTCGTCCATAGACGTCCGCAAACACCAAAAAGCCCTAAGTAAATCAACTACTTAGGGCTTTTTTCATTCCAGAGTCGTCCGTACTCATCCGCACCAAGCCGGTGATTTTTGGGGGCAAGTTTGGGGGCAACTGCTAGAGTTGGGGGCAACCCCCATAAAAGTTGCCCCCAATGCCTCTGACAGACACAGCCATACGCAAGGCTCAGCCCGGCCCCAAACCTCAAAAGCTCGCCGACGGCAAAGGCATGTACCTTGAGATCTCGCCAGCGGGTGGGCGCTGGTGGCGGTTGAAGTACCGCATCGCAGGCAAAGAAAAGCGGATCTCCCTGGGCACCTACCCCGAGACAGGTCTTCGCCAGGCACGTGAAAAGGCCGAGGCAGCCCGCGCCATGCTGGCGGAGGGGCTCGATCCCAGTGAGCAGCGCAAGGCGGACAAGGCCCGCTTGGCCGTACAGGTGGCCGCCACCGAACGGGCCGACGCCGGCCTACCCGCCGAAGATAGCTTCGAGCATGTCGCCCGCGAGTGGTTTGCAACGCGCCGTGAGGAATGGGCGCCAAGCTACGGCGACAAGATCATGCGGCGCCTTGAGGTGGACGTGTTCCCCTGGGTCGGTGCTGAACCCATCGAGTCGATCAAGCCGCCCCAGCTCCTTGCCGTGCTGCGCCGCATTGAATCGCGTGGTGTGGTCGAGACAGCGCATCGAGCACTTGAGAACTGCAGCCAAGTCTTCCGATACGGCGTGGCCACGGGCCGCATTCAAAGCAACCCGGCACGCGACCTTAAAGATGCCTTGCGCAAGCCCATGGTGAAGCACTTCCCGGCCATCACAGACCCCGCTCGCCTTGGCCAATTGCTCCGTGCGATTGACTCTTACAAGGGCACGTATGTAGTCCGGACGGCCCTCTATTTGCTGCCACGGGTGCTGCTGAGGCCTGGTGAGCTGCGTAATGCGACCTGGGCGGAATTCGATCTAGAAAAGGGTGTGTGGACGGTGCCGGCTGAGAGGATGAAGCGGGAGAAAGTCGGCAAGTTATTTGGCAAACCCCATGTCGTACCGCTGGCAAAGCAAGTCGTGGCGGCATTGCGAGAGTTGCATGGGTTGACCGGTGCGAGTCCGTACGTGTTTCGCGGGGAGCGACACCATGACCGGCCGATGAGTGACGCTGCTATTAACGCCGCGTTGCGAGCTATGGGTTTTTCGGCGGAGGAAGTAACTGGTCACGGATTTCGAGCGACCGCACGAACTATGCTTGCAGAACGTCTCGGGATCGCGGAGCCTGTGATCGAGGCACAGTTGGCTCATTCGGTGAAGGATAGTCTTGGTCGGGCATACAACCGAACCGAATTTTTGCTCGAACGTGGTTCAATGATGGCGGTCTGGGCGGATTATTTGGATGAGCTGCGTAGTTGAAAATTGGTTGGTACAAATGCAGGTGTGATTTTTGGATTTTTATTATTGTTTGTAGATTTGAAATTGAAGTTCCTGGAAGGGGGATGTATGACTGAAGACTTAGTGCGGGTGAAATCTTTGAGGGTTGTTGGCCTTTTTGGTTTATACAATCATTCGGTCGAGTTGAAGGATGATCATGTCACCATTATTCACGGGCCGAACGGTGTTGGAAAAACCGTTTTCCTGCGGTTGACGGATTCTGTTCTTAATGGTCGATATTATGAGTTCTTTAATACTCCATTTTCGTCTTTTCACGTGGTTTTTGGCGGAGGGAGGAGTGTCGATCTAATTAACGAGGGGCTTCTGGATAAGAGGGGCGCCCGGTTAATAAAGTTGGTGTATCGGCACGAAAATAAATCCGAGGAAGTGTTGATAGATAGTGAAAATTCAAATTTATTGAAGATTGCTAGTCAAATATCGGATGAGCTTCCCTTTGTTTCTCAGGTTGGTGCGGACTCCTGGTTGGATAGTAGAACAGACGAAATTCTGAGTGCTGATGAAGTAATCAGTCGACATTCGCCGGAGGTTCCATCTCGTTATCGTGGAAAGCTCAACTCGAAAGAGCCTAAGGCTTTGCAAGAGTTGCGGAGTCGAATAAAGACTCATTTTATTGAGGCTCAGCGATTAATTAAGATTTCTTTTGTTCCTGAGTGGAGGTACAGAAGCCCGGAAAGGGTGATGACTGCAACAGTTCAAGAGTATTCGGAAGATTTGAAGAAGAGACTTGAAACTGCATTGGCTAATTATGCAAAAGAATCTCAGAGATTGGATCAGACTTTTCCTCAAAGACTAATTCAGGATGCTACTGTTCCGTTGCCGTTGGAGAAATTGAAGGCCCAAATGACTCTGGTGGAGCAATCGCGTGATCGGTTGAAGAGGATTGGCCTTTTAGATGGGGATGATAGTGTTAATAATGCGTATCCTTTGAATATTTCTCAGTTCGATAATCTGTTGCCAGCGCAAATATCCGTGATTTCCGTATTTGCAGGAGATGCTAAGAAGAAGTTGTCGGTATTGTTTGACGTCGCCCAGAGAATAGAGGTTCTGCTGGAGGTGCTCAATAAAAAATTCACCAATAAAAAGGTGAAAGTCTCTCGTGAGGCGGGTCTTGCTATTTTGGGGGCGGATGGTGGAGAAATACCTATTGCGGCGCTCTCATCTGGCGAGCAGCATGAGATTGTTTTGCTCTACGATCTTTTGTTTAAAGTCAGGCCAAATACTTTGGTTTTGCTGGATGAGCCTGAACTTTCTCTGCACGTTAGTTGGCAAAAGGGGTTCTTGGGGGATATTCTTGAAATAATTCGGGTTGCGCAGTTTGATGTATTGATGGCTACCCATTCACCATATATTGTTGGTGATCGTGATGACCTGTTGGTCTCTTTGTCGTCGGTTGATGAGCGATAAATTTGGTGGGCACGATGTTAAATAGTAAAAATCCAGGGATAATTTTTGCTGAAATTCAGATGATGAGGGCGGCATTTGATGGGGTTCATTTTCTTGTGGAGGGTCCGGGAGACGAGAGATTTTGGCGAAGAAGAGTGAATGGGGGGCGGGTTAATATAGTTGCGTGTGAGGGTAAGAAAAATTTATTGGGGGTTGTTGATAAGGCGAAGAATTCGGGTGCTGATTATATTGTTGGAATATATGACGCGGACTTCGATTACCATTTTGGACATCGGTATCATCCCGATGTGCTTGCGGTGACTGATTGCAATGACTTGGACGTCACTCTGATCGCAAGCGAGGCGCTTGATAGTATTATTTATGAGTATGGAGATGCGGATAAGATAGGTCGTTTTGAGGCCGCGATGGGGGTGCGTGTTGTCGATCGATTGCAGGTTAATGCTGCAATGTTTGGTTTGTTAAGGTATCTGAATGACTTTGAAGGGCACGGTGTTGATTTTTCCAAGCTCTCGCCCGGTCAGTTTATAGAGGTTAATTCCTGGTTGGTTAAGGTTGATGAGCTCTTTGATCGCTATTCGCAACTTGCAGGCGTCGGTCGGGATGTATTGGATCAGCTTATACAAGATAAATGTCCAACTCCAGAGGGTTGGAATATGGCGCAAGGCCACGATTGCTTGAAGATTTTGGCAATTGGTTTGCGATGTGTAATTGGGTCCAGGCAAATATCTGAGCACGATATGGCGAAGATATTTAGATTGGCATACACCGAGGCAAGTCTAAAAGCCTCAAATATGTACAAAGATTTGGAGGCCAAGCAGCAGAAATTGGGCTATTGCTTGTTGAACTAAGTAGGTGGAAGCCCATGGTTCAAGTAAATCTTCACAATTTTCTGCAAAGCGGTTGCTACTTGGCGTGACACCCGCAAAGGTGGATGGCTATTGGTGGGCACCTGGCCCCATAAGTCTATTCATTAGGTCTGTGGGATGTGCATCAAATGATCTTTGGGGGCGAATGCTTGCCTCATCCCGCATGACCTGTACCCCTGGCGCGCTGTCGAGACCCCGCCCCGCCCCCGGGCTTTCTAGGCTCCTTTTGACGGCGCTGTCGGCCCTAGTGCTCGCCAGATGTGGCGCGAGCTGGTAGCCGTTTTTTGAGATCGATGAAATCACGAGATTCGACGAAATTTTTCAAAGAGTCTGCGGTCGCCCATTGGGGGGAGGTACGTCACAGGTTCAGGTCGTCTCGTCGTCGGTTCATGGTGATTGGCTCGGCCTTGATCGGCTTAGGCTGGCCAGTTGTAAAGTGTCAGGAACAGGCTTCAAGCGCGATGTTCGTAGACGTTGACGGGCGATGAGTGGCCTAGAAATATCAATGAATTCGCTTCAAGTTGCATAACGTGTATGGTGAACGGCGTTAGTAGTAGCGCAGCGAATGGTGGTTACCGACAACAGCTATGTGAAAGCTGAAAGAGTGGTTTTTTTTGCTGTGGCAGGAATGCAAGGTATCTCTGTAATATTTGAATTTCTAATTTGTGTTGTAATTATTGGAATATTCCTGGCGCATCTTGCGGAATGCCGTGTAATTGTCGTATTCGTATTTGAGAGTAATTTAGTTTGAATGCATTTAATATTTCTCCGATGCCGCGCTGTATCTCGGTTAAGGTCTGTCTCACTTCGAGTGGGCTTTTGCTTTGGCGATGGCGAGTTAAATCGGTTTCTGCGGTAATGCTGAAAACAAGCCCTTTTTGTGTGTCGGCTGGATAAATGGAGACCGTGGCTACCGTGCTATGGGCGGCTCGATCTCGAATTGATGAAAGACCACGACTAGAAGATAGGAGGTGCGACATCCAAGCAGCACTCTTTGCTGTAGTTAATGTTTGGTGAAAGTGCTTGTCTTCTTGGAAGATTGTGGCGTGTCTGCCGGCCGGTTCAATTTTGTTGAAGCTGGTCGGTAGCTTCTCTTGGTAGAGATTTCTAAGCACAAGCGCTAATATGTCGAGTGTTGATCTTGCCTCGAAGAGGAAATAATTAATCAGCATTACCAAATGCCAATAGTCATCGGAAACATGCAAGGAATTAGTTTTTGCGTCATATTTATTTTCGATTTCTTGCTGTTTATTGATGGCTTGCTTGAAGGCCATGCTCATTAAGAAGAACTTTGTCCCAAGATCCTCGAGTCTGCGAGAGGTGATTGCTGGCGGATGACTAGCCTTGTCGTCGATGCTGTACGGGACATTTGGGTTGTTAAAAAAGAATGGAGCTGGACTCCCTTCTAGGTGAAGCGTAAATCCATTTTGGGTTGTCATGTTTATTAGCCTAATTTAATGGGGAAATTAATAGGGAGTTTGCCATGGCTGACTCTCGCGGTCTAGATCGGGTCAAGAAATGTGCCGTAAGGAGTTGTGGTTTGTATTCGCTGTATGTGCTATGCGAAAAATGCCAAATCCAGCCATAGACGCTTTCCGTTCTTGTCTTGCCAGTCAAACGCTTGCGTGTAGATATTACCCATTTCCACTAAATGGGGCGCAAAAAAGGGCGTGCCCTCCATAGGACACGCCCCATTGCTTTGTGGGGCGCCTGGCCAGGCGCAGTCCCAGACTCAGGTCTCAGCCGCCTCCTGCTGGGCGTTCCGCGCCTTGTGAATCTCCATCGGGCTCATGAACTGGCGGTTCGCAAACGGCCCCAGCTCCAGGACTCCCAGCGCCTCGATCGCAGGCAACTCGTCGGCCACTGGGTGGGCGGTGGCCATCTCTTTGATGCAGTCCCACACAAAGGCCTCGCGGCGGGCTTCTGGATCGTCGGTGATGGTCAACAGCCGGGGCAGCTCGCAATGGCGTACCAGGGCCAGCGCGCGGGCCAGGGGCTCACCCATCTCGGCCAAGGCCTGATAGACCTGCAGGTGGGCATAGGCCTCGAAGGCGGCGCGGTGCGCAATGAGGTAGCTCTTGGCATCGTTGGAGGCCTGCACCTGGGGCTCGAAGGTGTTGGCCTCGCACTCGGCCAGAGCCAGGCGCAATTCCTCGGCCATCGTGGCCGCGTCGTTCTTGTTGAACAGGGCGTTCTTCACCTCTTTGGTCTGGGTGTAGTTCGCAGCCGCAAAGGCTCGGCGGAAGAGGTCGTGTGAATCAGCGGCGGCCTGCTCATGGGCGGTGATCTTCGAGCGCAGTTCCTCGCAGCGCTGCAGCAGATCGGCATAGGCCTTGCCCGAGCCGGCTTCGTAGGCCTGGCGGGCCATGGCCAGGCGAATGAGGGCTTCCTTGTAGGTTTCTTTGGCCTTGGCGAATTTGTCTTGAATCGAGGTCATGGTGTATCCAGAAATTGAGAACGTGAGAGCGGGTGAAAGAGAAAAAAAGCGGTCGAGCTGATCAGCAGTCGGTGAGATGGAAATGGGCCGTCCGGGCCTTGCCGTCGGCGGCCGTGTACTGCAGCGAAACCTTCGTGTCTTGGGCTGCAAATTCGCCCGTGATGTTGTTGAGCTTCTGGCGAGCTGCAGCGTATTCGCGGGTGGCTTCTTCGAGCTTTTGGCTGGCAGCGGTGAGGGCCATTCGGGCTTGAGATTCGTTGGCAAACATGGGTAGATCCAGTGAGAAAAATGGGTTGAAAAGCAGTTGAGGAAAAGAAGACGTTGAGCGCAATCCAGCGAACCGGGAGAGCAGGGCCAAGGCCCAGCTCAGCCAAGAACAGCGGGCTTTCAATCGGCATCGAGCCACTCGATAAAGCCTGTCTCCTGCAGGTGCGCCCGGGTCATCTGTCGTTGAGCCAGCGAGAGCCGCCCGAGAACAGCGCGCAAGGCCTGGCGAAGGGCCTTCATGCGTTGTTCCAAGGCCTCCAGTTGGGCGCGCTCTGCAGCGCGTTCAGCGGTGTGCTTGCGGGCCTGCTCGGTGAGCTGGCGTTGAGCGGTCTGCAGCCGAGTGCGCAGGCTGTCGTCTTCGCGCTGCTGGGCCGAGCTGGCCACCGATGCCGCAGCAGGGGCAGAGGCCGGCGCCTGGCGTGAAAGTGCCTCGCGAACTTCGTAATACTCCACAGTAGCAAGCGCGGCCTTGAACTGGGCGCGGCGCTTGTCGCGGTAGCGGCGCTGCCGCTCTGCAGGGGTGAGGCGGGCCATCAGTAGTCCCCCCCGAAATCACGATGGGCCTTGAACCAGTCGCAGCGCTGCAGCACATCCTTCATGGGCACCATGCGAGGGCTCACGCCGGGCATGTTGCCCCGTGCGGCCTCGGCGCAACCACCATAGGGGCGGAAGTGCCGGCACTCACTGCAGCGCCTGCGGTCGTCGCGCAGGCCGGCCGCATCGAGCAGCTCGGCCAGGGCGTCACGGTTGGCCTTGATGGCGTCGCGCAGCTCTTGGGTGAGCAGGCTGGCCGGCGTCACACGCAGGGCGCCCGAGGCTTCCAGCTCCACCGAAATCCCCAGCTCGCGCAGGGTGCTCAGAAGGGCCTCGGCGCGCTCTTCTGCGGACGGTTCAGGCGAGATCCGGGCGGCGATCTCCCACAAGTTGGGCTCGCCGTTGACGGTCAAACACCCACCAAAGCCCACCAAACCCACCATGGCCTGACGGCCGCGAGAGTCCGAAGTGTTCCACGTGGCGCGTCGATTCGCCTCCGCTAACCCCCCAATTCCCACCAATCCCACCAGAGATAAGCCAGGCATGCGGCTCAACTTGTCGCGCCGGTTCGCCTTCGCAAACCCACCAGAAGCCACCAAACCCACCAAGGGCAGGGCCGTTGATGTCGTGGTCGTTGTTGTGGTCGGGGGCATCAGAACACCTCCGCAAAGGAGGGGGTGCCGGCTTGAGCCGCCATCAAAGGTTGAATCGTGGCGCGTCGATTCGCCGCCGATAACCCCCCAATTCCCACCAAACCCACCAGAGGAAGGCCAGGCATGCGGCTCAACTTGTCGCGCCGGTTCGCCGTCGCAAACCCACCAGAAGCCACCAAACCCACCAAAGCCGGGGCCTTCGCTGCTGTGGTCATCGTTGTGCTCGGATGCATCAAAACAACTCCACGTCGGCGCCGTTGCCGGTCTGCTCATTGGTCAAAGGCTGATTCATGGCGCGTCGATTCGCCTCCGCAAACCCCCCAATTCCCACCAAACCCACCACGGCAGGCGCGGTGGTGCGCTCGCTGTCTTCGTCCTGCTCTGGGTCTTCGTTGGTGGGATTGGTGGGCTTTGGTGCGTTTGTGGCGGTCGTTGGCCGCGCCAGATTCACGGCCCAATGCAGCGCACCTGCCCGCAGGCCCACCCGCGAGAACAGCTTGCCGCCCACGATGCGCCCCGTCATGCGCTCGATCCAGCGCCCCAAGATCCGCGAGTTGACCTTGCCGGCCTGGCCCGCGATGTCGTCCAAGGCCACGCCTAGGCGTTCGTCGGTGTCGGCCCTGCGGATGGCAATGGCGACGGTGGTCTGCATGCTTCCAAACGTCCCATACCAGGCCTCCAGCATCGCGGAGAGCTTCGTCGTCTCCGGGTCTTGCTCAAACGCCCGCGCCGCTGCCTCCATCGGATCTTCAAGCGTGGGCAGATCCTCCGAGCCATCGGCCGCCACCAGGCCGGCAAGCCAGCAAATCGGCTGCCGCACCAGGTCGTCCCACTGCTCAAAGCTCGCGGTGCGCCCTTTGGCCGCCTTGGGCCGGCCGGCTGTGATGTAAGCCCGCACGATGGTGAGCGCTGCCACCACGTACTGCAGCCGCTCGGCCGCGATCATCTGGGCCGGGTCGAATGAGAAATCCCGGGTGTAAGGCTTCTCGCTTTGCGCATCAATGCGGGCCGTCAGCACCCGCCTGCAGGTGTCCGAGGTCATGCGCAGGTTGTTGCCCGTGGCGATGAACAAGGCCCGGTTGGGCAGCGTCACCGTCTCGCTGCTGCCCAGGATGCGGTCTGCAAAGGTGGGCGCGGTCAAGAAGGCATCGAGCGAGGCAGAGCCCAGGGGCTCGCGCACGTTGTCCCACAAGACCACGCGCTGGCCTTCGCGCAGCACCGCAAACAAGCGCTTGCGCGTCTCTTCGTCGGTGTCGGCCGGGGGCAGCACCGCAGGGTCTGAGCCCATGGCCATCACCCCAATGCAACGCGCCAACAAGGTCTTGCCGCTGCCCGCTGCAGGGGCGTCCAGGCCAATGCCTGGCGTCGTCGGCAGGCTGGCCCGCAGGGCTGCAGACAAGAGGCCATGCAACACCACGGCCCGGCTCACATCGTCCACCAGCGGGAACAGCGCAAAGGGGCGCCAGAGATACCGCAAGGCGTTGAGCGCGTCCGTGGGGCTCGGTGAACTCGGCACCCTGGGCGGGTTCGGGTGTTCGCAGTAGTACAGCAGCCCCGAGCCCTCGTCATGGCCTGGCCGGTCCAGAATCGTGCCGTCCACGCGCAGGGTCGGCGCAGTGACCACGGCCACCAGCTTTTTGAAGCCTCGCTCCCCATGCTTGGCCAGGATGGCCCGGGCCACACCCAGCGGCGCGTCTTCGGCGCCTTCGTCCGTCACGTCATCGCCCGCTGAATCCTTCCTCCTGCGCACTGAGTAGAAGTCGCACACCCGGCCCATGTGGTCGGTCAGCCAGTCCGGCGACACAGGCCGGGCCTTGCCCTCGCTCACGTAGGCAATGGCCCCCTCGCCATAGTCGAACAGCTCGCCCCGGGACTTGAGCACCGACAGCACCGCGTCGGTGGTGGCCACACGCATGCCTCGGCCCACCTGCACCCGGGCAGACTGTCGCATCAATTCAAACCGCACCCCACCATGGCGGTGCGTGTACAGGTAGGGTCGCTGCCCGCTCTTGAGGTTCACCACGGCCACGCGCCGGTCTTGGTCCGGGTCCAGCGGGTCGGCGAACTGGGCGTTGTGCCAGCGGTCGGGCAAGTCCAGGATCTCGCCCACCGACACCGATTGGCCATCGGCCGCCGTCAGCATGAAGTGCCCCATGAGCACACGCTTCTCACTGGCCCGAATCAGCACATCGCGGGCCTTCTCCAAGGGGATGCCGCGGCGCTGCGCCAGGGCCGGCGCCTTGGCCGAGGCCCAGCGCTCGCGCTGGGCGGCGCACTGGCTTGCAATGGCCTCGCGCTTGGCCTTCTTCAAGGCCTGCACCCGCTTCAAGGTCTCGCTGTCGGTCTCGATCAACGCCAGGTCAAACAAGGCATTGCCGTCACCGTGGATCTGCGGTGCAGCGGTCGGCCGGCTCAACCCATCGAGCAGCACGGGTGGGGCGCAGAAGTCCAGGCGCTCGGGCTGCCACACCGTGGCATCCACCAGGCTGCGCTCCAGGGCCTGGCCAGCTCGCCCGACTTCGTGCCAGCCCTGGCCAGCAGCCCACAGAAGAGCAAACAAGGTCTTGCCCGCATCGGGGATGCGTGAGGCGTCACGCACCGGGATGTAAAGGCGGTGGCGGTTCAGGCCTGAGAGCACGCGGCCATCAGGTGCCTGCACCCCGGCCGAGCAGCTCGGGCGCCAGAGCATGGGCGCGGTGGCGAGAGCCGGGCAGGCGTCAATCAAGCGTTGCCGCAGCTCGTCGGCGCTGAGTTCGCTGTTTGGGCAGCCGTCGTGGTCCAGCATCATCACGCCCGGCCCGCGAGGGTAGGCAAAGTGCTGGCGGGTGCGAGAGATGGCGGCCGGGGCGCCGGGCTCGGTGAGCACGGCCTGGCCAGCCTGCGCGTCCTGCACATCACGCTCGGGCGCAATGGCGACTTGCTCTTGCTGGCAGATGCCCCAGCTCACAGCCTGGTCAGGCGTGAGCGTTTCGAGGATCTGGGCCAGCTCGGCCAGGTTCAGGGCCTGCAGGCGCTGAGCCAGGCCGCGCATCATGCCGGCCGACGATTGCTTGTTGAGGGTGCCGTCCCGGTTGAGGCTCAGCACCTTGGTCAAGCGCTCGGGCTCGGTGGAGGTGAAGACCGTGAACTGCAGGGCGGGGCCTTGCGTGGTCAGGGGCTTGGCCGCCTTCACGCGCGGGGCGGGTGAGGGCGCTGCAGGTGCTTTGCGCGCAGTCTTCGGGGCTGCCTTGGTCGCGGCTGCAGTGGTGGCCGCCGTGTTCGTTTCTGGGGCGTCCGAGGAAGGTACAGACGTGTTCGTGCTTGCCGCGCCCGATTCGATGGCGCTGGCCTTGTTCTTTGCCATGGTGAATCCTTGAGTTGTTAGCGCGGTGCGCGGGTGTCTTGTGCGGGCTCGCTGGGCGAGTCGTCGGGGGTGTCGCTCGGTGGCTCCACTGCGTGGGCGACTGCTTCCACTCCACAGGCCGAGGCCTTGCGCAGCAGCTCCGTCACTGGCCGGGCGTCCACGTCGTCGACGAACGCATGCAGGGTCGTGAGTCCCCGGGGCCATCGGAACGAGGCCAGAGCCTCGGTGCTCAGCACCGCCCAGAACGGCAGGCGTGTGGCGCGGCTGGCCTGCAGGGCTGCGCGCAACCCGACGGCCACGCCCAGGCGCAGCTCTTTGCCCTTGTGCTGCGGTGGGCACAGGCGAATGGAGGCGCCTTGCACCTGGCCATCCACGCCCGTGAGCTTCATGAAGCTGGGCACCGGGGCCGGATTGCCCTGGGCATCGAGGTACACGCGCAGCAGGGCCACCGTGTGGAGCTGGGTCATATGAAAGGGCGCGAACTCCACCTGCAGGGCCGCCAGCAAAGCCGGGTGCGCACCGCAGGCCAGGGGCTTGCCCGCACCGTCAAAGTGCCAGTAGTCCAAGGCCGAGTGAAGCCGCAGCGTGTCGGGCACTGCGCGGGCGTTCAGGCCCTGGCATTGCAGGAAGCGGTGGGCCGCATCACCCGTGCGGATGGGGTGCGACTCGGCCCAGAGCTGGGCGATGCGCTCGCGGTTTTGTTCGTAGGCATGGCGGCGCTCGGCCTGCAGTTGCAGGGCAGGCAGGCGCACAGGGTAGGCGGTCATGCGTGCCCCCTTGCAGCCTGGCGGCTCAGGTTCTGGATGCTGAGCACGCTCAAGGCGCGCAACTGGCCAAAGCGATCAAAGGCCAGGGTGCCGGCCGAGGCGCTGGAGCTGGCTAACTGGGTGTAGCGGTGCAGCTTGCCGCCCTGGTCCACCACGCGGATGAGATAGGCCTTCATGCTGCCCTCCCTTGGGTTGCGAGGGATTCGCGCAGGCTGGAGACGGTGGCCTCCGTGGCTTCGAGGCGCTGGGCCAGAGCTTCGTTGACCAGGCGCACCAGGGCGCCCAGTTCGTGGCGCTGCGGGGCCACGTCTTTGCAGTCGCTGGTCTTGGCCGGGCTCAGCAGTTTCTCAAGGCCCACATAGGCCTGCAAAACGTCGTGCAGGTTGGCCACGTCGTCGGAGACTTCGAGGGCCCAGGATGAGGCGGCGCGGGCCTGCCGGTGGGGCAGAGCGGCGACGTTGGGGGTGTGGTGTGCCTGGTCGTCGGAGTCGATGCCAGGGGTAGGGGCGTGCGTGTACGCACGAGCGGAGTTAGCCATTGAGGGCCTCACAGCAGGTTCGGTTTGCAAAAACCGACGCACCCGAGACCAATCGAGGGCGGCGGCTCGAACAGGTTGGTCTACCGGGAACCCGCTTGCGCGAACCGGCGAGCCTTGCGGCTCCCTGCCCGAGCCGCCAAAAAATGGAGGCACGAACGAACAAGCCGCAGGTGCTCTGCGGTAGAGGCTGCGGCTTGCGACGCAGCGGGTTACACGGGAGACCAATCCCGATCACGCCTTTTTTTGACGTGACCGCGCCAGTATAGCTAGCGCTGGTGGGTTTAGGTTGGTTTTTGATGGCGTCCGCAAATGCGAAGGGCTGCGCGAAGTGGCCGGCCGCGTTGGTGGGTTTTGTGGGAATTGGAGGGTTTGCGAAGGCGAATCGGCGCACCAAAAATTGCCGGGCCTGCTGAAAGCGCGCGCTGCCCGCTGCCGGCACCGTGGTGGGTTTGGTTGGATTTGGTGGGTTGCTGGCAGCGAATCGACGCGCCAAGAATTGCCCGGCTTGCTCAACTGGGGCTCGGCTCAGCGGCCCGGTTGTGGTGGGTTTGGTGGGAATTGGAGGGTTTGTGAAGGCGAATCGACGCACCAAAATTTGTCGCGCCTGCTCAAAGCGAGTGCTGTCCACTGCCCGCGCCGTGGTGGGTTTGGTTGGATATGGTGGGTGTTTGACGGCGAATCGGCGCGCCAAATTCGGGGCGCAGGTCCGCAAGTGCAGGGCGCTGGCCAGGGGCAGGAAACAGGGCTTCGGGGTCATGTTGAAGGGCGTTCGGGTGAAATCGGGTTGTTTTGGGCAAAGTTCGTCCCGCAGGGCCTCAAAACGGGCTCCGCTCAGTGGGAAATCGGGCTTGGGGGGCTAGGGCCTGAGCGCTATGCGCTGGGCGCCGTGACAGGGGGGGGCGGAAGGCTGGAGCGCTGCGGTGGCAGGGGCTCGGGCTCCGGGGTGTCTGCGGCCTCGGGCAGGGTGTTCATCTGCTCCACGATGGCGCGGCGGTTGATGTTCTTGCCAAGCGGCAGGCGCACGCTGGGGTCAGGGGTGGCAGAAGGCGAGATGGTGCGCAGCACTTCGGCGCCGGCCATGAAGGTGTGCCCGCATTGGACGTTCGAGCAAATCAGGAATAGCTCGCGCAGAGTGACCGTCATCTGGCGGCTGTTGCGCACAGTGGCTTTGCTTCGGCAGTGAGGGCAGATGAAAAGCATGGGCGGGTCTCCCTTCTCAAGCGGCGGCGTGTTGGGCTGCGCTGGCCTTCGGTGCGCTGATCTTGGATGCGCGGACCTTGGGCACCAGGCTGGGGCGGCCTCGGGGTGCCTTGGGCTTGGAGGCTGGCGATGGGGCAGGAATTGGCGTTGCAGCGGCTGGGCGCTGGGCGATCCAGGCGTCAATCTCCGATTCGCGCCAGGCCACCGCGTGGGCGGTCAGGTTGACGGCAGCGGGGAAGGTGCCTGCTTGGATGGCTGCATAGATGCTGCTGCGGCCGAGGCCGGTCATGTGTTTGACGTCCGCCAGGCGCAGCAGGCGGTCGCGGTATTGGCGCAGCGGTTGGTCTACTGCGGTGTCGTTGGCAATCTGGATGTCGGTGGATGAGTGCATGCCTCTATGGTCATGTACGGACGGCTGTGGATTGGCGAGTGCTGGTTGTGTACGGGCCGTACACAACCAAAGGTCGGGCAGATTGGCGTCATTGGATGAGGCTGGCGACATTTGATCGGGTGGCCGGTTGGAGGGTTTGGTTGGAATTGGTGGGTGTTTGACGGACAACTGGCACACCAAGTTTGCGGCGCGGGTCTTTGAGTGTGGTTTGCTGGACAGGGGCTGGAGGTTGGGCTTTGGAGTCATGGTGAGCAGCGGGTGAGGGCGGTTTGGCTGGGGTCGGGATGTTTTGGGCTGAGTTCGTCCCGCAGAGCCTCGAACAGGCTCCGCAAAGTGGGCGGTTGGGGTTGGGGTTTGGGCCTGAGCGCTATGCGCCGGGCTGAGTGGCCGGCGCGGCCGTGGGGCTGGTCAGGCTCAGCGGTTGGGCGGCGCTGGTGTCGGCGGGCTGGACGTCGGTGGATGAGTACATGCCTCTATGGTCGTGTATGGACGACTGTGGAAATCCGAGTGCCGGGTGTGTTTGGCCGTTTTACACCTTGCCGTCGGCCGGGCGGTGAGCGCTTGACGTGGGTGCACCAAGCGCCTCAGGAGCCCTGAGTAACTAAGGCGTCAGGTCCGGGTACGAAATGGGGTGATCAGGTCCGCGTGGTATGGTGCCGGCCTGGGCTCTTTTCAGGCTGGGGGCAACATTGGGGGCAACTCCAGTGACCTGCAACCTCAAGAAATGAGTGTTTATGCGGCTTTCAGGGATTCTTTCGGTAGAGTCCCAGCCACCAAGACATCAAAAAAGCCCTAAGCACTCAAACGCTTAGGGCTTTTTTCGTTTTGATCCTCACCCATGCAGCCATCCTGCCGGATGGCTTTTTGTTTTTCTGCGTCGGCCCTGTGCCGTCTTCAGCCCCGTTGGCTGTTGTGGCATCTCAGTCGGGCCTGTCGGCCTGGCTGGTGGGATTGCCAGCCGTCGCGCCTCCAAAAGGACACCTCATGGTCGTCGTCGATACCCTTTCCATCCAGGACCACGCCCAGGCACTGCAGGGCATGCTCAGCACCCGCACCCTGAATGATTTCGCGGCGGAAGCCCGGCTGGATGGCGAGAGCCTGAGCCAAGCGGTTGAGCGCTATGAGATTGACTATGCCTGGAGCATTCTGGGTTCCGAGCGGCTGCTGGGTGAAACCTTGGCAGTACTGGCGTTGCGCTTGCAGGCGCCGCCGAGCGAGCCGCAGACGGCCCGGGTGGCAGCGGTCTTGCAGGCAGCGGCAGCGGCGCAGCCGCCCGAGGCGCTGATGAGCTTTGACAACGAAGTGCCCCAGCAATTGACCGGCCTGCTGTGGCCTGCTGTGGCGCCAGCGCACAGCGCCTGAAATTCAGCGCCTCAGGGCCTCAGGCCTCCGTGGGAGGGGTTCAAAAACTCTCCCAGTCGTCGTTCCCTTTGCTGTGGCTGAGCGCAGGTGACGGAGCCGACGCCGGGGCAGGCACTTTGGGCTGACTCAGCTTGGCCATGGCCGGGCCCCGGCTGACTGGTCGGGGGCTGGTGGGGGTTGCCTGGGGTTGGGGGGCTGTCTTGGCACGTGTCAGGTCGTTGGTGATCTTGAACTGCGCCACGGCCTCCACCAGTTCGGCGGCCTGGGTGCGCAAGGCATTGGCGGCGGCCGACATCTCTTCCACCATGGCTGCGTTCTGTTGAGTGGCCTGGTCCATGTGGGTGATGGCTTCGCCCACCTGAGCCACGCCCGAGCTCTGCTCGGTACTGGCGGCGCTGATCTCGCCCACGATGTCGGTCACCCGGCGGATCGAGCTCACCACGTCGGCCATGGTGGCGCCGGCTTTGTCGACCAGGGTGCTGCCATGGCCCACCCGCTCCACGCTGTCTGAAATCAGCGCCTTGATCTCCTTGGCTGCTTCGGCCGAGCGGCCGGCCAGGCTGCGTACTTCACTGGCCACCACGGCAAAGCCCCGTCCCTGCTCACCGGCCCGAGCGGCCTCCACCGCGGCATTCAGGGCCAGGATGTTGGTCTGGAAGGCGATCCCGTCGATCACGCTGATGATGTCGGAAATGCGGCGCGAGCTGTCATTGATGCCACGCATGGTGTCGACCACCTCCGACACCACCTGCCCACCCTGACTGGCCACGTGGGAGGCGCTCTGGGCCAGCTGATTGGCACCGCGCGCATTGTCGGCGTTGTGCTTCACGGTGGCGTTCAACTCTTCCATCGAAGCCGCCGTTTGTTCGAGGGCGCTGGCCTGCTGCTCGGTTCGGTTGGACAGATCCTGATTCCCCATGGCAATTTCTGCGCTGGCGCTGGACACCCCCTCGGCATTGCTGCGCACCCGCTGCACGATCAGGCTGAACTGGTCGCGCATGTGGGCCATGGCTTTGAGCAGCACGCCGGTTTCGTCTTGGCCAGACACATCAACCGCCACCGTCAGGTCGCCGGCGGCCAGGTGCTCGGCCACGCTCACCGCCTGGGCCAGGGGCCGCACGATGGCCCGGGTCAGCAGCAGCCCCAACATCACCGCCAGCACCAGCGACAGCGCCACGGCCACCGCCACCCACACCAGGGTCTGCGTGTAGCGATCTTGCGATCGGCGGAACGAGTCATCCGCGCCCTTCAGATTGATGTCGGCGAGCTTTTGCACGTCGGCGAAGGTGGCCTGCATGGTGCTGCGGGCTTCGCCATTGAAATAGACCCGCGTGTCGGCCAGCTTGTCCTCACCCTGGCCGGACAAGGCCGCCAGCTTTTCGGAGCTGACCAGGTAGCCTTGGCGGTGTTGCTGGTACTCGGCGTAAATCGGCCTTTCTGGGGGCGTCAACATGGCCTCGTAGCGCTTTTCCTGTTCGCCCAGGGTCTGGACCAGCTTGCGCATCCTTTCTTCCTGGGCCTTCTTTTCTTCGGCTGCGGTGGCAATCACATGCTGGCCTTCGGCCCGTCGGATCTGGCCGAGGGTGTCCTGTATCTCGCCCAGCACCCGTATCGAGGGCAGCCAGTTGCTGGCCAGATCGACCACGTTGTTGTTGATGGCGCCCAACTGGCTCCAGGCAAAAATGCCCAGAGTCATCGTCATCACGACGATGGCGGCGAATGCGGCGCCCAGTTTGGCGCCAATCCTCAGGTCGGACAACTTCATTGACAACTCCGATCGCGAAATGAACACGGCCACGGACAGAACACGGGTGGGGTCAGAAGGTGACGGCACCCGCCAAGGAGAGCGCGGAAAGGGGGGCGCGCGCTCTCGTATCAAAAAGTTTCAATGCTGTCCGTGTTTGTGACACGGTTGTCGACGGTTGGCAAGTGTCACGTGTCGGACGGTCGTGACAGACCCAGGGGAGGGCGCCTGAGGCGGATCAGCCCATGGCCGACAGGAACTGGCGCAGCTCGGGGGTTGCCGGCTGGCTGAACAAGGCTTCGGGCGGGCCCTCCTCATGCACCTTGCCCTGGTGCATGAAGATGATGCGGTCGCTCACCTTGCGGGCAAAGTTCATCTCGTGCGTGACCATCACCAGGGTCATGCCCTGCTCCGCCAGGCTTTCCACCACCTGCAGCACCTCGCCCACCAGTTCGGGGTCCAGGGCAGAGGTCACCTCATCGCACAGCAACACCTCGGGGTCCATGGCCAGCGCGCGGGCAATGGCCACTCGCTGCTGCTGACCGCCGGACAGTTGCTCCGGCAGGCTGTCGAACTTGTTGCCCAGGCCCACGCGCTCCAGCAACAGCTCGGCGCGTCGGTGCGCCTCGGCCTGCGGCAGGCCCTTGACCAGGGTGGGGGCCAGCATCACATTGCGCCCGGCGCTCAGGTGGGGGAACAGGTTGAAGCTCTGGAAGATCATGCCCACGTTCTGACGCAGCTCACGCATGGCCTGGGCGTTGTCGGGCTGCAAGGGCTGGCCGTGCACTGTCAGAGCGCCCTCCTGAAACACCTCCAGGCCGTTGATGCAGCGCAGCAGGGTGCTTTTGCCCGAACCGCTTTTGCCGATGATGCACACCACCTCGCGGCGATGGATCTGCAGGTCGATGCCTTTGAGCACCTCGTTGTCGCCGTAGCGTTTGCGCAGCCCACGGATGTCGATCAGGGGCAGGGTGGAGTTGGTGGCGGTCTCTGGCAGATTCATGGCGGGGATCCGGTGGGGCGGCAAGAGCGTGAAGCGTGAGTGTGGAGAGGGCTTCAGCGCTTGGGGCGCAGGGCGCGCTCGATGCGCCGGCTCCACCATGACAGCGGAAAGCACAGCGCAAAATACATCAGGCCCACGCAGCTGTAGACCAGAAACGGTTGGTAGGTGGCATTGGCAATCATCTGGCCGGCCTTGGTCACCTCCACAAAGCCGATCACCGAGGCCAGGGCTGTGCCTTTGATCACCTGCACCAGAAAGCCAACGGTGGGTGCGATGGCCAGGCGTGCGGCCTGCGGCAGGATCACATGGCGCAACTGCTCGCCAAAACTCATCGCCAAGCTGGCGGAGGCTTCCCACTGGCCGCGCGGGATGGATTCCACACAGCCGCGCCAGATCTCGGTCAGGTAGGCACTGGCGTACAGGGTCAGGCACAGCGAGGCCGCCGTCAGCGGCGTGGTCTCCACACCCAGCATGGCCAGGCCGAAATAGGTCAGAAACAGCTGCATCAGCAGCGGCGTGCCCTGGAACAGCTGCACATACAGCGCCACGCCGCGCTGCGCCCCGGGCCAACGGGCGGTGCGAGCCACCAGCAGGGCCAATCCGACCGCTCCGCCGCCGACAAAGGCAATCAGCGACAGGCCGGCTGTCCAGCGCAGGGCCAGCAGCAGGTGCCGGGCGATGTCCCACAGAGAAAACTCAACCATCGCAGCGACTCCTCAGCGGCCAAAGATGAAACGCGGCCCGAACCAGTTCAGCAGGTGGCGCAGGGCCACCGCCAGGGCCAGGTAGGCCCCGGTGACCAGGATGTAGGCCTCGAAGTTGCGGAAGGTGCGGCTGGCGATCAGGTTGGCGGCGAAAGAGAACTCCTCGGTCGAGATCTGCCCGCACACCGACGAACCCAGCATCACGATGATCATCTGGCTCACCAGCGCGGGCCAGACGCGGGCCAGGGCGGGTGGCAGCACCACCCGCGTGAAAATCTGCCAGCGGTTCATGGCCAGACTCAGGGCTGCTTCGATCTGCCCCTGGGGCGTGGCCTCAATGCCGGCGCGCGCGATCTCGCTGGCGTAGGCGCCCAGGTTCAGCACCATGGCCAGCGCGCTGGCCACCTCGGGCGACAGGCGCAGGCCCAGCGAGGGCAAGCCGAAAAACAAAAAGAACAGCTGGATGATGAAGGGCGTGTTGCGCACCAGTTCCACATAGGTCGCCACCCCGGCCCGCAGCCAGGCCGGGCCGTGCGCGCGAAGCCAGGCGCACAGCACCCCCAGGGCCACGCCCAGGGGCGCGGTCAGCAAGGTCAGCAGGCAGGTCAGCGCCAGGCCCTTGAGCAGCAGCGGCCACTGCGCCAGCACGATGGAGAAGTCCAGGATCATGGGTGCTCCCCCGCGTGCCGGGCCATCCGCCGGCCCCAAGGGGCTTCAGTGCCGCTGGCCTGGCGGCCCGGCAGTGCCATGTAGGGAAGAAGGGTGTTGGGCATGCCAAAGCCATAGCAAGATGCATGCTAGGCCCTGTGCTGACCTCGGTGCGTCGGCACCAGGGGCCCGCCTTCAGGGGGGGGCAGCCCGAGGGGAGGCCGGGGTTGTCAGTGGGTGTTGCGGTTGCCCGTCGACGACTTGCCGTAGGCCGACTGCGGCTGGCTGAACGGGCCTTGGCGGGGCGGCGTGGCCTTGGGAAACTTGCCGTGGGGCAGGGCATGCAGGCGATGGAACAGGCGCCGGCAGTAGCCCTGGATCCCGATGCACTTGTTGATTTCCTCGACAGGCAGAGGGCCCGACACCACCACGATGTCGTTGGCAATGTCGATGGCGCCTGCTGCCCGCAGCCGCCGCCGTGCACCGGTGGCCCACGACTGGATGCGGGTCGGGCTGCCGTGCTGGTGCAGTTCGCCGGTGCTGCGGTCAAAAGCGATGGCCACGGTGTCCGTCTTCAGGCGAAAACGCCGTTCACCCGTGTACGGGCTGGGCGGCTCCTTCATGTCGTACAGATAGTAGCTGCCGGCTTTGAGTTGGTATTGCAGATCCATCGGTGTGTCCTCTTGATCTGATTGTGGTGTGCGCGCTTCGGTTTGATGGCTGGAAAAGGCCGGTAAAACCCCCCGTAAAACACGGGGTGCCTCGGGCCGCTGCTGGTTGGCGCGCAAGCGTACACCAGCCAGCCCTTCCCGGGGCTGACGATCACCACGCCTTGATCTGGCTCAGAAGTCGACCAGGCTCAGGCCCACGCTGAACACCACCCGACGGCGGTTGTATTCGACCAGGCTGTCCCCGTAGCCGCTGAACAACTGGGTGTGCAGGCGCAGCCCGCTGTGCCCGCCGGTGGCCGGGCCGTTGCCCAGGGCCTTGAGCCATTCCAGCCGCACCGAGCCCCGCGCCTGCGAGCCCAGCGAATGCCGTGCCGTGGCAATCAAGGTGTTGTCCAGGTCCTTGTTCCAGGCCAGCGACAGCTCGCCGCGCCCGATGTAGTTGCTGATGCCGGGGTTGTCGTCATTCGCCGCACTCTCCGAGATGCGCCGCCACAGCCGGCCCTGCAGGCGCCAGCGCGAGTCCAGCTCGGCGCCCGCCATCCAGTAATAGCGGTTCCAGCTGCGCGACAGCGGCAGGCTCTGGCCATTGGACTGGTGCACCAGCCCCAGCCCGTTGTAGCGCAGGCGCCAGCCGCCGGGCAAGGCCAGGGTGCTCGGGTACACATACACCAGCTCGGGCTCGTGGTCCGTGGTGCGGAAGGGGCGCGAGATCTCGGGGCTGAACAACTGCCAGTACGACTGCTGGGTGTAGCCAAACCACAGCGAGTCTTTCAGGGTGGGGTGGCCCTGTGTCAACAGGCCCTGCGCGATCTTGGTGCGCACCGACAATTGAAGCCGGGTCTCGGTGCGCCGGTAATCGATGGCCGTGGTCTGGGTGTGGCCCTCGCTGGGGGAACTGGGCTGGGTGTTGACGCTGTCCGAGGCGATCACCGACAGGCTGATCGGGCGGTAGCCCCGGAGGCCGAAGGTGCCGCAGTCGCTGCCCGCCTCCAGCTCCCAGAAGCGCGACAGCTCCGAGTACTGCGGGTCGTGGCAGCCGGCGTCGCTGCCCACGGTGATGATGCGTGTGGCCGGCAGGGTGGTGTCGACCGGTCGGGTGCTGGGCTGCTGGCTGGCCAGTGCGCCGGGTGACACCGTCAGCTCGCGCGACACCGCGGCCGCGCCTGTGCTGCTGTCGCTTGGCTTGGCCGCCAGGCTGGGGGCCGGGGCCGTACGCTGGGCAGCCCAATCGTCAAAGCAGGCCAGACGGGCGGCCGGGTCGTGCGCCAATGCTTTGCAGGCCTGCCAGCCGGTGGCGGGGCTGCCGCCCGGGGGGGCAGGCTCGACCTGCGCCTGAGCCTGAAATGGGCCGGCCAGGCCCATCATCAGCAGCGCAGGCACCGAGGCCGCGGCCCGGCGCAAGACGAGAAGGAGGGGCGTGGGCCACCTCATCGGGCGACCTTGCGGAGCACAAAGTGCAGCGGTTTCTGAGTCTGTGTTTCGGAGGTCCATGTGCCTTTGATTTCCCGTCCGCAGCTTTCAGGGCTGACTTCACCGAGCCAGGTGGCCGAGATGTTGCGCCCGTTGGCGGATTCTTCGAGCGTGAAGTCGCCATTGTCCACGTCGCCGCTGACCCAGGCCCGCACGCCTTCGCGCTGCAGCAAGCCCCGCACGCTGCCCGCCAGATCGGGGTGGCGCTCCAGCAGCACGGTGGCCGGGGTGGCCTGGGGTTCGAACTCGGCCCGCCACAGACCGTACAGGTCCGAGGCCTGCAATTCGTCGGGTTGGGGGCAGGGTGTGGCCTGAGGCACCAGGGGCGCGGCGGCCTTGGCTTGGGGGGGCTCTGCGGAGTCGGCCGCCAGCGCCTGCAGGCTGGCCGTCAGGGCTGCCAGCACCAGGGCGTTCTTCAAGGGACGAGAGGGTCGAAGCATGGCAATCTCTAGCGCATCGGGCCCCGTATGTCGGGGGCCGTCGGCGCGGGTCAGTTGGGGGCGGCCCCGGCCGCCGCCCGCTTGGCAAATTCGGCGCGCAAGGCCTTGAGCTTCTCGCGCGGGTCTTCCTTCACGGTCTTCTGGTCCAGGGCCATTTCGGCAATGAAGCGGCTGGGCAGGGCCGCGACCATCTCGCGGCCTTTTTTGCGCCGGCGTGTCCAGCTCACGGCCAGCGTGCGTTGGGCGCGGGTGATGCCCACGTACATCAGGCGTCGTTCTTCCTGCAGGCGCAGCGCCAGGCTTTCGCCACTCTCCGCGCTGCCGGGCTCCTGGTCCATCTTGAAGGGCAGGATGTTCTCGTTCACGCCCACCAGCATCACATGAGGCCACTCCAGGCCTTTGGAGGCATGCAGGGTGGACAGCGTGACCACGTCCTGCTCCTGTTCTCGGTCGCTGATGGTGGACAGCAGGGCGATCGTCTGCGCCACCTCGAGCAGGTTCTTCTTCTCGGTGCTGGTGGTCACGCCCGCGGTGTCATCGATCTGGCCGCCACAGCGTCCGGCCATCCAGTCGCAGAACTCCATCACGTTGGTCCAACGGGTGGCGGCTGCCTTCTCGCTGTCTTCGTTGTCATACAGATGCTGCTCGTAGCCGATCTCTTTGAGGAACTCATTGAGAAAGGCGCGCGCATCTTCTGCGCCCAGGGTTTGCTTGGCCCGGTATTCCAGGTCATTCACGTAGCGGCCGAACTCCTGCAGCCCGGCCGATGCCCGTGCCGGCAGCACGTTTTGCAGCGAGGAGCTGAACAGCGACTCGAACAGGCTCAGCTTGTACTGGTCGGCGTACACCCCCAGTTGCGCCAGGGTGGTGTGGCCGATGCCACGCTTGGGCGTGGTGATGGAGCGCAGGAACGCGGGGTTGTCGTCGTTGTTGATCCACAGCCTGAACCAGGCGCAAAGGTCCTTGATTTCGGCCCGGTCGAAAAAGCTCTGCCCGCCCGACACCTTGTACGGGATCTGCGCGCGGCGCAGCGCCTGTTCGAACATGCGGGCCTGGTGGTTGGCGCGGTACAGGATCGCAAAATCCTTCAGGTTCTTCCATTGCGAAGTGGCGCGCAGGCTCTGGATGCGGGCCACGGCCCGCTCGGCCTCGTGCTCTTCGTTGTCGGCGTCCACCACGCGCACCGGCTCGCCCTCGCCCAGTTCCGAGAACAGGGTTTTCGGGAACAGCTTGGGGTTGGGCTGGATCACGTTGTTGGCCGCGCGCAGGATGGCCGAGGTGGAGCGGTAGTTCTGCTCCAGCTTGATCACCTTCAGCTGCGGAAAATCGATCGGCAGCTTGCGCAGGTTGTCCAGTGTGGCGCCGCGCCAGCCATAGATCGACTGATCGTCGTCGCCCACCGCAGTGAAGCGGGCTCGCTCACCCACCAGGGCCTTGAGCACCTCGTACTGGGTGGCGTTGGTGTCCTGGTACTCGTCCACCAGCACGTGGCCCAGGGTGTTCTGCCATTTCTCCCGCACCTCGGGGAAGTCGCGCAACAGCTTCAGTGGCATGCCGATCAGGTCGTCAAAGTCGACGCTCTGGTAGGCCGTCAGGCGTTCCTCGTAACGCGCCATGATCTCGGCGATCACCCGCTCGTGGTCGTTCTCGGCCTGGGCCATGGCATCGGCCGAGTTCATGCCCTGGTTCTTCCAGGCGCTGATGGTCCATTGCCACTGGCGTGCCGTGGCCATGTCGGGGCTGCCGCCACAGTCTTTCAGGATGCCGGTCACGTCGTCGGCGTCCAGGATGCTGAACTGCGGTTTCAGCCCCAGCGCCTGGCCGTCTTCGCGCATCAGGCGCACACCCAGGGCGTGGAAGGTGCAGATCACCAGGTCTTTGGCGTTGCGTCCAATCAGGCTCTTGGCTCGCTCGCGCATTTCGGCAGCGGCCTTGTTGGTGAAGGTGATGGCGGCAATGCGCTTCGGGGGCATGCCTGCCTCGATCAGCCGTGCGACCTTCATCGTGATCACCCGCGTCTTGCCCGAGCCAGCACCCGCCAACACCAGGCAGGGGCCTTGCAGGTAGTTCACGGCTTCAAGTTGGGCGAAATTCAGACCGGCAGACATGGGGAGATGGAAGGCGCCTGTGACAGGCTGATGAGCGGCGGGGAGGCCAGCGGGGCCCGCAATGATACCGGCACCGGCCAGCGCACGCTGGTGGGGCCCCGGCTGGCGCCGGCGCGCTGGCTGGCCCGGAAGCCGGCACCTGCCTGACAGGGCCGGCTTCGTTCACATCGCTTCCGATCAGGAGACAACGTCCATGTTTTTGCTGTCCCGCCACCTTATTCCCTTCAAGGCCTGCTCAACCCGCGGGTCACGTCTGAGCCCGCTGATCCTGGGCGCGGCCCTGGCCGTGCCGCTCGCGGGCCTGCTGTCCGGCTGTGGCGGTAGCCACGCTGGCTCTGCCCAGGATCCGTCCGAGCCACCCACCACCTTGACCGAGGTCGGCGAAACCCGGCCTGGCTCCGGCGTCATGCGCGGGTACCTGGCGGCCGACCAGTACCCCGACAGCCTGGCCCTGCTGCCGGCGCCGCCCGCGCCGGGCTCCGCGGCGGCCCAGGCCGATCAGGCCGCATTTGAAAGCACCCGAGCCTTGGCCCAGGGGCCCCGCGGCGTGCTGGCGCGCCAGGATGCCAACCTGAGCTTTCCGGCCTCGGCCAATGCCTTTGCCTGCACCACGGGCTTCGAGTTCGATCCCCAGCTCACCCCCCACCTGACCACGCTGATGCGGCGCAGCTATGTCGACGCAGGGCTGAGCACCTACAAGGCCAAGGTGTTCTACCAGCGCCAGCGCCCCTTTGTGGTCAACAACACCGGCACCTGCACCCCCGACGATGAGCCCGCGCTGCGGGGCGACGGGTCTTACCCCTCGGGCCACACGGCCATCGGATGGGCCTGGGCCTTGGTGCTCACCAGCCTGATGCCCGAGCGCACCGATGCGCTGCTGGCGCGGGGCTATGCCTTCGGGCAAAGCCGCGTGATCTGCGGCGCGCATTGGCAAAGCGATGTGGAAAACGGCCGTGTCGTGGCGGCCTCGGCGGTGGCGCGCCTGCAGGCCGATCCGGTCTACCAGGCCCAGTGGAAGCGTGCGGCGGCCGAAGTGGCGGCCCTGCGCCAAGCCGCGCCGCCCCTGACGCGCGACTGCGCTGCAGAAGCCCAGGCCCTGGCTCTGAAGCCTTGAGCGCCTCTGCAAACCTGGCAGCAAAGCCGGCAGAATAGGCCGCTTGCCGTGGCAGAGGGTCCGCCCGGCACCCTGTGCCGGGCTGCCGGCTGAAAGTGTTTGGCCGTGCTCTCGATTCTGCAAGTCACCTTTCCCTTCTTTGCCCTGGTTCTTTGCGGCTACTTGGCCGCGCGTCGGCGGATGTTGCCTCTGGAGGCCATTGGTGGCTTGAACGGCTTTGTGCTGTTCTTTGCCCTGCCCTGCATGCTGTACCGCTTCGGGGCCAGCACCCCGATCGCCCAGATGCTGGACGCCACCCTGTTCGCCGTCTACCTGCTGTGCTCGCTGGCGCTGGTGGGCTTGACCGTGCTCAGCACCCGCCGCGGCCCGGTGGCCACCCGGCTGGGATGGAACGACACCGCTTTCGGCGCCCTGGTGGCGGCGTTTCCCAACACCGGCTTCATGGGCGTGCCCTTGCTGGTGGCCCTGCTGGGGGCCCAGGTGGTGGGGCCCACCATCGTCACGCTGGTGGCCGACATGGTCTTCACCTCGTCGCTGTGCATCGCCTTGTCACGCCTGGATGGTGCCGGCCAGCATGGGGTGGCGCAGGCCCTGCGCAATGCCTTGCGTGGGGTGGTGGCCAATCCCATGCCCTGGTCCATCCTGCTGGGGGGGCTGGCGTCGGTGCTGGGCTTCAGCCTGCCGGCGCCGCTGCAGAAGACCGTTTCGCTGCTGGCCGATGCCGCCTCGCCCGTGGCCTTGTTCACCATGGGGGCGGTGCTGGCCCGTTCGCAGATGCTGCCCTCGCGTCAGGCCGCGACCCAACGGGGCTGGGGCGATGTACCGCGTATCGCGCTGTACAAGCTGGTGTTGCATCCCTTGCTGGTGTGGGGTGCCGGCCATGCCGCGATGGCCGCTGGCCTGCCGCTCGACCCTTTTGCCCTGACCGTGGTGGTGTTGCTGGCCGCCCTGCCGAGCGCCAGCAATGTGTCCATGCTCACCGAGCGCTTTGGCGCCGACACAGGGCGTGTGGCACGCATCATCCTGGTGTCGACCGTGGTGGCCTTTGTCAGCTTTCCGGCTGCCGTGGCCTGGCTGCGCTGAGCGCGAACCGGCGCTGCTCAGCCTTTCAGCTGTGATTCAACCTGCTTGGCCCGTTCGCCCGGAGCGGGGTGGCTTGAGAACATGCTGTTCTCGCCGCCGCCCAGGTCTTGCAGTTTGCGCAGGGCGCTGCTGGCGGCCTGGGTGTCGTATTGGCGCTTTTGCATGAAGCGCACGGCGTACGCATCGGCATCGCTTTCCTGGCTTTGCGAGAACTGGGCGTGGATCAGTTTTTCCGCCAGATCCCCCAGCGCTGACTGGCTGAGCACCGCCACCGCGGCATTGCCCGACGCGGCGACCGCATCCCGCGCGGCAGAGGCCGCATAGGCGGCCTGCAAGGCTTTTTTGCTGTGGCCTAATTTCACGTGGGCGATTTCGTGGCCGATGACGAAGCGGAGTTCGTTGTCGTTCATCTTCTCCATCAGGCCGCTGTAGACCCGAACGGTGCCATCGGCCATGGCAAATGCATTCACCTCGGGGTTGAGGTAGACCTTGAAGTTGAGCTTCAGCCCGTCTTCGTTCTTCAGACCGGCGGCCAGCCGGTCCAGGCGCGCCGCCTGTGTTGAGCCGGCCGCGGCGACCTTGTTGCGCTTGTCCTCGGCTGCGCTGACCTGCCGCGCCACATCGGCAACCTCGGCATCGCTCAGGGTGGCGGCCTTGAGGCCCTTGCCGGCCGCGCTGACGGCGCTCCCGAGATCGAATGCGTGTGCCAGGCTGCCGGTGAGGGTCAAGGCGGCGACCAGTGTGGCGCTGGGCCAGAAACTGCGTGTCATGAGTGAACTCCCTGTTCATCGTTGCTCGCCCTGCGTCAAGACCCGGGGCCTGTCCTTGGGCCTCGCAGAGCCTGCGCAGTGTCGGGCCCGGGGGCGGCCTCAAGACCTCGATTTTTCGCTTTGAGAGCTTTGTAACCAGGCCGATCGCGTGAGTGGCGCAGCTTCGGGCGCAGGAGGTTCAGATCATCAGTGGGTCGACATCGATGGCCCAGCGGATCAGGCCTTTGTGCTCGGGCTGGGCCCGGGTGGCGTGCAGCACGCCTTGCCAGGCGGCCAGAAAGCGCTGCAGCGCGGCGCGCGAATCCGACTCGATGAGCATCTGGGCACGCTCGATGTTGGCCACGCGCTGCACCGTCATGGGCACGGCCGGAAAGCGGAACACCTGCTCGGCCCCGGGCAGGGCCTCGCCTGCGGCACTGGCCGCATTCAGAAACGCCTGGGCCACGTCCTGGCTGCGGGCCTCGGCGCGCACCAGGGCCTGGAACGAGAAGGGCGGCATGCCCGCCTGTTCACGCTCGCGCAACTGTTGCGCGGCAAAGGCCGGGTAGTCGTGCCGTTTCAGGGCCTCGAACAGCGGGTGGTCGGGGTGGAAGGTTTGCACCCACATCTCGCCTTCGCTGTTTTGCGCACTCACGAAGGCGGCGTCGCGGCCGGCCCGGCCGCCAGCCTGCATCAGCAGGGCAAACAGGCGCTCGGGCGCCCGGAAGTCGCTGGAGAACAAGGCCCCGTCGGGGTTGATGGCCGCCACCAGGGTGACGCGGCGGAAGTCATGCCCCTTGGCAATCATCTGGGTACCCACCAGCACATCGACTTCGCCGGTGTGCACCTGGGCCAGTTGCGACTCCAGGGCGCCCTTGGCCCGGGTGCTGTCGGCGTCGATGCGGGCGATGCGCACCGGCTGGCCATCGGGCCGCAGCGTGCCTTCGAACAATTCAGCGAGTTGCTCTTCGAGTTGTTCGGTGCCCCGGCCCAGCGGCGAGATGTCCAGATTGCCGCATTCGGGGCAGGCGCGGGGGACGGGCTGGGTGAAGCCGCAGTGGTGGCAGCGCAGTGTGCGATCGATCTTGTGAAAGACCCGGAATGCGCTGCAGTGCGGGCACTCGCTTTTCCAGCCGCAGTCGCGGCAGTGCAGCACCGGCGAATAACCGCGCCGGTTCAGGAAGATCATCACCTGCTCGCCACGGGCCACTCGCTCGCGCAAGGCGGCACTCAGCGGTGCCGAGAACACGCTGCCACGGGGTTGGCGGTTCATGTCCACCCGTCGCACCCGGGGCAGACCGGCAGCGGCCGCGGCGCCCACGCGCGTGGGCATCAGCAGGCGCTGGTAGCGCCCGCCTTCCGCGGCAGGGCGGCTGTGGTGCCAGCTCTCCAGCGAGGGGGTGGCCGATCCCAGCAGCACCTTGGCGCCCTCCTGTTGGGCTCGGTACACCGCCAGGTCACGTGCCGAGTAACGGGCCCCCTCCTGCTGCTTGTAGCTGGGGTCGTGCTCTTCGTCCACGATGATCAGGCGCAGGCCCGGCAGCGAGGCGAAGATGGCCATGCGCGTCCCCAGCACGATGCGCGCCACGCCCCCGTGCGCCGCCAGCCAGCTTTTCAGGCGCTGCGGGTTGGTCATGCCGCTGTGCATCGAGACCACCGCTTGTGGGCCCCAGCATGGCGCAAAGCGGGCCTGGAAGCGCTCCTCCAGTTGCGGGGTCAGGTTGATCTCGGGCACCATCACCAGGGCCTGAGCCGTGGGGTCGCGCTCCAGCAGGGCCTGCACACTGCGCAGGTACACCTCGGTCTTGCCGCTGCCGGTGGCGCCAAACAGCAAGAAAGGGCCGCTGCCCTCTTCAATGGCCTGGGTCACAACCCGCTGTTCTGCGGTCAGTTCGGGCAGCGCCGCCGCGCTGGCTTGGTTGTCGGCACTGTCGTCGGCCTGCGGCTGGCGCTTGAGCCGCCGCGCCAACTGCTCGGGGCCCAGTTCACGCAACTGGGGCGGCAGGGCCGCCAGCGCCACTTCGCCGAGCGAGCGCTGGTAGTACCGGGCCGAAAAACTCACCAGCCGCATCCAGGCCTGGCCCAGCGGTGGCACGCCTCCCAGCACGCCTGCGATCTGACGCTCGGCCACGCCTGCGCTGTCCAATTCGGCTTCGGCCACCGGCCAGACCACACCCAGGGTTTCGCGCTTGCCCAGGGGCACGCGCACCAGGGTCCCCGGAGCCACGGGCTCCGGACTCAGGTAGGTGAGGGGCCCCGAGAGGCCGCTGTGGGCCGGCGTCTGGACCACGACGGCAATCCGGTGGGTCATGGGGCTGGATTGTGCGTCAGCGCGCCGGGGGGCGGACCCGAGTCATCGCTTCCGGGACCGCAGCGATCTGTGGATAAGTTTGTTGACAGATGGCCGCGCAAGGCCGCTGGGTGTGGCCTGCGCCGCTCATTGAGTCGCTGGACCGGGGTCTCATGGCTGAAGACAATTTGAACAAGGACAAGGACTTAGCCGATTTTTGGTGGCATTCCTGAGGGGGGCTTTCCATGGGCCAGGGCGTGCCCCAGTTTTGTGCATAACTTCGCTCAGCGAACGCCCTGCCGTGCCGAAGAGACTTGTCCCCAAGGCCAAGCCAACTGTCCACAGACTTGTCCGCACCCGCCCCGGCTTCATCACTTTTCCGCAAGTGCTTGATTTGTTTGAATTTTTCACATCAGCGCCGGTTTTCTGTGGATAACTTTGGGGATAGCCTGTCGCCAGCCGTGCCAAAGCCTTGTCCCACAAGGCTTTCAACAACTTGCCTGTTTATTTGGCAATTTAAAAACCTCAATGAAATCAATGGGTTGTCAATGCAGGAAAAGCCGGGGGCGGCGAATGCATGTCCCACCGCCCAAACAAGCTGGGGGCTTGCTGCTGTGCACAAGTTCCGGATCGTGCAATGCCCCAAGCGGCCATGGCAGAAGGGTTGGCGGTGTGGACGCGGCCCGGTGACTTTCCGACTATCGGTCATTGCCTGCCGTTCAGTTCATCCTGCCCCGAGAAAACCGCGCTAAGTGCTTGATGCCAAAAGGGGTTTTTCAGGTGTTCACAGAAGCTGTGGATAACTTTGTTGATATCCAGCGCGCATGGGCTGCAAACCCTTGCCAAACAAGGGTTTGCTTACGTTGCCCACAAAATCGGCAGAGAAAAAAATCCATATAAATCAATGTCTTATTCTTTTTATAAGAAATTCTGTCCAGGACTGCCCGTGTTGCGATGCATCAGAAATTTTGTGCATAAGTGCTTGACGGTCTTCGCGTTTTCGGTCCCTGGTTGAGGCTGATGGCCTTGCGCTGGCAGAAAACGCAGGGCGCCGCCTGGGTGTTCGCACGGCGATCGCACCGCGTTCTCAGGCACCGCTTGAGAAAAATAGAGTAAGTCCTTGTCGGGATAGCGATTTAACAAAAATTCACAGATCCTGTGGATAACTTTGTTGATATCCCACTCGTGAACCGTCAAAACCCTTGTGCCACAAGGCTTTGCTTAGGTTGCCTGCAAAATTGGCAGAACACAAAACCTATATGAATCAATGACTTGCAAATTTGTTGTGGCGAGATCGTCAGGGTGCTCAAGGGTTGCGGTGCATCAGATGATTTGTGCATAAGAGGCTTGACGAGCCTGCCGGTGCGGGCTCCAGCGTGGCGTGAGAAGGCGAAAAAAAACGCCCGCATCGGGCGTTTGGGGGCAGGGCGGCCTGTGAGGGCTTCTGGCGGCCTTCGACGGCCTGTGATGGCCTCAGAGCCCGCGCTGGCGCCTGGAGTGGGTGTGCACGGCCTCGACCAAGGCGCTCACGTGCTCGGGCGGAGTGTATTGGCTGATGCCGTGACCCAAGTTGAAGATGTGGGTGGGGCCGGTGGTCAGCGGGTCCAGGTGCGGGGTGCCGAAGCTGTCCAGCACGCGGGCCACCTCTTGTGCAATCTGCTGGGGTGGCGCAAACAGCACGTTGGGGTCGATGTTGCCCTGCAAGGCCTTGCCCGGGCCGCCGACAGCGCCGCCAACGCGGGCGCGGGCCTGACCCAGGTTGACGGTCCAATCCAGGCCCAGTACCTCGCAGTCCAGGGCCGCCATGGCGTCCAGCCACTGGCCTCCCCCCTTGGTGAAGACGATGCGTGGAATGGCCACGCCCTCATGTTCACGCTTGAGTTGCTGCAACACGCGGGCCGTGTAGGCCAGGCTGAACTGCTGAAACGCGCCATCGGCCAGCACACCGCCCCAGCTGTCAAAAATCATCACCGCCTGGGCGCCCGCCTCGATCTGGGTGTTCAGGTAGGTGGCCACGGCGTCGGCGTTCACCTCCAGCATGCGGTGCATCAGGTCGGGGCGGCTGTACAGCATGGTCTTGACCAGGCGGTAGTCATCACTGCCCTTGCCTTCGACCATGTAGCAGGCCAGCGTCCAGGGGCTGCCCGAAAAGCCGATCAGCGGCACCCGGCCCTTCAGGGCGTGGCGGATGCTGGTCACGGCATCGAACACGTAGCGCAGCTTGTCCATGTCGGGCACCTGAAGGGCCGCCACGGCGGCCTCATCACGCACCGGGGTGGCAAAGCGCGGGCCCTCGCCCTGGGCAAAGGACAGGCCCAGGCCCATGGCGTCGGGCACGGTCAGGATGTCGGAGAACAGGATGGCCGCGTCCAGCGCGTAGCGCTCCAAAGGCTGCAGCGTGACCTCGGTGGCGAAGTCGGTGTTGGTGGCCAGCCCCATGAAGCTGCCGGCCCGGGCCCGGGTGGCGCAGTATTCAGGCAGGTAGCGGCCGGCCTGGCGCATCAGCCACAGCGGCGTGTGGTCGGTCGCCTGGCGCCAGCAGGCGCGCAGAAAAGTGTCGTTTTGCAGCGGCGCGAAGCGGCTGGCGGCGGGATGGGGGGCGGCAGAGGTGCTCATCCCTGGATTGTCGCAGCACCGTGCGTTCTGGCTGCAACGCAGGAGGCCCGGGTTTCTTGCCCTGGATCAATTTTGATGCGCTGAGAAAGTGCGGAGGAAAGCGGCAGAAGCCAGGCCGCTGCGAAACCTCAGCGCTGAGGGTGCATCTTCAGCCACTCTTTCAAGGCTTGATCGATGCGGGTTTGCCACCCGTCTCCAGCTGCACGGAAAGCGGTCAGCACCTCGGGCGACAAGCGAATGGTGGTGGAGATCTTGCGCGCTGCCTTCTGCGGGCCGCGGGGGCTGCGCCTGAGCTTGTCGCGCAGGCTGGCGGGCAGGTCGTCCACACGGATGGCCTGCTCGAACATGGCCTCTGTCCAGGCCGGATTGTCGGCGTCAGTCATTTCAGGATCGGGCTTCTTGCTCATAGCGGCTTTGCTCTCTGAAGTTGGCCTTGCGAAAACTGATTACCCGGATGCCTCGGCTCGTCTCTGCGTACACCACCACGTGGGTTCTCGCACCGATCAGGCCCAGAGCGATGTAGCGTGTTTCTGGGTAGGGCTGACGCCTGTCCTGCCAGATCAGCGAAGACTCGAAGTCAAACTGTCGCACCAGTTCGAACGAGAGGCCGCGCTGCCGGATGTTGGCCTCGTTTTTACGAGGATCATATTCAAGTTCCACCATTTTAGGATGGTGGATTTGCAGGCTTCAATCTTCATTTTGTTGTAACAAAAAGATTGTCAGCCCTGGGCATTGGCCTGTTTGCCCTGAGCCCTCGGGTGGCTTCCAGGCCTCATCAGGTGGCCAGCAACTGCAGCACCGCGGCGGTCTCGGTCGGGCGCACCAGCCGGGCCTTTTCCTGGCCATCGACCAGCAGGATCAGGGTGGGCCACAGCTTGACGCCGTAGACACGCCCCAGCGGACGGCCGGGGCCGTCTTCCACCAGCAGGTGGCGCAACCCCGGGTGGGCAGCCAGCGCTTCGGTCACCGGACCCTGGGCGGCGCGGCAGTGGCCGCACCAGTCGGTGCCGAACTGCAGCAGGGTGCGTCCGGGCAGGGCTTCGACTTCGGCCTGCGAGGGGGCTTCGGGTTCATACAGTGGAAAGGCGGGCATGGTGGTTCGTTCAAGGGAAGGGGCCGGGGCGCTCAGGAGCCCGGCAGGTTGAGGGCCTGGCGCACGTCGCGCACGCTCAGCAACTCGGACAGCACCTGGGGCGGCTGGCCCGGCCGGTAGGCCACGTAGACGGGCACGCCGCTGCGGCCCAGGGCGCGCAAGGCGGTGGTGATGGCCGGGTCCTGCCGCGTCCAGTCGGCTCGCAGTAGGGCCACCTTGTTCTGGGCCATGTCGGCCAGCAGCGCCGTGTCGGACAGGGTGCTGCGCTTGTTGACCTGGCAGGTCACGCACCAGGCCGCGGTGAAGTCGATGAACACCGGCCGGCCCTGGGCCACCAGGGCCTGCACCTGGGCTTCAGACCACGGGGCCCAGGTCGCGTCGGCCTGGGCGCTGCTGGGGGTCGGTTCAGCCAGGTGGGTCACCTGGGGCCCCAGGCTCCAGCCCAGCCACAGCAGCAAGGCGGCAAAGGCGGCACCCAGCACCAGCCGGGCGCGGTGGCGCAACGTCAGCGCCCAGACGGTGGCGCTCAGGGCCACCAGCAGGGCCAGCAGGGCACCCGCGCCGTCGATGCCGCTTTGCTGGCCCAGCACCCAGACCAGCCAGGCCACGGTGCCGAACATGGGGAAGGCCATCAGCTGGCGGAACACCACCATCCAGGGGCCGGGGCGGGGCAGGCGCCGTGCCAGCCCGTGGCTCAGACCGGGCACCAGGGCCACGGCCAGGTAGGGCAGGGCCATGCCCAGGCCCAGGGCGGCGAAGATGGCCAGCGCTTGGGTGGCCGGCAAGGCGACGGCAAAACCCAGCGAGGCGCCCATGAAGGGCGCGGTGCAGGGCGAGGCGATGGCCACCGCCAGCACGCCCGACAGGCCGGCATCGATGACCGGGTGGCGGGCCTGCACACTGGCCAGCCCGCTGGGCAGCCAGGCGCCAAATTCGAACACGCCGGCCAGGTTGAGCCCGACCAGGGTGAACAGGGCCGCCAGCAAGGCCACCACGCCGGGCGACTGCAATTGAAAACCCCAACCCAGCTGCGCTCCGCCCGCGCGCAAGGCCAGCATCAGCGCGCCCAGGGCCAGAAAGGACAACACCACGCCGCCGGTGTAGGCCAGGCCTTGCAGGCGCAGGTGGCGGGCCCCGTGCTCGCCGCTGTGGCGCGAAAAGCCCAGCAACTTGATCGCCAGCACCGGGAACACGCAGGGCATCAGGTTCAGGATCAGCCCCCCCAGCAAGGCGCCCAGCAGGGCTGGTAGCCAGGCCGAGCCTGAGCCGCTTGTGGTGACCGGCGCCGCTTGGGCCGCGGCCTGGTTGGCCGCCAGCGCGGCACTCAGCGCGGGCGAGACCTCGGCCTTGCCCGCCACCGGTGTGGCCGGCCAATCGCCGTGCACGGGCAATTCGATGCGCCAGGCCGGCAGGGCCGTGCCTTCGCGCTGCAGCACCACGGCGATCTGGGCGGCCTGGCCGCTGCGCTGGGCCGACAGGGGCACGCGGGTGGTCCAGGTGTCGCCGTCCCAGTGCGATTCGGCGGGGGCGGCGATGTCAAGCAGCTCCGGGGTTTCGGGGTACAGGTTCAGGGGCTGGCCGCGCCAGGCGGCAGGCAGGCCGGCAATGCGCAGGCTCAGGCCATCGGCCGACACCTGGGCCGCACTGTGGCTGGTTGGGGCACCCGCCAAGGCCTGGGGCTGGGCGGCCCGAGCGGCCTCAAAGGCGGGCAGGCTGGCGGCCGTGGAGCTGCCCACGGGCAGGTCCAGGCCCAGCTCGGCTTCTTCGGGAATGCATTCCTGGCGGCATACCAGCCAGCTGGCCTTGAGGCGGATCGG
This sequence comes from Curvibacter sp. GW821-FHT09D12, assembly GCF_059416245.1. NCBI lineage: Bacteria > Pseudomonadati > Pseudomonadota > Betaproteobacteria > Burkholderiales > Comamonadaceae > Curvibacter > Curvibacter sp. GW821-FHT09D12. Next base: position 17,592 of record NZ_JBWKOU010000026.1, on the reverse strand, counting down.
CAGCGTGCCCGAGGCCGCCGTCCAGCCCGGCGCCACGGTCACCGGCACCGGCAGCAACACCGTGCCTTCGTAGCCCAGGTTGGCCAGGGCACCGATGCGGATCTTGTGCGGCACAGGCCAGGCGATCTCGCCCGCACTCAGGCCGGCGGGCAACTGCCAGCTCAATTGGGTGGGCAGGCCGGAGTCCCCCGGGTTCTTCCAGTAGGTGTGCCACTCGGGCTGGTGGGTGATCTGCAGGCCCAGCCACAGCGGCTGGCCCGGGCCCACGCCCTGGGGCGCCAGCGCCAGCAACTCGGCCCGCACGCGCGGGGTGCTGACACTGCTGGGGGGGGCAGCCGGGCTGGACAAGGCCGGCCGGCCGGCCCCGGCACCTGTGCGCAATTCAATCTGGGCCGGGGCGGTGGCGGGCAGCAGGCTGGCCGCGCCCAGCAGGGCGGCAGCCAGCCGCCAGGGGCGGAGCAGGGGCGAGAAAAAGGACATGGCCGCTCTGGGAGCGGATGGGGCGGCCGAAGTTCCGCCGACCGGGGGCTGCTGCGTCACGCCGCAAACCCCAGCACCACGCGGCGCGAGTTGGCGCTTTTCTTCTCGATCTTGGTCACCACCATGGCACCGATCTCGGCCGTGTTGGCCACATGGGTGCCGCCACAGGGCTGCAGATCCACCAGGGCGGTGCTGCCGGGCAGGGCCGCAATGCCGATGGTGCGTACCTGGCCGCTGCCCCGCGGGGGTTGCACCGACATGCTTTTGACCAGGTCGGGGTTGGCATCCAGTTCGGCATCGCTGATGGCCCCCACCGTCACCGGCAGCGCCGCGGCCACCAGGCGCGCCAGGCCAGCGCTCAGGGCCTCCTTGTCCAGGGGCTCGGTCATGTGGAAGTCGAGCCGGGCGTAGTCGGGCGTGATGGAGCAGCCGTTCACGGGTTGCGCCACCAAGTGGCACAGCAGGTGGGTGGCGGTGTGAAAGCGCATCAGCCGGTGGCGGCGCTCCCAGTCGATGCGCGCCGTGAGCTCGCTGCCCGGCTGCAGCCGGGCCAGCAGGGCCTCTTGCCCGGGGGCCGGCACGTGCACGATGTCGGCGGTGGGCTGGCCCTGTTCGTCCTTGCCCTTGCGGGTGTCGATGATCTGAAGCACGCTGCCATCGGCCAACAGCAGTTGCCCGGTGTCACCGGCCTGGCCTCCGCCCAGCGGGTAGAACACGCTGCGGTCCAGCACCACGCCGGCTTCGGTCAGGGCGGTCACATGGGCGCTGCACTCACGCAGCCGGGCATCTTGGCGGAACAGGTCTTGGGTCATGGGCTCGATGGTAGCGAAGCGGGCCCGCCCGCGTGCGTCAAGGGGGTAGGCAATCCCATGCCGGAGGCTTCGAAGCGCCGGGCCAGGGTGTCGACCAAGGCCCGCACCCGGGCCGGCACGAAGCGGTTGCTGGGCAGCACCGCGTGCAGGGGCATGGTGATGCCCTGCCAGTCCGGCAGCAGGCGCACCAGGGCGCCGCTGGCCAGGTGGGCGTGCACGTCGATTTCGCTCTTGCACAGGATGCCGTGGCCCGCCAGGGCCCAGCGGTGGGCAATCTCGGCGTCATCTGCGCTGCGCCGACCGTGCACGCGCACGCTCAGCGTTTCTTGCCCGTCGTTGCGTTCAAACGGCCACTGCAGCACCCGCCGACCTCGGATCACGAAGCTCAGGCACTCGTGCCGGGCCAGCTCGCTGGGGTGCTGGGGGGCGCCATGGCGGGCCAGGTAGGCGGGGGCCGCGCACACCACCCGCCGCGTGGTCAGCAGGCGCCGGGCCACCAGGCGCGAGTCGTCCAGCTCGCCATAGCGCAGGGCCAGATCCACCTGATCGCGCACCACGTCGGTCAGGGTGTCGCTGACGGCCAGCTGCAGTTCGACCGCCGGGTGCTCTTGCAGAAAGTCGTCCAGCCAGTCGAGCAGCACGCGCCGCGTCAGGTCGCTGGAGGCGGCCAGGCGGATGGTGCCTACGAGCTGGGCCCCATCGTCGTGCAATTGCGCCTGGCCCTCGTCGAGCAGGTCGAGGGCGCGCCGGGCGTACTGGCAGAACAATTCGCCCCCCGGCGTGATGCGCATGCTGCGCGTGCTGCGCTCGAACAGGCGCACGCCCAGGCGGAACTCCAGCTTTTTGAGGGCGGCACTGGCCGCCGCCGGGGTGATGTGCAGGCGTTGTGCGCTGCGCGTCAGACTGCCCGTGTCGGCGCAGGCCAGGGCCACGCGCAGTTCGTCGATGTTTTCAAGTTTCATTTGAAACTGATGCTGTTTTGAGGTGGTTTATCAAATGATCAGGCAGGCCTAGATTCTCGTCTTCATCACACATTCTTGTCAGAAGGACGATTGCCATGACCACTTCTCCCCTCATGAAAGCGGTGGGTTACCACCAGGCCTTGCCCATCGAACACCCCGAGTCGCTGCTCGATTTGCAACTGCCCGCGCCGCAGGCGCAGGACCTGGCGCCGCACGACCTGCTGGTGGCCGTGTCGGCGGTGTCGGTCAACCCGGTGGATACCAAGGTGCGGCGCAGCCGCGCTCCGGCCCCGGGCCAGGCCGAGGTGTTGGGCTGGGACGCGGTGGGCACGGTGTTGGCCGTGGGCCCGGCCGTCACGCTGTTCCAGCCTGGTGACCGGGTCTGGTACGCCGGCAGCATCACCCGCCCCGGCAGCAATGCCGAGCGGCAGGTGGTGGATGAGCGCATCGTCGCGCGGGCGCCCAACAGTCTGAACGACGCGCAGGCCGCTGCCTTGCCGCTGACGGCCATCACCGCCTGGGAGCTGTTGTTCGATCGACTGGGGGTGCCTTTGCAGGCCGACGGGCAGGGGGGCGCCGGCCAGACTTTGCTGGTGCTGGGGGCCGGCGGAGGCGTCGGTTCCATCTTGCTGCAACTGGCCCGGCGGCTCACGGCGCTGACCGTGGTGGCCACGGCATCGCGCCCCGAGACGCGCCAATGGTGCGAGGCCTTGGGGGCCCATGCGGTGATCGACCACGGCCAACCCTTGTTGCCGCAGCTGCAGGGCCTGGGCCATGCCGAGGTGGCGCTGGTGGCCTCGCTGACCCACACCGGCGACTACTTCCCGCAACTGGTCGAGTTGCTGGCGCCTCAGGGGCGGCTGGGCCTGATTGATGACCTGGCCCCCGGAGAATTGGATGTGATGGCTCTCAAGCCCAAGAGCCTGAGCCTGCACTGGGAGATGATGTTTGCGCGCAGCCGCTTTGCCACGCCTGACCAGATCGAGCAGCACCGCCTGCTGAGCCGCGTGGCCGAGCTGGTGGACGCTGGCCAGTTGCGCAGCACCGAGGGCGAGCACATGGGGCCCATCCATGCGGCCAACCTGCGCCGAGCCCATGCCCACGTCGAATCAGGGCGTGCCCGTGGCAAGGTCGTGCTGCAGGGCTGGGTCTGATCCCGGGGGGGCGCCCGGCGTTTCGGTGGGCCAGCGTCGACCCAGCCAGACCGCCATGGCGGTGGCGGGCATGGGGCGGGCGAACAAAAAGCCCTGCAGCGTGTCGCAGCCCATGTCGGCCAGCAGGCCGGCCTGGGCCTGGGTCTCCACGCCCTCGGCCACCACATGCAGCTTCAGGGTGGCGGCCATGGCCACGATGGCTGCCACCAGTTGCTGGTTGCCGGCATCCTGATGCACCTCGGCCACAAAGGAGCGGTCGACCTTGAGCGTGTCCACCGGGAACTGGCGCAAGTAGCTGAGGCTGGAGTAGCCGGTGCCGAAGTCATCCAGCGCGACCTGGATGCCGGCCGCCTTCAGTCGGCGCAGGGCTTCGCGGGTCTGCTCGGGGTGGCTCATCAACGAGGCCTCGGTGATCTCCAGCTCCAGCAGGGCTGGGTTGATGTGCTGGCGCTCGGCCTGGGCGAGCACCTGTTCGACAAAGCCGGGGGCGGCGAATTGCAGCGGTGACACGTTCACGCACAGCCGCTGCACCGGCAGCCCCTGGTCCTGCCATTGGCGCAATTGGGAACAGGCCTGCTCCAGCACCTGTTCGCCCAGGGCCACGATCAGGCCGCTTTCTTCGGCCACCGCGATGAACTGCCCCGGGCCCCAGCACGTGTCAGGCCCGCGCTGCCAGCGCACCAGGGCTTCGGCCCCGATCACGGCGCCATCGCGGGCCCGCACCAGAGGCTGGTAATGCACGATGAATTCGCGCGTGGCAATGCCCCGACGGATGTCCTGCTCCAGTTGCAGGCGCACGGTGGCGGCCTCGTCCAGCGCGCGCGAGAAGAAGTGGTAACGGTTGCGGCCCTCGCGCTTGGCCCGGTACATGGCGGTGTCGGCGTGCTTCATGAGCAGCTCCACGTTTTCGCCGTCGGCCGGGAACAGGGCCAGGCCCAGGCTGACCGACATGTTCATGTCCCGGCCAGCGATCAGGCAGGGGCGCGCCACCTCGGACAGCACCTTCTCGGCCACCGCCCCCAGGTCCTGGGGGCTCTGGATATCCCCCACCAGCATGACGAATTCGTCGCCCCCCAGTCGGCAGATGGTGTCGCAGGTGCGCAGCGTGGCCTTGAGCCGGCGCGCCATTTCGCGCAGCAGCTCATCGCCAGCGGCATGGCCCAGTGAGTCATTGACGTGCTTGAAGTGGTCCAGGTCGAGAAACATCACGCCAAAGCCACCGCCTTCACGACGGCTGCGCTCGCAGGCCTGCTGGATGCGGTCTTGCAACAGCACGCGGTTGGGCAGGTCGGTCAGGGCGTCGTGGTGGGCCAGGTGGGCCATGCGCTGCTCCAGGGCGCGGGCCTCGCGCACGTCCTGGAACACCATCACCGCGCCACGCAACTGGCCGAGCGGATCGAAGATGGGTGACACCGCGTGCTGGATCGGGTGTTGCTGCCCCGACAGGCCTCGCATCAAGGCTTCGCGGGGCAGGCCGGAGCCGCGTCCGGTGCGCAGGCAGCGCAGCACCGGGTTATCGATGCGCAAGCGGGTTTCGGGGTCGAGCAGGACCAGGGTCTGGTCAAAGGCATGGCCTTGTGCACTCTGGCGCTGCACGCCCAGCAAGGCCTCGGCCACGGGGTTGAGGTACTGGATCCGGCCCTCGGCATCACAGGCCACCACCCCATCGCCGATGGAGTGCAGGGTCACTTCGATGAACTCGCGCTGGGCCGCGAAATGGGCCAGGCGTTGGTTCTCCGTCACATCCTCGATCACAGCCAAGGCCCGCGTCGGCTGGCCACGGGCGTTGCGTTCCCACACGGCGGACAAGCGCGACTCGATCAACTCGCCCCGGCCGGTCACCCAGCGGCAGGCGACATCGCGGCACTGGCCCCGCTGCAGCAGCTCAGGCAGCACATGGGCCTGGATGTACTGGGCCGACTCGGCCGGCATGAAGTCGGTGAAGGGCTGGCCCAGCACCTCGGGGCCCGAACGCCCGAGCTTGTTCAGCCACAGATCACTCACGCTCAGCAGGCGGCCGTCGGGCAAAAACGACATCATCAGCGCGGGGGTGTGGCTGTACAGGGTGCGCAGCCGGCGCTCGCTGGTGCGCAGTTCGCGCAGGCTGCGGCGGTAGCCCTCCATGGCACTGGCCAGCAGGGTGGGGGGCACCACCACGGCCAGGATGGGCAGGTAAAACAGCACATGCTCCCAATGCAGCGTGGTGGGCGGTGGGATCAGCAGCCCCAGGCCGATCTGGGCCCCGGTCAGGATCGACACCAGCAGGCTGGCGCTGGCCGTCACGGCAAAGCCGCCACGCAGGGCGGCCAGGGCCAGCGGCAGGGTGACGTAGACAAAGGGAAAGGGCACGCTCACGGGCACCACCAGGGCCACGGCCGCACTCAGCAGCAGCAGCGAGCCGTTTTCGAGGCTGCGCAGTTGGTGTAACAGGACACGCGCACCGTGCATCAGAACGAACAGCACCAGCGGAAGCATGGAGATGGCGCCGATCAGGCTGCCCTCCAGCCAGCGCGGCCACAGGAAGCCGAAGCTGGCTGCGGTGCTGCCCGCCAGCATGGCTGCCCCCAGCGTGGCGCCAATCAGCGCGGGCACCAGCCCGGCATTCAGCACGATCAACAGCAGTCGGGCCGGGCTGCTCAGCAGATCGATGTCCCCCTTCACCCGCCGCAGTGCCCGGGCTGCCAGGGTCACCTCGATCAGGTTGGGCAGCACAAAGGCCACGGCCGCGTGCCAGTCTTCGACCAGCAGCAGATTCGCGCCCAGGTTGCCCAGGGTCAGGGCGGGCAGCAGCACCCAGGCGTCGCGCGCGGGCCGGCGCGCCACCAGCAAGGCACCGGGCATGTTGGCGAACCACAGGGTGGCCACACTGCCCGGCAGGCGCGACAAAGCGATGCTCATCCCGGCCAGCAGCGCATACAGCACGGCGCCGAACAGGGCCGCACCCCACACGCTGTGGCGTTGCACAGGCGGGCCGGAGGGGTCTGATTCCAGTTCGCTGGAGGCGTAGGCGTCGGGCTCAGAGGGCGTCGTCATCCGGGCTCCTGCGCACCAGGGTCACCGCCAGGCCCAGCACGGCCACCCCGGCCAGGCCCAAGCCGATACGCCGCAGCCACACCGCGCGCGGATCGTCACTGCTCTGTTGGCGCCCGTCCAGCCAGCGCTGGCGCAGCGTCTGGCGCCGGGTTTCCGGCAGGCGCAGCAAGCTCTCCTCCAGTACCCGCCCGATGTCTGGGCGGGATTTGGGAAAGGCAAAACTCAAGGGGTATTCGAAGCCGATGGCCGCATTCACCTGCACGGCCCGCAGGCCCAGGCGGTCGGCTGCAAAGTGCACGCTGGCCACATCGGCCACCACCGCTCCCACCTGACCCGCGCGCAGCAGGCGCAGCCCCTCGCTGTCGTCATCCACCGGCATCCATTGGACCTCGGGGTACTTCTCTCGAACAAAGGATTCCACCGCGTAGCCCCGGCCCACGGCCACCGGCCGGCCACGGAAGTCCCCCAGCGACTGGGGGTCGCGGCTGGGCAGGGTGACCAGCACGGCAGGCACCGTGACATAGGGGCGGGTGAAGCCGAGAAATTCGGCCCGTTCCGGGGTGGGGCGCAGTGAGGAGATCAGGTCAACCTGCCCCTGCCGCGCGGCCTCCAGGATGGAGGCCAGGGGTTGGGCCGGCAGGGTGTCGATCCGAAGTTCGCCCTGGGTGGCCATGGCGTTCAGAAAGTCGGCCGACAGGCCTTCCACCTGCCCCTCGTCGGTCAGGTAGATGAACGGACCGTAATCCTTCTCAGGCGCAAAGCGCAGGCGCAAGGCCTCGCCGGCCCAGCCCAATTGGCCGAGGGCCATCAGCCCCCAGGCCAGCAACGCATGCCGCAGCCCAGCCCGCAGCCTGTCGCCTGGACGATGATTTTTTTGAACTCCCCTGCCCTGCATGATTGGCGGCCTTCCTGGAACGGATCCGACGAAACCGGTTTGGACAGCCCCATTCTGGGTGAATCAAAAAATTGTTACAAGATGAATTTGAGGGGTGTGTCAAGGTCATTTGTCTCGTATCGACGGATCAGCGACCCATGGAGGGCAATGGAAGCGCAGTTTTGTAACGCACCTGCTTGAGGGCAAAGCTGGAGCGGATCTTTTCCACCCCGGGAATGGGCGTGAGCTGTTCGAGAATGAAGCGCTCCAGGGCGGCGATGTCGGTCACGGCCACGCGGATCAGGTAGTCGCTGTCGCCCGTCATGAGGTAGCACTCCATGACCTCGTCGTGCTCGCAGATGCGCTGCTCGAAGTCGGCCAGGGCGGCCTTGCTTTGGGTGCGCAGACTGATCGAGATGAACACATTGAGGCCCAGGCCCAGCGCCGCCGCACTGGCCAGCGCCACGTAGCGCGAGATGACGCCTGCCTGCTCCATCGCCTTCACGCGGGCCAGGCAGGGCGACGGTGACAGGTGCACGCGACGGGCCAATTCGACGTTCGACAGCGCGCCATCGGCCTGCAGTTCGGCCAGGATGCGAAGGTCCAGTGTGTCCAGCTTCATATGTGGGAATTGATTAAATAAGCCGCATATTGTGCTGAGATTGCTTGTTTTTGAGGCTTGTTTTGGCGACTCATTCTGTGGTGATTTCCCTAAAGTACTGAACCATGAACGCACCTGCCGATCCCCGCTTCCTGCAGCTCATCGATGGCATCCCCGATGCTGACCCGACCGAGACCGCCGAATGGCGTGAGGCCTTCGAATCCCTGGTGCAGACCCAGGGGCCGGAGCGAGCCCGTTTCGTGCTGGACGAACTGGCCCGCCTGGCCCGGGCGCATCAGACGGGATGGCGCCCCGGCTTGAACACAGCCTATGTGAACACGGTGCCGGTGGGGCAGCAACCCGCGTTTCCGGGCGATCTGGCGATCGAAGAGCGGCTGGCGTCGCTGATGCGCTGGAACGCGCTGGCCATGGTGGTGCGGGCCAATCAGGTGGAAACCGGTGGCTCGGCCGAGCTGGGCGGCCACATCGCCAGCTATGCCAGTGCGGCCGATCTGTTCGAGGTGGGCTTCAACCACTTCTTCCATGCCCGCCAGGGCCTGGGCCCGGGCCAGCATCGCGGGGACCTGGTGTTCTTCCAGCCGCACAGCGCCCCGGGGGTGTATGCGCGCGCCTTCCTCGAAGGGCGCCTGCAGGAAGCCGACCTGATGCACTACCGGCAGGAAATTTCGGCCCCGGCGGCAGGTGCCCAAGGGCTGAGCAGCTACCCCCACCCGTGGCTGATGCCCGAGTTCTGGCAGTTCCCCACCGGCTCGATGGGCCTGGGGCCGATCAGCTCGATCTACCACGCGCGCTTCATGCGCTACCTGTCGCACCGCCAGTTGCTCGATTGCAGCGCGCGCAAGGTCTGGGGCGTGTTCGGCGACGGCGAGATGGACGAGCCCGAAAGCATGAGTGCCCTGACCCTGGCCGCCCGCGAGGGGCTGGACAACCTGGTCTGGGTGGTCAACTGCAATCTGCAGCGCCTGGATGGCCCGGTGCGCGGCAATGGCCGCATCATCGACGAGCTGGAGCGCCTGTTTGCCGGCGCCGGCTGGAACGTGGTCAAGCTGGTGTGGGGCAGCGACTGGGACGGCCTGTTTGCTCGCGACATCACCGGCGCCCTGGCCCGCGCCCTGTCGGCCACGGTGGATGGCCAGATGCAGACCTTTGCGGCCAAGGATGGGCGTTTCAACCGCGACAATTTCTTCGGCCAGAACCCTGAGCTGGCCGCGCTGGCCATGGGGCTGACCGACGAGCAGATCGACCGCCTCAAGCGCGGCGGGCACGATCTGGTCAAGATCCACGCCGCCTATGCCGCGGCGGCTGCGCACCGTGGCCAGCCCACGGTGATCCTGGCCCACACCAAGAAGGGCTATGGCATGGGCACGGCCGGTCAGGGCAAGATGACCACGCACAGCCAGAAGAAGCTCGACGAAGACGACCTGATCGAGTACCGCAACCGCTTTCAATTGCCGCTCAGCGATGAGCAGGCCAAGTCGCTGACCTTTTACAAACCCGCGCCCGACAGCGATGAGATGCGCTACCTGCATCAGCGCCGCGCCGCGCTGGGGGGCTTTCTGCCGCGCCGCGAGGCCGCCTGCGAGGTGGTGCCGGTGCCCGAACTGAGCCGCTACGGCCAGTTCGCCCTGCAGCCTGATGGCAAGGAGATGAGCACCACCATGGCCTTTGTGCGCATGCTGGGCAACCTGCTGAAAGACCCGCAACTGGGCCCGCGCATCGTGCCCATCGTGGCGGACGAGGCGCGCACCTTCGGCATGGCCAATCTGTTCAAGCAGGTGGGCATCTACAGCAGCGTGGGCCAGCGCTATGCGCCCGAAGACATCGGCTCGGTGCTGAGCTACCGTGAGGCGCTGGACGGCCAGATCCTCGAAGAGGGCATCAGCGAGGCCGGGGCCATCGCCAGCTGGACCGCTGCCGCCACCAGCTACAGCGTGCACGGGCTGGCCATGCTGCCCTTCTACATCTATTACTCGATGTTCGGCTTTCAGCGGGTGGGCGACGCCATCTGGGCCGCGGCCGATCAGCGCGCCCGCGGCTTTCTGCTGGGTGCCACCTCGGGCCGCACCACGCTGGGCGGCGAGGGCCTGCAGCACCAGGACGGCAGCAGTCACCTGGTGGCGGCCACCATCCCCAACTGCAAGGCTTACGACCCGGCCTACGCGGGCGAACTGGCCGTGATCATCGACCAGGGCATGCGCGAGATGCTGGTCGAGCAGCAAGACGTTTTTTATTACCTCACCCTGATGAACGAGAACTACGCCCAGCGCGACCTGCCCGAAGGCGCGTCTGCAGGCGTGTTGCGCGGCGCCTACCGGCTGCAGCGCATCCCCGGCGCGGCCACCCACAAGGTGACCCTGCTCGGCTCGGGCGCCATCCTCACCGAGGTGGTCAAGGCGGCCCAACAACTGGCCGCCGAGGGGTTCTCCGTGGACGTGATCAGTGTCACCAGCTGGAGCGAACTGGCCCGCGATGGCCAGGCCTGCGAGGCCCGGGCCCTGGCGGGTGAGCCTGACCCAGGAACCCCTTGGCTGACGGACTTGCTGGCCGACACCGAAGGCCCGGTCATTGCGGCCACCGACTATGTGCGCGCCGTGCCCGAAAGCGTGCGCGCCTGGATGCCGGCCGGGCGCCGCTATGTCACCTTGGGCACCGACGGCTTCGGCCGCAGCGACACGCGCGCCGCCTTGCGCGCTTTCTTTGGCGTGGACGCCGCCCAGGTGGCGCGGGTGGCGCGGCAGGTGGCCGGCTGAGCACATGAGCTCTCAACCTTGAGGGCTTCACAAGGTCTGAGGTTGACGTGCAAATCTTGTGTGGAGGACGCAGTGGTGACAGAACTTCAAGCGCCAGTTCAACGCAAGCACCTGGGCACTGCGCCTCAACCCAGGCTGGCGTGGATGCTGTCACGCACCCGCGGGTAGATCTGCTGGTTCCACTTGCGGCCGCTGAACACGCCATAGTGGCCCACGCCGGTCTGCACGTGGTGGTTCTTCAGGTAGGGGCGCACGCTTTTGCACAGGTCTTGTGCGGCCACGGTCTGGCCGATGGCGCAGATGTCGTCGCGCTCGCCTTCGACGGTGAGCAGTGCCGTGCGCCGGATGGCGGCCGGGTTGACGCGGCGGCCCTGGTAGTGGAGCTGGCCCACGGCCAGGTCGTAAGTCTGGAACACTTTCTCCACCGTTTCCAGGTAGAACTCGGCGGGCAGGTCGTTCACCGCCAGGTACTCCTCGTAGAAGGTCTTGATGGTCTCGGCCTCGTCGAGGCGGCCCTCCAGGATGTGCTGGTAGAGGTGTTCGAACGATTGTTGATGGCGTTCCAGGTTCATGCTCATGAAGGCGCTGAGCTGCACAAAGCCTGGGTACACGCGGCGCATGAAGCCCCGGTGCGGCAGGGGCACATGGCTGATCAGGTTCTTTTCAAACCATTCGATGGGTTTGCTGGTGGCCAGTCGGTTCACCTCGGTGGGGTTGACCCGGCAGTCCACCGGGCCGGCCATCAGGGTCAGGCTGCGCGGCTGGGCCGGGTCATCGTCTTCGGCCAGCAGGGCGGTGGCGGCCAGGGCCGCCACGCAGGGCTGGCACACGGCCACCAGGTGGGTGCCAGGGCCGATGTGCTGCAGGAACAGCATCATGTAGCGGATGTAGTCGTCCAGCCCGAAGGCGCCTTCGCGCAGGGCCACGTCGCGGGCGTTGTGCCAGTCGGTGATGTAGACATCGTGGTCCTGCAGCAGGGTGCGCACGGTTTCGCGCAGCAGGGTGGCAAAGTGGCCCGACAGGGGGGCGGCCAGCAGCACGGGCGGTTGGGTGGGCAGGCCGGCGGCCGGGTCTTTGGCAAAGTGCAGCAGGGTGCCGAAGGGCAGGGTGTGCGCCACCCGTTCGGTGACGGCCACGCGCTGTTCACCGATCTGCACCGCATCGATGCCATAGGCCGGCCGGCTGTGCGTGAGCCGCAGGCGCGAGAACACCTCGCCAGCCGCGGCCATCTGGCGCAGCACCGTGCGTTCGGTGCCGGGCACCATGAACGCCGAGCCCATGGCCTGCGCCATCAGGCGCAGCGGGGACATCAGGTCAGACTGGAGTTGGTAGGCCTGATACAGCATGGCAATCTTTCGGTGGGTGTTGCCGGGGCGAAGGCAAGTTGCGGGCCAAGGCCTGGCGCTGGCGGCATGGCACGGGGCTTGCACAGCCGCTGCACCTACAGGAGCAAGCCATGGCCAAAGCGGTTTTGACGATCAGCAGCAAGAACTACGGTGCCTGGGCCTTGCGTGGCTGGCTGATGGCGAAGCTGGCGGGCTTGCCGTTCAGCGAAAAGGTGATCTCACCCGATGACCCCGACATGAAGGCCGAGATGCTGCTGTTGTCGGCCTCGATGCGGGTGCCCGCCCTCGACCATGACGGACTGCATGTCTGGGACACCCTGGCCATTGGCGAGTACCTCAACGAGATCCGGCCTGATGCCGGCCTGTTGCCGGCGGATCGTGCTGCCCGGGCCCATTGCCGAGCCATCTGCGGTGAGATGCACTCGGGCTTCAGCGCCCTGCGTTCGTCCCTGCCCATGAACATCAAGGCCCATTTCCCGGGGTTCAAGCTGTGGTCGCGTGCACAGACCGACATCGATCGCATCACCACCATCTGGACCGAGTGCCTGCAGCGCTACGGCGGCCCCTATTTGTTCGGCGCCCAGCCCTGCATCGCCGATGCGATGTTTGCGCCGGTGGTGACCCGCTTCCAGACCTACGATGTGGCGCTGGATCCGGTGTGTGCCGCGTATTGCAAGACCATCATGGCCCTGCCCGCCATGAAGGAGTGGGTGGCCGCCGCGGCCTTGGAGCCCGATGAAATCGACGAACTCGACGCTGAGTTCTGAGAACGTCAACACGTTCTCGGTGGTGCACCCGCCCCATGCGGGTGCATGGCCTGTGTCAGACCCAGGGCGTGGGCGCCGGAATGGGGCACACCGCGGGCACGTCCACGGTCTTGAAGTCGGCCGGTGAGACGATCTCAAGGTATTCCATGTCGGGCGAGTAGTCGAACAGGTAGTGCCGGATGCCCGGGCGTTGGTGCACGCAGTCGCCGGCCTGCACCAGGGTTTCCTGGTCTTCGTACATGAAGCGTGCCCAGCCCTTGAGCATGATCACGATCTGAAAATCGGCCTCATGCCGGTGCCACCCGGTGCCCGCTTCAGGGGCCATGTTGGCTTTCACCAGGTGGGCGATCACCTGGCCGTGCGTGGCGGCGGCCACGCCCAGGTCTCGGTACAGGAAGAAGTCGCGCAATCCGCCACTGACGTAATCGTTGTCGCCAGGCTTGACGTGAGAAAACAAGGTTGAGCTTCGGTCCAGCATGAAGGGCTCCTGTCGAGGGTTGGGAAAGAGGCCAGAAGACCCCACGTGACGGCGGGTCACAGGGGTATTGCTGCGGTGCAGCATCAAGCATGAAACATTCCCGGTTTCAGGGGGCTTTGGGCGCCAGATCGGTGCCCACAAGACAGGCGGGTCCGGGCGACGTGAGTTCGGCGACAGCAGCCGAGGCGGGAATTGGCTAGAGTGTTTGGCGGTACCCAGCCCGTTCCCTGTTTCCCGTTTTCCGTTTCCAAAGCTCCAACCAGCGAGACAAATCCGTGAACACCCCATCTTCCTTTGCCCGATTTGGCAGCGGCCAGGCTGTGCTGCGCCTCGAAGACGAAGGTCTGCTCAAAGGGGCAGGCCGTTATGCCGATGACTTCAGCCTGCCTGGACAGGCCCATCTGGCGTTTCAGCGCTCGCCTTACCCGCATGCACGCATCGTGAGCATCGACCGCTCGGCGGCCCTGGGCCTGCCCGGGGTGCTGGGCGTTTACACCGGGGCCGATCTGGCGCAGGCCGGCGTCAAACCCATGCCCGGCAATGCCGGCTTCAAGCGGGCCGATGGTGTGGCCGCCTCGCCTTCACGCCACCCGCTGGCCCAGGAGCGGGTGCGCTATGTGGGCGAAGCCGTGGTGGCGGTGGTGGCCGACACGCCACAGCAGGCGCGTGATGCGGCCGAGGCGGTGTTCGTCGAGTACGAAGAGTTGCCCATGGTGGTGAACCTTGACGACGCCACCCACCCTGGCGCCCCCGCGTTGTGCCCTGAGGCCCCCGACAACGTGGCCGCCGAGATGCAGCACGGCAACGCGGTGGCCTGTGCCGCGGCATTTGCCCAGGCCACCCATGTGGTGGCGCTGGAGGTGGTCAACCAGCGCCTGGCGGCCCTCACGCTGGAGCCGCGCACCGTGTTGGCCTACCCCGATCCGGCCGATGGGCGCCTGACCCTGCGCATGAGCACCCAGATGCCCTCGGGTGTGCGCGACACCCTGATCGCCGTGCTGGGCCTGCCGCGAGAGCGGCTGAGGGTGGTGGTTGGCGATGTGGGCGGCGGCTTCGGCATGAAGACCGGTGCCTACCCCGAAGACATGGTGGTGGCCTGGACGGCCCAGCACCTGCAGCGCCCCGTGAAATGGGTGGCCGAGCGCAGCGAAGAGTTCCTGTCGTCCAGCCATGGCCGGGACCTGCAGACCCGTGCCGAACTGGCGCTGGCGGCCGACGGCAAGATCCTGGGCTTGCGCTTGCGCTCACTGGCCAATGTGGGGGCGTATGCCACGGGCACGGGGGTGGCCATCCAGCTGCTGATCGGCCCCTGGGTGCAGACCAGTGTGTATGACATCCAGACCATCGACTTCCACTTCAAGGCGGTGCTGACCAACACCGCACCCACCGGGGCCTACCGCGGCGCCGGGCGGCCCGAGGCCATTTTCACGATGGAACGCCTGATGGATGAGGCAGCCCGGCAGACTGGCATCGACCGCGTGGCCTTGCGCCGCCGCAACTTCATCCAGCCCGAGCAGATGCCCTACAAGAACCCCATGGGGCAGACCTATGACACCGGCTGTTTTGAGAAGGTGATGGACCAGGCCCTGGTGCAGGCCGACTGGACCGGCTTTGAGGCCCGGGCTGCGGCCTCGCGCCAGAAGGGGTTGCTGCGTGGCCAAGGCATTGCCACCTTCCTGGAGTGGACCGGTGGCAATGTGTTCGAGGAACGCGTCACCGTCACCGTGCTGCCGGACGAGACCATCGAAGTGTTCTCCGCCGTCAACGCCATGGGCCAGGGCATTGCCACCACGCTGGCCCAGCTGGTGGTGGATGTGTTCGGGGTGCCGATCGCGCAGGTGCGCGTGGTGCTGGGTGACACCGACCGCGGCGACGGCTTCGGCAGTGCGGGCTCACGTTCCTTGTTCACCGGCGGCTCGGCCGTGCGGGTGGGGGCCGAACGCACCATCGAGCACGCCAAGACCCTGGCGGCGGCCGAACTGGAGGTGGCCGCCGAGGACATCGCCTATGAAGGCGGGCGCTTCAGTGTGAAAGGCACCGATCTGGGGATCGACCTGTTTGCGCTGGCGCGGGCCCAGCGCGAGCAGCGCATCCACATCGATTCGACCAGCACGGTATCGGGTCCCACCTGGCCCAATGGCTGCCATGTTTGCGAGGTCGAGCTGGACCCTCAGACGGGCGATGTGCAGGTGGTGGCCTATTCCTCGGTCAATGATGTGGGGCGGGTGGTCAACCCCCTCATCGTGCGCGGCCAACTGGACGGTGGCGCTGTGCAAGGTTTGGGGCAGGCCCTGTGCGAGCACCTGCTGTACGACCGCGAAACCGGGCAACTGGTCACCGGCAGCCTGATGGATTACGCGGCCCCGCGGGCCGACCTGGCGCCCGAATTCCACACCACGATGGACGAGTCCACCCCTTGCAAGAACAACCCGCTGGGGGTCAAGGGCGTGGGCGAGCTGGGCACCATTGGCGCCACCCCCACCCTGGTCAATGCTGTGGCTGATGCCCTGGCCCGGGCAGGCCGGGCCGGCACGGCGCCGAGGCTGCAGATGCCGCTGTCGTCAAGCCGGCTGTGGGCCCTGCTGCAGTCAGGCGCGCCGGCGTGAAGCCATGAAAAAAGCCCCTGGCGTGAGCAAGGGGCTTCAACTTGGAGAAACCAGAGACCAGAGGGGCCGGGCAGCGACCCTCCCTGGTCAGATCGAGGGGGCCGATCAGAAGGCGTGACGCACGCCCAGCATCAGGTTGGAGCGGGTGCTCAGCGTCGAGGCGGCGCCAAACAGATCGGAGCCGGCGGTGATCGCGGTGGCCGAGTAGCCGCTGTTTTGCTTGGAGCGGTCCACATAGGTGTAGACCATGGTGCGCTTGCTCAGCGTGTAGGTCAGGCCCAGTGCCAGGGTGTTGCGGCTGCCGTCCACATTGGTGGTCGACTTGGTCTTGTCGTTGTAGTAAGCACCGATCAGGCCCACCAGCGGGGTCACTTCGTAGTTCACGCCCAGGGTGGCGATGTCGCTCTTGGCGCCGGTGCTCAGCTTGGTGTCCATGTAGTTGAAGAACACGCGGGCCGGGCCGAAGCCGTAGTTGGCGCCGATCATGGCGTTGGAAGTGCTGCCCAGGTTGGTGCTGGCCGAGGCGTTCACGTCAAACTTCTGGTAGGCCGCGCCGACCAGCAGGGGACCGGCGGTGTAGTTGGCTTGCAGACCATTGAGTTGGCCGGCCGAGGTGGAGCCCGACACGTTGCCAAAGCCGTGCATGGCGGCGAAGTTCACGCCAGCGATGTTCTTGGCGTAACGCACGGCGTTGTTCTGGCGGAACGTGCCGTAGGCCAGGTAGAAGCCCGATTCGTTGACGTTGGAGATGCCCCACAGCGGGTCAAAATTGCCGTAGTGCTCGAACAGCGGGGTGTACTGGCGGCCCACGGTCAGTTGGCCAAAGTCACCACCCAGGCCCACGAAGGCCTGACGACCGAAAGCCAGTCCGCCTTGGCCACGGCTGCCGTCATTGGGGTTGAAGCCGGCTTCCAGGGTGAACAGCGAGTACAGACCGCCGCCCAGGTCTTCCTTGCCCTTGAAGCCGTAACGGCTACCGCTGATCGAACCCGAAGTCACAGCGTTCAGGCTGCCGCCGGTGGCGGTCGCGTTGGTCTGGTGTTGGTAGGCGGTGTCGATCACGCCGTACAGGGTGACGCTCGATTGGGCGTAGGCAGAGCCCAGGCTCAGGGCCAGGGCGGTCATCAGAAATGTCTTTTTCATTGCAAGTCCTGTGTTCAGGTGGGGCAGGGGTGAGTCAGAAGGGCCGCATCGCGCCACGTCTGGGTGCATCCGACCAGGAAGGCACCAAGATGAGGCGAAATGGTTTTTCGCCCACAAATAAATGTCATTGACGACAGGTCGCGGATTTTAGGGACATGTTTGCATTTCGTAACTTTTTGGTGTGGGGTTTTTGTGACACCCGTATGCCAATTAGCGCGCTTCATGAATCATCAATTTTTCTGATGAATCTCCTGGGGATCGAATCTTGCTGATTGAGGCTGGAGCGTTCGTTGCCTGCGGATCGATCGTTCATGCGGTGGGACGTTCTATTAATCAGGCTGCTGGTACATGAATCGAATTGATGGAGAGGGGCTTTAAGGGCATCTCCCGACAAAGCTGGCCCGGAAATTGAAATACCTTCCACCGCCGCCTTCTATCGGCGTTTATTACTGATTCGGAGTTCATCCATGCAATTGAAGTTGACACTTACCGCTGTTGCTGCCCTGGCAGTTCTGGCAGGCGCTGCCTCGGCACAAGACGTTCAGGTCGTGAAGATCGGCCACGT